>JAJXYT010000174.1 GCA_021780375.1 bacterium | reverse complement strand
GGGCCAGTCCGGGCGCATGCCCATCGACGCCACAATGTTCGAGGCGTCAGCGGCAAGTTGTTCCTCTGTAAAGGCGAAGGCCCGCGGCACACACGTGGTGGCGGGCGTGGTTTTAAGATGACAACAGGGTGGCGGCGGAGGCGGGACCACGAGCGGTTGATGATGCGCCTCCAGCGGACACAACACCCGGCCCCGGCGCCAGGCCCGCAACACGGTAAAAATGAACTCAGGGGAATGACCTCGCGGGAAAATCATTGCCGGATCGTCCGGCAGGCGGGTTTCGGCTTCGCGGTCCAGTTGCGCAAAGGTCCAACTCCGTCCGAAAGCCAGATCGCGCAAAGCCACTTCATCACCCCGATTCTGAATCACCTTCTGCCAAGCATCGTAAAGCATCTGCCTTTGTTTTAAGCGAACTGTCATTTCTCTGGCAAGCCCGAACTTGCCCACGCCAAGGGCAGCTGCCGGCCTCGGGCCATTCATCCGACAAGGTAGCCGAAAACGGAGACTTCCGCAAAGGACCGGCCCCGCCCCCGAAATTTCAGCGGATTGCCAGCGTCGCCGGATCGGTTTTCCACGCAGCCGGACGCGACATGATTTGCAACATGCCGTGGCCGAACCGCGAGGTCGTGGTCAGCCCCGAAGCCATGCAGGCGATCTTGCGGTTGAAAAAATCGTGCATCGTCTCGGAAATCCTGCCCGGAAATTTTTGCTCAAAAAACATGCCGGTCTTGTACATCGCAAAGATGCGGCCGTCGTAAAAATATTGGATGAGCCCCATCCAGGCCTTGATCAGTTTGCGCATCTCGCGCGAGTACGCCGGCAGATTGTCCAGCCGCTCGGCGAGCAGTTCGGCGGAATGCAGCGCCAGCCACATGCCCGGTGACAGCATGGGATCCACAAAACCCAGCGCGTCACCCGTCATGACCCACCCGGGTCCGTGGCCCTGCCGGGAAACGAGCTGGTAGTTGGTGTACGTGGCAATCTCCGTGACGCGACGGCGGCCCTGACCGGCAGCGGCGAGCAAGGGATCGTGATTGATAACACCCTCCAGCCGCTCCTCGGGCGTGGCGCCAAATTGCACCGCGTCGTCCTTGTTCAGTACCACACCGACCGAAAGACAGTCGCGCAAGGGAATGCGCCAGCACCAGCCGCGGGCCAGCCGTCCGATGATGACCTGTCCGCGCGGCATGGGATCGGCAAAGCCTTCATAGTGGGCGAAGTAGGCCACATCCTTGCGCGGGCCGATTTCCGCCGGAACCTCCAGCGTACGCGCAAAGAGCCGGCCGCGTCCGGTGGAATCCACGAGCAAATCCGGCTGCCGGCCGTGAAACCAAGGGGCGTGTTCCAGCGTTTCGGCAGCCAGTTGCAATCCAGTTCCGTTCACGCGCTCGATCTTTGCCCGTACTTTCGCTCGTTTTACGCCCAATTCCGTGGCGCGTTGGTCCAAGAGATTATCGAAGGCGGGACGCGGCGCATTGTAGGCATACGTCGGCATGGGCGAACCCGACAGCGAATCAAAGCAGAACGCGACCTGCTCCTCCGGACTGAAGGTGAACGTGACACCCGGCTTGTGCTGGCAAATGGCCGCCGTGCGTTCCTCCAGACCCAGTTTCCGCAACACGGGCACAATCGCCGGAATGAGCGACTCGCCGACGATCAAATCGGGCCGGCGGCCATCGTCGAAAAGGGTCACATCCACGCCTTTCATCGTGAGCAACGAAGCCAGCGTCGCGCCCGCCGGGCCGCTGCCGATGATCCCAACCGTCCGCATTGAATGTAAACCAGTCAATCCGAAAAAACCCTCCGTTCCTGTTGGAAATTGGACCTCATCGTTTTCTAATACAAAGTATTAAGCCTCTCCCCGCGCCGGGTCAAGCCGGGAGATGGGCGGGTATGGTCCTGTTTTCGGAGGGACGAGCTCTGCGAGTCCCAAATCCCAAGGGAAATCAGGGACTCGTATAACTCGCCCCTCCGAATCAAGACACTACCGATGGGCGGCTGGCGTTCGAAGGGCGAATCGCATGGCCAGGGAGAGAAGCGCCGGATTCAGCACTTGACTCGTTTTCCGTGCAAAATAGACTCGCCGCCAACGGTGGGGAATGGGATGGTCTTTTATCCCTGTCCGCAACCATAAAAAAAGACGCTCTAAAAACTATGAAAAAATTCCTTTTCTCACTGTTGTTCGCGGCAGCAATCCTGAACACGGCGCCGGTGTGTATCGGCGCGCAGACGTTATTTCCGGTGGTCGTCAACGGCCGCTGGGGTTTCGTGAACAAATCCGGCGATACGGTCATTAACCCGCAGTTCGATCACGCCGGAGGGTTTGCGGGAGGTCTGGCCCCGGTGCGTATGGGCAAGTGGGGTTACGTGGGGGCCTCGGGGCAGCTGGAGATCAATCCGCAGTTCGACAGGGCCGATGTCTTCAGCGAAGGCCTGGCGGCGGTAAAACTCGGCGGCGGTGCCGGCCCTTTCGCTCCCTACGATCCCAGACCCTTCAGTCCGTTTCATGGTGGCGGCGGTCGCTACGGTTACATCGGTACGGACGGCAAATACGCCATCAATCCGCAGTTCGAAGATGCCGGTATGTTTGGTGAAGGACTCGCGCCGGTCCGGATGGGGGGACATTGGGGGTTCATTGACAAGACCGGAAAAATTGCAGTCAACCCGCAGTTTGAAAGGGCGCAATCGTTTTCCGAAGGGCTCGCGGGAGTCCGGTTGGGCGGCAAATGGGGGTTCGTTGACAAGACCGGCAAATTTGTGATCAATGCGCAGTTCAACGACCTCGGGCCTTTTACCAAGGGCCTGGCACCGGTCCGGCAGGGCAAACGTTGGGGTTACATCGATCCGACCGGGAAATTTGTGATCAATCCGCAGTTTGACGCCGCCGCCGGGTTATCATCCGCTCGACTCAATTCACTTTGATCCGATCAAAGTGCAGCAGGCCTGGCGCAACGGGCGCGTCTTGCAGGGATTGCCTTCGGGCCAGCCGATGGATCAAGGCTGGAACGAACTGTGCCTGCCGGAAGTGCTGACGAATTACGATTCGGCCTTTCTCGGCAAATGGCATTTGGGCGGCGCGGGCGTGGTCGGCTACCAGCCCAAGGATCAGGGTTTCAAAGACGTGCTGGCGTATTTGGACAGCGGCGCTTCGGTTTAT
>JAJXYT010000117.1 GCA_021780375.1 bacterium | reverse complement strand
TGACCGTTTCAACATGTACCCGCTCGCTCCGGCCGATAGCGCCCTGAAAATCTGGTCGGTGTCGTCGTACACCGTCAACATCATGATCTTCATCTCCGGCGCCAGCCCTTTCAACCGCCTCACACATTCCACCCCGTTCATCCCGGCCATATTGATATCCATCAATACCACATCAGGTCTTTCAGCCGGCAAATGTTTTAACGCCGCCTCCGCGCTGTGGTAAGTGCTCACGCATTGAAATCCCCACGATCCATTTACAAACGTCGCTATGGATTGACACAGTTCTTTCTCATCGTCCACGATTGCAACGGAGATCATTGGTTCAGTTTCTTTCAAATTTTTGTTCTTCAACTCCAGACTGGTTTCCCACCCGCGACAGAGGGCGATTCGTTGACTCCGAAGAGCCTATTGCCGCAAATACTCCGCCACCGCCCCGGTACGCGATTGCACATGCAGTTTTTCATAAATGCGACGGACATAGGTGCGAATTGTTCCAATGCTTATTCCCAATTGATCGGCGGTTTGCTTGTAGGTCAGGCCTTTGGCCATGGATTCCAACACCGTTTGTTCTCTGGGTGAGAGATTCGTTTTTTCGTCACGGGTTTGTCCTGCTTTTTGGAACGAGGCCACCACTTGGCGCGCGATCGAACTCGACATCGGCGAACCGCCTTCATTTAAGTCTTTGATGGCTTCCAGCAGCTTGGCCGGCGTTGACCGTTTCAACATATACCCGCTCGCTCCGGCCGAGAGCGCCTTGAAAATCTGGTCGGTGTCCTCGTACACCGTCAACATCATCACCTGCAGCTTCGGCATGACCGCCTTCAGGCGTTCCACGCATTCGATTCCACTCAGGCCGGTCAAATGAATGTCCATTAACACCACGTCGGGGCGGTCTTGCGGCAAGTGTTTCAAGGCGGTCTCCGCGCTGGGATAGGCGCTGACACAGCGAAAGCCGGGCGAACCATCGATAAAAGCTTCGATGGACTCGCGCAGCCCCTTCTCGTCATCCACGATTGAAACTGTGATCATCGTATCACCATTTTCCCACCGGCTGATTCAGGGGAAGGACAAAGCGAATGGTGACTCCCCGCCCCACTTGCGATTCGATCGAACAACGCCCGCCGATATCCGCCAATCGTTGGGACATGTTCCGAAGGCCATTGCAGGTGGCCGTCCGGGAGTCCGCCACCGCGGGATCAATCACCGGGGGATTAAATCCCTCGCCATTATCCGAGACGACAATTTCGAGCGCTGAACCGTCGTAAACCACGAAAACACTGATCTGGCTGGCGTGGGAGTGTTTGAGCGCGTTGGTAAAAGCCTCATGCACGGCCAGCAACAAATGATGACGCAGTTGCGAGGAAA
Source organism: bacterium (assembly GCA_021780375.1). Classification (GTDB taxonomy): domain Bacteria; phylum Verrucomicrobiota; class Verrucomicrobiia; order Limisphaerales; family UBA11358; genus UBA11358. Next base: position 1,806 of record JAJXYT010000117.1, on the reverse strand, counting down.
GCGGACAGGGCGGCAACCGTTCAGGAATATCCACTTTGCATTCGATGCCGGTTTCCTGAAAATACTCCTGGGCATAATGTCCAAGGTAGGAGGCCACGTGCTCCAGCGTGTCGTTCTGCGGATTGACCGCCCAGACGATTTCATCCAGCGAGTGAAGCACGTCGCGGGAAGCGTCCGAAATGGAAACTATTTGATGCTTTAACTCTGATGACACGTTGTGATTTCTCCGGGCGTCTTCACTCAGAAATGAAATCCGGCACAGTTTGGCGCCCATTTCATCATGCAGGTCCTGGGCGATGCGGGTCCGTTCCCGTTCCAGCGCGCGTTCCTGTTCGAGTTGTCGCAAGCGGTGCTGCAATCTTCGTTTTACCGCAAAACGAACAACCCCGACCACCAGAACCAAAAGGGACAGGACCGACAAACCCAGGAACCACCACGTCTGCCAGAAGAATTTGGAAACGGTCAAAGCCAGGGTGGCGCCGGTTTTATTCCAAAGCCCGTCGGCGTTGCAGGCGATGACGTGAAAGCGATAGCTGCCCGGCGGCACGTAACTATAAAAGGCGACCCGCCGGTTTCCCGCCTCCACCCAATCGGAATCCAGGCCTTCCAGGCGGTAACGAAAACGAATGCGTTCCGGTGTGTCAAACCCAAGCGCGGTATATTGGAATTCGAGGCGATGTTTGCCCGGACCCAGTTTCAAAACCGTGGCGCTGGCTTCCGCGGGTTCCGGCGTTTCATCTTTTTGGCCGGCCACCGTGCGGGCAACCTGGAATCCGGAACTTGGAACGCCATCCACCAGCACCTCCTCCAGCAACACCGTCGGCACCGGCATTCGTGACAAATTCACCTGCGGATCCACCACCACGACGCCCTTTAAAGTGGGGAACCAAAGCTGGCCGGATTGAGATTTCAGACCCGCCGGACAAAATCCCCCCGAGCATTCCTCCGACAGCATCCCTTCCGCCCGGCCATAAACCTGGGGATACACGGCGGGAATTTTGCCGGCCGCCAATTCCTCCAGTTCGGTTTTGCCCACGCAATCGATCCCACGATTGCTTCCCAGCCAAAGCTGGCCCTTGCCGTCCTCCAGAATTTCCGAGACCGTGTTGTCCGGCAGTCCTTCCCGGGTGGTCAGCGTGGTGAGATGACCGTGCCGCCACCAGCTCAAGCCGCCGCCCGCCGTGCCAATCCAGAGCGTGCCCTGGGCATCCAGATAGAGTGTGCGGATTAGATCGCTGAGCAAGCCGTTGCCGGTGTCCAAATGCGCGCGGGCGCCTCTCTTGAATTCATAGACTCCATCACCTTCGGTCCCGATCCACACGGCGCCATTAGTGCCCGGAACGATGGCCGTGATGGCGTGCAGCAAATTCGTCTGCGCCTCCCACTTCTTGTTTGCCAGCCGCCATAGCTGGCCTTCTCGCGTTCCCACCCACAAGCCGCGTCCCTGATCTTCGCATAAAGAAACAATGTTCTCGCCGGGCAACGGGAACAATTCCGCCTCGTCCGTCGTTTTCGTCGGATTGTTAAAATGCAGCAGGCCGTCGACGCCCGCCACCCAGCAACTGCCATCACGGGACGCCAGCAGGGTGTTGATTTGCCGGCCCAGGATGGACAAGTTGGCGGACATGAGCCGGCTGAAATTTCTTCCGTCCCAGCGATACAAACCATCGCCCGGCTTGCCCGCCCAAATCACACCGGGGGCAATTTCCGCCAGGCCGTTCACCGCGCCATAACCCAATCCTTGTTTCTGGTCATAGGCGAAAAGATTCTTCTGCCGCAATAGATTTAATCCCACCTCCGTGCCGA
>JAJXYT010000048.1 GCA_021780375.1 bacterium | reverse complement strand
GCGCTCTGCGCCAACATCACAAATCGAATCGTCTCGTCCATAGGGTTCACAGTTTTCCAAGGCATAATGCCTGGAACTGTAACCCATCACCCCGGTTTGTTTGTCACCTATCACTCCGGTTCGCACCAGTGCTGCTGCCAAATAACCTCCGCCAGACGGCTCGGCGAACCGTTCCTGCCCCAGGCGGATTAGCCTTGCTTCAATGCTTGCCAGGATGATTCATTTGGGCTTAATCTCTCCACGTGCGGGTGGCTGGCAAAGAAATGAAACACCCGATTAACCGAATCAGAAAATCAGAATGAAAGGTTGGAAATATGAAACATCTGGCATCTCTCTCCAAATGGCCGGCATACATGGCGGCAAGCGCGGTGCTCCTGTGCCTGGCCGTGGGATGTTCCTCCACCGGCAGTTTCAAGGGACAAACCACCGGCACGGACGTCTCCTTGAACCAGAAGAATTACCGGGTCATCAAACCCGGAGCCATGGGAAAGAGCTACGGATTTCGGCTCCTGGGTATCATTTCGTTCGCCAACCCCACCTATGCGACGGCCAAGGCGGATTTGTATAAATCGGCCGGCGAGCCTCTGACGGGCCGGGCGATCGCGTTGGCCAATCAAACGGAAGATCGCTCATCCATCTATTTGATTTTGTTTTCCATCCCCAAATTAACGGTCACGGCGGATGTGATTGAATTCACCGACCCACCGGCGGCCAACTGACGATTTCAACAACCGGCCCCGCCGTTCATGGCAAATCGCCAGAGGGCTGGCGCGCGCCACGACGCTTTGCCCTTGCCGAATGCTCCGAATCGCCGCCAGGCGCTGAACTCCGAATTTGTCAAAGGCATAGTTTCAATTTCCTTCCTTGAACTTCGTCGCGCAGCGCGTAAATTCTCCCCGCCAATGAACTATAAAATTTCACAACGCGCCGCGTCGCTGTCACCGTCGCTCACGCTCGCCATCGATGCCAAGGCCAAGGCCATGAAGGCCGCGGGCGAGGACGTCGTCGGCTTCGGCGCCGGCGAACCGGACTTCGACACCCCGCAATTCATCAAGGACGCCGCCGCCAAGGCGCTCGCCGCCGGGTTCACCAAATACACGCCGTCCAGCGGCATCCCGGAATTGCGCGCAGCCATCGCCGACAAGTTCAAACGCGAGAACGGTCTGACTTATAAACCGTCACAAATCATCGTTTCCTGTGGCGGCAAGCACTCGTGCTACAACGTCATCATCGCCACCTGTCAGGAAGGCGACGAAGTGCTCATTCCCGCGCCGTACTGGCTGAGCTATCCGGAAATGGTGAAGCTTGCGAGCGCCAAGCCGGTGATTTTGGAGACCACCGACAAGACGGAGTTTAAAATCACGCCCGAACAACTCCGTGCCGCCATCACCCCGCGTACGCGCCTGCTTATTCTGAACTCGCCGAGCAACCCGACCGGCAGTGTTTATACGCCGGAGGAAACCAGGGCCATCGGCGACATCTGCGTCGAGAAGGGCGTGCTCATCATGAGCGACGAGATTTACGAGCACCTGCTTTATGACGGTGCGGTGCACAAGAGCGTCGCCAGCTTTTCGCCCGCGCACCAGGAGCACACCATCATCGTCCATGGCTTTGCGAAGGCATGGAGCATGACCGGTTGGCGGCTCGGTTTTCTGGCCGCGCCGGAGCCGATTGCCAAGGCGATTGACGCCGTCCAAAGCCACAGCACGAGTAACCCGACGTCATTCGCCCAGAAAGGCGCGCTGGCGGCCATCACCGGCCCGCTGGACCATCTGAAAGGCTGGCTCGTGGAATTCGACAAACGCCGCCGGTTTGCGCATCAGAAATTAAACAGCATTCCGGGACTTTCCTGCGTGAACCCGAAAGGCGCGTTTTATCTCTTCCCCAACATCTCGAAGACCGGCCTCAAGAGCACCGACTTCTGCGCGAAGTTGTTGGAAGCGGAGAAAGTCGCCGCCGTGCCGGGCATCGCCTTCGGCGCGGACGATTACATCCGCCTCAGCTACGCCACCAGCATGGCGAACCTTGAGAAGGGCCTGGAGCGGATTGAGAAATTCTGTCGGACACTGGTGAAATAAACTTTCGGAGGCACGAGCGCTGCGAGTCTCCAATCTGCCGGCGCGCCATTGACGCCCGCCCTCATCCTGACATTGACTCGCTCGCGCCCGCCTGGTTGGCGCTGTCGGCCTTTGCCGCTGGCAAATTCCTTGAACCGCTTCCCAAGCGGTTCAAGTCTCCCCCTGGGAGAAGGCGGTGCCGGCATTGAATACCATTTGAGATGGGGATTGTTGGAGATGATTCTCGGCGAGATTGCTTTATTTGTTGGTATCGGTGGCTTTCGAGTCATTCGCAAAACATGACCAAGTGGTCTAACCCTCGCTGGCCTTCGCCGGGATGAAGGGGCTACGGCCCCGCAGGCAGGGCAGTAAGGCGGTCGAAAGCCGGGATTGAGCCACGGGTAACCCCGCCGTTCTGCTGTAGTGTCAAACACTATAAAAAGAGTCGTAGGTTAACTGATAGACAGGTCACACTGACCTGGGGAATAATCATTTTATGAGAGGAGTCGCGCAATCGCAAATGAGCGAGGTTGTCAAATGGCAAGGCCGCGTGGTTGATGTTCAGGCCCGGCTGGTTCCTCGATACCTTTGGAACACAGCGTCCGTTGACGTATTTTTGGAGGGTCAGCGGATTCTTCGGACGGGTGGCCAGTTCAAGTTCACAGGCTCATATTCCACGACGTTCACACACGCCGGCTCCACCCATACGGCAGAGTTGAGTTGGGGTCTTTGCGGTTTGTCGTTTTCATTTCCATACCGGCTTCGGATTGATGGCGCTTCCGTCGCTGATTCACGGGTTCGCATTCGGAATTGGCCGGTTGCATTGATTATTGCGGCCGTGCTGATGGCAGCCTTGTTGGCGATTTTCCATTTTATCCATGTGACACGAGCCTGACTTCGCGCAGGCCTTCGCCGGGATGAAGCGGCTGCGGCCCCGCAGGCTGAAATTCAATTCTTTATTGCTTTGTTTCCTGGTTGTTAATTACGCGTCATTGGGTTGCGACGGTGGCAGAAGAAAGAAAATGGAGTATATTAGATCCGGCTCTGATGGCAGACGGATCTGTGCATTAGGTTCCTCCGATGTTCGGATTAATAATCTGTCGTCAGGGCTGTTGGTATTGTAAGGCTAAATTCTAAATGCCAAAGTATTTCGGCCTTTAGCCATTGAGGCACACCACGCATGAGTGAACGCAAACGCATTCCCACCGACGGCGGGCAAAGTTTGAGTCACAACCCCTTTGCTGCTTGGTCCAGCGTCGGGCTCCCGCCCGCACCTGAAGATCCTGGTGGGGCGAGCGTCCCCGCGAGCCGATCCCGGAGCGGTGAAGCCGAGCAGCACCGGCTCGTCAGTAGCCTCGCCCCACCCGATGCAACCAAACCACCTCGGAAAAATCGCGGGCGGGTGGATATCATCCGGCAGACGGCCGGGCGCGGCGGCAAGACGGTGACGGTGGTGAAAGGTTTTGTCGGCATCGGACTGCCGGAAAAGGAGCAACTGGTTAAGGCGATGCAGCGCGCCGGCGGCACCGGCGGCACGGTGAAGCATGGTCAGATCGAGATTCAAGGCGACAAACGCGCAGAAGTCGCGCGCATCCTGACCGAGGCCAACTTTCGACCGGTCTTCGCCGGAGGATAGGAGTAAACGGAAGGCTGAAGGTCAAAGGCCAAAGGCTAAAGGCTGAGAGTCGGGAATTGATTCAGTTTTCCGGCGCGGAAAGGTCTTCGAGGTCCACGCCTTCCCGTTGCCGGAGGATGGCTTCGACCCGGGGCACATACATCTGCGTTTCCGCCGGCAGATGTTGGGCGATGTCGTCGTAGTTGTGCGTCTTGTAGCGGTCCAACAATTTTTGCACAGTGCCTTCCCCGGCGTTGTAAGCGGCCAGCGCCAGACGCCAGTCCTTGAAACGGTCGTATAGATATTTCAAATACTGGGCGGAGGCGGTCGCGCTCGGCTCCGGTTGATAACGCTGGTCGCGCGGCCACAAGGACAGGCCGAACCGTTTGGCGGTGGCCGGCATCAATTGAAACAGCCCCGCCGCCCCCGCCGGGCTCAACGCGTGCCGGTCAAAGGATGATTCCGCTTCCGCCACCCAGACCAGATCCGGCGGCACCTTTTGCGCGGTAAAAATCGGCTTTAACTCCGGCACAAGTTCTTTGGCCGCCGGCGGCCAGGGAACGACGGACACTTTCTTGACCCACAGCTCGCGTTCCCTCTGCGCGGAAGGATTGGGAACCGGCTGGGGCAGTTGGTTGGTTTCAACTTCCGGCGGTGGAATGGCAAGCCGGATTTCATCAGCGACGTCGAGGTAATCCATCTGCGCTTTAAGCCACGCCGCGTAGGGCCGGGTTTCGTCGCTGCTTTCCAACACCGACTGCACGGTTTGAGCTGTTTGTCGCAACGCCGCCAGGTCCACCACGTAATCGCCCTGGCAACGCTTCTGCAGTTCGCGGAGGAATTGTTGCACCTGCGGATTGTCCACACTGGGAAGCTCATTCAGAACGTTGGTGTCGAGATTTTCCTGCGCCCATTGTTGCGCGTCTTGAATCAGGTCCGGCAGGGTGACGGTGTCGTCATCCGCCCGCGCCACCAGTGACCCGGCCAAAAACAACATCAGCAGACAGCAAGCCAGGTTGCTCCCCTGCCCTGTTGCGCGCACCAACCGGCTTGCCTGAAATAATTCTGGAGGCACAGTGACACTGTGATTCAGAAAAATGGTTTTATCAACTGCATTTGAATTTCGGGACAAGATGAACCTCAAAAATGGAGCCTCTGAAGAACTCCCGTGCACCGTAGCGACGTCTCGGTAGAGCGCCGCATACTCGGGAAATTGACAAGTGCGCCCACCTCTGGTCGGAATGGCGCGAAAATCTCAAAATAATCAGCCGGCCCGACGCCGCCATGCGCATTGCCGAACTCATTCTGGCCGAAGCGGACCATGAGCCACCCGGCCGCAAGGCGGTCCAGCTATTCGAAACGGCTCCCCAACGCGTCATGCGGGTCGCACCGGGCCCGAACGGCAGTGGCAGCCCTCCGCAGATGCTGCTCTGCGATTTCCATATCCATTCGAATTATTCCGACGGCAAACTGAGCGTGCCGGAGATTGTGGACTTCTACGGCGAACGCGGTTTCGATTGCATTTGCATCACCGACCATCTGGCGGACCCGGGCCGTTTGCTGGGCAAGCTGGCCGAACTGGCCAATTGCACGCTGGGCCAGGAACAGGTCGGGGAATATTTCGCCGTCATTGAGCGTGAGCGACAGCGGGCGTGGCGCCGGTATCAGATGTTGGTGATGACGGGCGTCGAATTCAACAAGGACGGTTATACGCGCAAGACTTCCGCGCATTTGCTGGGCATTGACTTGCAAGCGCCGGTGGATCCGTCGCTGGACATTCCCGAAATCATCGAAAAAATCCACAAGCAAGGCGCGCTGGCGGTGGCCTCGCATCCGCACATCATGAAAAGCGAGTGGGGCAAGAACACGTTGTACCTCTGGGAAAACCAGGAAAAATTCGCGCCGCTGCTCGATGCCTGGGAAATCGCCAATCGCAACAACATCTTCAACGACATCGGGCTCAAACGGCTGCCGTTCATCGCCAACAGCGATTTCCACAAACCCAGACATATCTACTCGTGGAAGACGCTCATCCATTGCGAGAGGGATGCCGAAGCGATCAAGGACTGCATCCGCCGCAACGAGCACGTCGCCATCACCCTTTACCGCGATTTCGTTGGGGCAGTGCCCGGCCCCGGGCGGCACGGCTTCGATTCACCCCCTGCCGCGCTTCCTTATTTTCAGGATCGGCTGCCGTTGCACGCCATCAATTCGTAACCGCCGGGGGCGCCGGCATTCTGCCGGCATGTTGGGAATTGAGTCGCGAAACTCGCCGGCAGGATGTCGGCGCTCCCGGCAGCCCCCCTCTGAAAGCCGGTTCAATAACCGAGTTCTTTTTTTCGTTCCGCCGCGGTCGGCAACGGTTCCTTTTTCTTCAAGATGGCCTCCTGGCCGGCTTCTTTGATCTGTTTGGCCTGGGCCGCGTTGAACGCGATGTCCGCCTGGTACTGCGCCGGGACATCGGCCTCGGCGTAGATGGCTTCCACGGGACATTCCGTCACGCAAGCCTGGCAATCGATGCACTCCTCCGGGTGAATGACCAGTTGATTGTCGAGCTCGTAAAAGCACGCCACCGGGCATACCTCCACGCAATCGGTGAACTTGCACTTCACACATTTATTGGTAATTACGTGCGCCATAATCAATCCTTCAACCTTATTGTCCCTTAACCTTCAACTTATCGCGCCGGTTTGCAAATGTTTTTTGCCCGGACCGGGGAACCTTAACTATTCCTTTCCCCAGTGGCGCACAAAATTTGAATGGAAAAAAGCGGCCGGATTGTGGAATATTAACCCATGGCACAGACAGAACCAGAGAATGGCAACCGCCCGACCCCCTCGCTGGAAGAAATTCAACAGGGCTGGCGCAACCTCGCGACCCGGGTGGACCAACTGGAAGCCGAACGCGGCGCGCTGGAACAGGAGAACAAGTCATTGCGAACGCTCCTGGAAAAGACCATCGAATACCGCCAGAAATCGCACGGCGAACTGGTGAATTTGATCGCCGGCCTGGTGAGCAAACTGCCGATCAGCGACGTCGGCGTGGTGGTTTCCCGGCTGGTCGAGCATAACACTCACGTCAACGAAGTCTGCGCCGCCCTGGCCAACGGCAAAATCGAAGGCAACGTGCTGCAACCGGCGATCTTGAAGGTATTGGAACAAACCAAACGCGACCTGGTGGCCGCCGTAAAACCAACCGTCGAGGAACTGATCCGTCTGGACACGCCGCTCGAAACGAAAATACTCCAGTCGCTGATCTCGCAGCCGGACTTGTTTTTTTCCCAGGAGGTCATTCGGGCCAATCGTTGTTTCGTCAAGGGCCAGGTGCCGCGGGAACGGATTGTCCGGGAATTTGGCGAGGCGGCGCTGGTTGGCTTCAACGATTTGACCACCGACGCCAAGCTGAATCCGCGCCCCAAGCCGGAGGAAATTGTGCTGGGTTTCAAAAATGATTTCGAGGCGCTGCTCCAGCAGGAGCCGGCCCTGCCGGCCGATAAACGGAAGGAATTGCTGGCCTTGCACCAGAGAGTTCAGCGCAGCAAGGCGTCCACCGCCGAAGCCCAGGCGCGGAAAAACGCTTTTTTGAAACTCTCGTTCATCCTCGAATTGCTTCATTACTACCACCATCAGAACACCGAAACGCCCGAAGGCACCTTTGCCCAGCGGCTGCCGGCCGTGATCGAACAGTTGGTGGTCACGAACGACCAGGACAACCTGGATGAAAAATTGATCAAGCAGGCGGAGAGTTTGCTGGCTTTCGTGGCCGGGCCCGACCAACGCTTGATGATTGTGAACAATATCGGCAAAGGCGGCCGCGCGGGCCGGACGTTGAAGTTTGTCCTCGCCTTGCGCATGGACAAGGTGCCCGAATTGGACGGTGTGATTGCCACTTTTGTCAAACATCTCCTCCCCAATCAAAAAGCGCCGCCCCCCAAATCGCTCGCCGCCATCCTGCGATTGGTCAAGCCCGAATTGCAGCGGCCGGTGGTGAAGGCCATCGCCACTTCGACCCGGATTCGCAAGGACGAGGCGGAAGCTCTCAGTCTGGCCCTCGGCCAGGAATTGGGTTTGAAAGGAATCGAGGCGGAATTGAAGAAACCGGAAGTCGCCGTCACCCCGGAAATGGAACAACAGGCAGCCTGGGAGAACATCAAAGCCCGTCTCGGCCAGCGGGCCTCGCCCAACGACATCGCCACGGCCATCCGCGACCGGTTGCATGCCAAATATGACGCCGACGAGGTCAAACAAAGCTGGCTGGCATTGACCGCCGCCGAACCGATGGCGTTGGTTCGAATTTTTTGTCTGTTGCCCTACCTGCCCGACGGACAGACCGATCCGATGGCCCAGGCCATCATGGAATCGTACGTCTCGCGGTTGACGCATGAAAAATACACCGAGACCTACGCCAAGGTCGTGCACGCCCTGCGGAACCTGTTCAAGGTGAAACCGGACAGCCCGGCGCTGGTGAATTTTATATCCCTGGTGAAATGGGTGAACGCCGAGGCCGCCGCCCGACTGAGCCACGACATCGGCCTGCCGGCCCGATGAGCTGGAATTCACCGGCCTTTGATCGTCGGCGCCCCCTGACCGCCACTGGCGCTTGGGATATTTCCGCGGTAACTCGCATTTGCCGCGCGGATGATGGTCGCGCCGGAAATGGGCACGATTTAAACGATCTACGGCCCCAATACCCCGCGATAGAAGCGCCATGGATAATTCGGCGCGGACGGATCGGTGAAATCATAAATGCCGGCGCTGTTGGTGAGGATCGGCGTCCAATTCATCAGATCGGGGCTGGCTTCGACAATATTGGTCATGCCGCTGATTCCAAAGAGCCGGGCTTGAAACTGGTGGTTCATCAGCCACGCCGGGTTGATGAGTCGAGGAACGTCAAAATTCAATTGCTCATTCCAATGACCAATGAAATACGATGCTTTGTCGCCAGCCGTGCGGAAGGTTCCGCCCACATAGAGGTCCGATCCCGAAGCGGCAATCGCGCTGACTGAACCCGACGTTTGGGAATAAAGCGTGCCGTTGCCCAACGCCGACCAATTCGTGCCATCCCACTTGGCGATGCGATTGGCCGGCACGCCGCCCATGTTGGTGAACGTTCCGCCGGCATAGAGAGAGTTTCCCATAGCCGCCAACGTCGAAACGGTTCCACTCCCAACAACCCCGCCGCCAACGTCGAACCAGCTATTACCGTCCCATCTCGCCACGCGGCTCACGGTTACGCCTCCAGCGTTGGTAAATGGTCCGCTCACATAAAGATTAGTCCCGATGGCAGCCATCGCAACGACGTTGCTGCTAAGCCCGGTACCCACAATGTTTGCGTAAGTGCCGTCAAAACGCAGAATGTTGGGGCAATTGGTTCCATTGAACATCGGGTCATGCCAGGCAATGTTAAAATGGCCGCCGACATAAATATTGCTGCCCTGGAACGCGGCTGCATCCATGCCTGGAAGGCTGTCGTTAAGGTAAGTTAGAAAAAAGGTATTCGTGCTATTGAAGTTGAGGGCATCCTGCCAATTAGTCCCATCCCACCAAACGAAAAAAGGATCCGCATAACCGCTCAGCCCTTCGGCAGAACCAGCCACATAAACGCCATTGGTGCGAACGGTAACGGAATAAACAAGCCCACCGGGATTTCCCATTGCATACCAGTTCGTACCATCCCAGCGGGCAATGTTCTGCACCCCGACACCGCCGGCGCTGGTGAATGAGCCGCCGACATAAACGTTGTTGCCGCTGACGGCGATGGCGTTAATGGCTGGTGTGGTGACGTTGGGCGTGCTCGAACCACTGAGTCCACTGCCAAGCGAATGCCAGTTTTGACCATCAAAGCGGGCAATCGAATTTACCATGGCCTGCCCGGCGGCGGCGAAAGGGCCGCCGGCATATAAATTCGTGCCGCTGCCGGCGATGGCTCGCGCCAGGAACGAAACGCCGTTCATCCGGCCGGGCGTACCGACCGAACTCCAGTTGGTGCCATCCCACGCGCCCAGCCCGTTTGCATTAATGCCTCCCGCCAGCAGAAAATTGCCGCCAACGTACAGGTTGGTCCCGGTGCCAGCAATCCGAAGCCCCGCTGCGCTCAACCCGGCTCCCGCTGCCGCCCACGACGAGCCATTCCACACCGCAAAATGCGATGCGCCGACGCCTCCAATATTTGTGAATGCCCCTGCGGCGCAGACGAGATTGTTCAAAATGGCAATGCTCTGCACTCCAGCATTAAACCCGCTACCCAAGGTGGACCAGCCGGCGCCGTCCCACTGAGCCACACCGCTCGTTCCAAAAAGTCCGCCGGCATCCAGATCGCTTCCATTCAGCGCCAGGGTATAAACAATACTGCCAAGGCCGGTGCCCAAGGCGGTCCAGGCAGCGCCATTCCAGCAAGCGACATTACTGCTGATGGACGAGGCGCCGGAATTGGTGAAGTAACCGCCGACATAGACGATTCCGTTGCTGGCCGTCACCGAGTACACAAAACCGTTGTTGGTGTTACCGACCCCACTGCCGAGAGCAGACCAAACGCTTCCGTCCCAACGGCCAACATTCATCATCGCCACACTTCCGGCATTGGTGAAATGACCTCCCACGTAAAGATTGCCACCATCCGGCGCCAGTGAGTAGGCCACGCCGTTAAAGCCGATACTACTCCAGCTTTGTCCGTCCCACTTGGCCAGGCCATTTGCCGTTACACCGTCAACGTTCGTAAAAATTCCGGCTGCGTATAAGCTGTCGCCAACAAACGCCAGGTCAAATACCGCCGTTTCACCCGAACCGTAGAACCGGCTCATGGCCGACCATTGGGCGCCGTCCCAGACTTCGAGGGAAACATTGGTGCCGGTACTGCCCAAACCGCTCACGTAAATCCGCCCATTGTGCGTTGCGACGGCGTAATTGTAGGCGCCGCCCGGCCCCGGCCAGCCGAACTGCGCGTCCCAATGCTCGTCACCCGGCACCGCCCATGCAGTCGTTGACAGCGGCCAAACTGTAAGCATCGTTGCCATGAAACCCCACCCTGCCATCGCTAAAACGCTGGAAATCTTCATGGATAATAGAGTTCTGCTTAAGGTGATAAAAAAGGCTTTCTGACGGCAATCGGGAGACTGCCAGAATCACAGGCTACAATCAAGACAAAAAGGCCGGGTTATAGCAGCACCGTCCCCTGAATAACCACGGCCCATGCAGTTCTGCCTTCAGATGACCCGGGCCCTCACCGCCACAGGTGTTTGGGGTATCTGCGCTGCAACTCGGATTTGATGCGCGGATAATGTTCGCGCCAGAAATTGCCGAGGTCTTGCGTGACCTGGATCGGTTTCATCCCCGGCGTCAAAATGTGAACCGTCACCGGCACACGGCCCAGCGCAATCTTCGGCGTCTGGTGCACGTCGTACAACTCCTGAATCCGCAGTGCGATGTGCGGCGACTTGCCATTTTCATAAACGACTTTTGGGGTGCGCCCGTTCGTCAGCGAAAGCCGTTCCGGCGCGTGTTGGTCCAGCAACTCGCGCTGCGCGGCCGACAACCACGACATCACCAGCGGTTTCACTTCGCGCTCCTTGATGTCCTTGTAACTCACCGCGCCGTGGCAAAGCTGTTCGATGATGTGTTTGCGGTCATCTTCGGTGATGGCCGGCAATTGCAATTCCGGACAATGCTGGCAAAGCAAATTCAGGCGGGCCAGCCATTGCTCGACGTGGTGGTCCCAATTCGGCAGCGGCAACCGGCCCGCCAGGATTTCCTCGGCCAGCAACCGCGCTGCCGCTTCGGCGGGTGGCGGGTCAACTCGTTTCGCCGACAAGGCCAGACCCCGAAACCGCACCAGTTCTGCGGCTTGCACGCGTTTCGTGACGGCATCGAATTCGACATGCAAATCGGACGTCATGTCCTCCGGGAACAATTCACGCAGCCAGTCCGGCGCGATCGCCGTGGCGAGCGAAAGAATGGTGTTTACTTCCCGGCCCTCGACTTCGCGCACTTCAGCGACCACCAGGAGCGGACTGGGTTGCACGACGCTTTCGCGCGCCAGCACGCCGCGCCGGTTATGAACCAGTTCACAACGCAACGTGCCCTGGTCCAGCCGCCGCGCCACGCGGTCACTGAACCCGATCAGAATGCATTTCTGCAGCGCCTCGTCCTTGATTTCACGCGGCTGCGTATCGAGCCCCTCACTTTTGGCAATGCGCAGGAATTGATCGAACAACGGCCCAACCTGCCGGGCGGTGACGGCGTGAATGCCCAGCCGGCGGCAGGCATCCACCCGGTACTGGTTTTTCACCGCATAATTCCAGGCACGCATCAGGATCCAGAAATCCGATGACGCCTTGTCGCCGAACAAATCCTCGCGGGCAGACACCACGTCGCGGCCAGCATTTCGGAGCAACAAATCGCGTCCCTGGGTGAGTGCCGCCACGAGACAGGCTTGGTGAACACAGCCGTACTCCTGTGCCGCCAGCAACATGCGCGAGTAACGCGGATGCACCGGAAACGCCAGCATCTTGCGACCTACCGGAGTGATTTGTAGCGCCGACGTCCGCGTCGGCGGGTTCGGCGGGCATCCCTGCCCGCCGTGGGTGGAACTGGCGGCGGTGACGCCACCAGAACTCGCAGGCGAGGACGCCTGCGCTACGCTCTTTGTCAACGCCCCCAGATCCTCCAATAATTCCTCGGCGTGCGTGAGTGAGATCTCGTCCGGCTTTTCCAGCCAGCGAAAATTCCGCAAATCCTCGATCCCCGAAGCTTTGAGCGTGAGTACCACCTCGGCCAAATCGAGCCGTTGGATTTCCGGCAATTCCTGCGGCGCGCGTTCGTCGTGCTCCGGCCGGGACCAGAGCCTCACGCAAAGGCCCGGCGCCGTCCGGCCCGCGCGTCCCGCCCGCTGGTCGGCCGAGGACTGGCTGATCTTCTCAACCAGCAGCGTATTGATGCCGCGGTTGGCATCGTAGCGTGGAATGCGCGCCAACCCGCTGTCGATCACCAGCCGCACGCCGTCAATGGTAATGGACGTCTCGGCGACATTCGTGGCCACAACCACCTTGGGCCGGTCGTACCGTGCGACGGCCGCGTCCTGGTCGCGCGGCGGCAATTCGCCGTGTAACGGCAGGAGCAGACACCCCTTCGACTCCGGCGTGTGGCGGATGGCTTCGATGGTCTGGTTTATTTCAAAACCGCCCGGCATGAACACGAGCACGTCGCCGCGCTCGCCGGAACGGACATGCCGGGCGAAGGTGTCCGCCGCCAATTCCCAAACCGGCGGCGCGTTTGCTCCCGGGCGATGTGGGAGGTATTCGATTTCCACCGGATACACGCGGCCTTCGGAGGAAAGGACGGAACAACCAAAATCACCCGTAGCAGCCGACGTGAGTCGGCTCTGATTTTTCGCCGAAGAAGAATGAGCGGACTCACGTCCGCTGCTACGTTGGGAAAGATATTCCTCCAACACTTTGGCATCCAACGTCGCCGACATGACGACGATGAGCAGGTCCGGGCGGTGTTGTTCTTGAATATCCAAAGCGCGGGCCAGCGTGATGTCGCCGTACAGGTGCCGTTCGTGAAACTCGTCGAAAATGACGGCCTGGATGCCGCGCAAGGCCGGATCCTGAATCAACTGTCGCAGCAGTATGCCTTCGGTTTCGAATTTGATGCGGGTCGCGGCGCTGACGCAGTTTTCAAAGCGGACCTGATAACCGACTTCACGGCCCAACTCGACGCCAAGTTCCTGGGCCACGCGTGATGCCAGCAGGCGCGCCGCGAGCCGGCGCGGCTGGAGAATCACCACCTGCCCGCTGTCGAGCAACCCGTGCTTGAGGAGCATTTGCGGCACCTGGGTGGATTTGCCAGAACCGGTAGGCGCCGACAAAACCAGCCGCCGGCCGGATTTCAACCGCGAAATAATTTCGTCTTCAATCTCGTAAATGGGCAGAGGTTCGAGCATCTGGATTTATGCTAACGTTTCAGAGGGAAAGTGATAAGGAAATCAGGAACCGATTTTTCCTGATTTCCTGATTTCTTTGTTAAATGCAACATTCCCGGGGCAGCGTGAAGGTGGACGTGAAGACAACTTTCGAAAGTCATTTGAAACGCTCGTCCTCACCCCGGCCCTCTCCTCCAGGAGAGGGTGAACCGTTCGCAGCCATTTTTTTAAACCAATGGCGGGTTTGCCGAATGGTCCGGCGAAAACCCAAAAAATGTGAATGCGCTCCCCTCTCCCCGGGGGAGAGAGACAGGGTGAGGGCGGACGTGAAAAACAAACTAACATTTCTCCTGGGCAAACGGTCGTTCGTCAACACGCCTGAAATGTCTCCGAAGGCATCGGCAAAATGTGAATCAGCGCCGCGATTCAGGCAATTCAATTCAGAATTCCGTTCCTTTTGCCGGGGAATGGGTTTTCTTGACCCGGCGGAAGGAACATGCCAATTTCCACGTTCGGTTCATTTAATGAGGCAGGGTTCAAACCAGCTTGAATGCCGCCAGCCGCGCGGTTTGTTTGTGATCCCGAAATTTCGCCGGAATGAAACGCAAAATCAGCATCGTGGTTCTGATTCTGGCCGTGCTGGCCGGTGCCCTGCTCTACACGTCCGTCCAGGAGCCGCGCCGGATTGTTCTCACCGGTATTGTGACCACGGACGAGGTGATCGTGAGCTCGCAAATCCAGGGCCAGTTGCAGCGGTTATGGGTCCGGGAAGGAGATACCGTCACCAACGGCGAATTGCTGGCGCAGATTCAGCCCCAGGCCTGGCAGGCCGATTTGGATTTTTACAAAAGCAGCGAAAAACAGGCTGCGGCACAACTGATCCAGGCCCAGGCCGACCTGGAAAACGCGAGTCTGAATTTCAAGCGGATTGAAGGATTGTACTCCAACAAGGTCGAATCCGTGGAGACTTACGACCAGATGCGCACCGCCCGCGATGCCGCCAAGGCAAAGGTTGAATCCATTGAAAGCCTGATGCAAGCAGCCCGCGCCCAGGAGGAAAAGGCGCAGGTGCAGTTGGGCTATACTGAAATCCATTCGCCGATCAACGGCATTGTGGATACGCGCGCGGCGTTGCAGGGCGAAGTGGTCAATCCCGGCCAGGCCATCGTCACGCTGATTAACCAGGACAATCTCTGGGTGCGGGCCGATGTGCCGGAGACTTACATTGACCAGATCCGCCTGGGAGAACGGTTGCCGGTGCAATTGCCCTCCGGCGCGACCCGCGCGGGAACGGTGTTTTATCGCGGCGTGGATGCGGATTACGCCACCCAGCGCGACGTGAGCCGCACCAAACGCGACATCCGGACCTTTGAAATCCGCCTGCGTTGCAACAATTCGGACCGCAGCCTGGCGGTGGGGATGACGGCGTATGTCACGCTGCCGCTCAATGTCAAATGAGTCAAATGAGTGATTGGTTAAATCAGTTAAATGTGGGGCAAGTGTTGCCCTGTCAGCATTTAACCGATTTAACATATTTAACGATTTAACGAGCTCATGTCTGCCGTTGAAGTTGAACATTTGACCAAGCGTTTCGGCGATTTTTGCGCCGTGGACGCGCTGAGTTTTGCCGTCGAACGCGGCGAGATTTTCGGCCTGCTGGGCCCCAACGGCGCGGGCAAGTCCACGCTCATCCGCATGTTGACGACACTGGTGCCGCCCACGTCCGGTTCGGCGCGCGTCAACGGGTTCGACATTGTCCGGGCCGCAAACGGCGTGCGCCAGTCCATCGGTGTCATTCCGCAGGCGATGACCTCCGACCTGGAATTGAGCGCCGAGGAAAACCTGAACATTTTCGCCAAACTCTACGGCATCCCGCGCGAGCCGCGGCGGCGCGCCATCAAAACCCTGCTGCAGGCCGTGGACCTGGAGCCATGGGCGGACAAGCCGGTGAAAATGTTTTCCGGCGGCATGAGAAGGCGCCTCGAAATCGCCCGCGGCCTGGTGCATGAGCCGAATATTTTCTTTCTCGACGAACCGACCACCGGTCTCGATCCGGTTTCGCGCGTGGCGGTCTGGGACATGCTCTCCCGGCTGAAACGCGAACGCGACCTGACGATCCTCGTCACCACCCATTACATGGACGAAGCCGACAAACTCTGCGACCGCGTGGCCATCGTGGATCACGGAAAACTGGCGGCCTTGGATTCACCGTTGAAATTGAAGGCCTCGATCCCGGGCAGGAATATCCTGGAAGTGAGCTTCTCCAAAGTGCCGGCCGGTTGGGAAAACACGCTGCGAACCCTGCCCGACGTGGCGGAGTTGAAGGCGGAGGACCACGTTTTCCGGCTGGCCTCGCACAACGGCCCGCGCACCACGGTGGCCTTGATGGAAGCCGCCCGCAGCGCCAACGTCACGGTGACCTCGCTTTCGGTGCAAAGCACGACGCTGGACGACGTGTTCGTGCATTACACCGGCCATCAATTGCGCGACGCATTGCAGGCGCCGGCGACGGCGGAAAGCCCCTATCTCATGAAACGACATTGAAAAATATCGAACCTCCAAGATTTACGGCAGGGCGCGTCGCTCCGTGCGCGCCGTCATGGATAATCGTTGGCGCGGCGGCGGGCAGAGGACTGCCCGCCCTGCCCTTGGATATTCAACGTCCGGCGTTCGCTGTTCGGTATTCCCATCCTTTCTGACATGCACCGCATCTGGGCCATCATCGAACGCGACCTGCGCCGGTTCCGGCGCAGTCCGACGTTGATTGTGATGTCCATGCTCATGCCGCTGGTGCAACTGGTGGTGCTGGGCTACGCCTTCGGCGGCAAGGTTAAAAACCTGGAAATCGGCATCGTGGACCAGGACCACGGCGTGCCGGCCATCAAGTTGAAGGAAATGTTCCAGGCGGTGGCGGCCAACGCCCGCACGTTCGACACGATCGCCTACCACGACCAGGCCGTCGCATTGCATGACTTGCGCGAGGGCAGGATTAATGGCGTGTTGACCATTCCGCCGCACTTCTCACGCAAGGTGCTCGCCGGCGCCAATCCACGCGTGGCGCTGGTCGAGGACAACACCGACCAGTTCTCGACCTCGGCTCTGGGCGGCGCGTTGACGGAATTGCTCGCGACTTACAATTCACCGGCGGACCCGCCGCGGGAGACCGCCAAGGTCACGCTGGACATGGTCGAAATCTATCCGTACGTGCCCTACATCCAGTATCTGTTGCCGGGCACCATCACGCTCGCCATCTTCGTCTCGGCCATGATTGGTGGCGGCATCATCTTCATTGACGACAAGGCGCGCGGCCTGCATGAGGGTTACCTCGTCACGCCCATCCGCAAGTTCGAGTTGATTCTCGGATTCAATCTGGCCGGCGCCATCAAGGCCATCATCGCCGGGTTCGTGCTGGTAACCGTCGGCTCCATCATCGCCGGAATTCCCGATCCGCTGAACGTGCTCCGGCTGGCACGGATGATGGTCCTGGTGGTGGTGACGGCGCTGGCGCTCATCAGCATGATGTTTCTCCTGATGGTGCGCGTCAGCGATCCGCTGGTGCCGCGCGCCATCTTCGGCGTGCTCAATACCGTCCTGTTCTTCCCGAGCGGCGCGGTTTATCCCACGGCGTCATTCCCGCCCTGGATGAAGGCCATCACCGTCGTTGACCCGTTCACCTACGCCGTGCATGGTTTCAAACAACTCGTCTTGAAAAATACAGGGTTGATGTCCATCAGCTATGACCTGGCCTTTCTGGTTGGTTTCACCCTCCTGGCCATGAGCGCCGCCACCCTGCTCTTCCGGCGGACGCTATGAGGCGACGGCGCAGCGCTATCTGGTCCGAGCCGGCGGATTCATTGGCCATGCAACCGATTCTGGAATTGCTCCAATTCATCAATCGCCTTTTTCAATTCGGGCGCTTGGGAGGCGCTCTGTTTCAGCGTGTGTCCAACCGCGCCCGTTGTGAGATTTGTGAACAACTGGCGCTTGCCGCGTCGGACCGCTTGCTTCATCCTGTTTTAAAATGAAATTGCGGACGGATTTGCTTCAAGGCATCGAACGGTTTCTCGATTCGACACCGTCCAAAACGGTCAAGCGCGGGCGCGGCTATTTTGCCCGCGGCGACGTGCTCGAACTGGAGTGCGTCGAGCCGGATCATCTTTACGCGGCGGTCGTGCTTGGCGGCGAGGATTACGAGGTGGGCCTTGAATTCGCCGACGGCGAGTGGAAGGCGGAGTGCTCCTGCCCGGTCGGCGTGGATTGCAAACACGTTGTCGCCGCGCTGATGGAGTTGCGAAAGCGGTCGTCGGCCAACGGCAAACTCCCGGCCTCGGCCCGGGAGCGGATTGCCGCAGCCGCCACAGCGCGCTCGCAGAAGCTCAAAGAAACATCCGCCCCGGCCAAACCGCCGAGCGTTCCGCAGCCGCCGCGCTCGCCGCTTTCCGAAAAACTCGTTGAAAACCTGGGCCGCGAACTCCGCCACGACGAAGCCACATTTGTCCGCCGGGTGCAGGCATCCCATGCCAACGCCCGCCTTCGCAATTTGACCGAATCGGACCTCGGCACCATCGCTGGACGGCATATCGCGTCCAGCTCCTACGGTTACTGGAAAGAGATTGAGCTTTGGCCCGATTTCCCGCGCGACGATTTTTATTTCTGGCTTTACGTCGCGTGGGAATTTCGCCGCCGGCACGTTCGCTGGCCCGCGTTCATGGATGGCATCACGGACTGCAGCCTGATTGAAGCCGACATGGGCGAATGGGAACGCGAAAAGGAAATCGAGCGGTGGAAAGACTGGTTTCGCGAATTCGACGGCTACGCGCCCGTCTCCGAACCCGGCCTTCTGGAATTGCGCCTCGCCGTCTTTGAAAACGAGGCGCGGCTGCAATGGCGCACGGAGGCGAGCGCGGAATTCGCCGAGTTGAAACAGGCGCAGGCCAAAAAATTCTCCGAGCAGTTCGACCAGGGCGCGCTCGTCATCGCGCCCGAATCGCTGCCGCTCTGGAGCGCCACCTACAAGCCGTGGAATTACGAAAGCTGGTGGTCGTTCAAATACGCCAACGCCACGGCACGCCCGGCGTTAAACCGGCTCCTGCGGATGCCGCTCGCGCCGGACCGCGTGGTGACTGGCGACGGCCAACCGCTGGCCCGCGCCAGCCAGCCGCTGCGCCTCAATTTGCGCCCGCCGCAAAACGGCGACGGAAATTATGAACTGGCCCTGGCCACCGCGGAGGGTTCGCCGCCGCCGCGCATCCTCTGCGCGCTGCACGGGCGGCCCGCGCTTTATCTCACCGAGGGTGGATTGTTTCACGGCCCGCCCGCCGACGCGCTGGAAACGGAGTTGCGCAAAAACATTCCCTCCGACGCGCTCGAAACCGCCGACGGCCTGCGCTTTTTGCACGCCACCGGCGTCCCGCTGCCGGAACATCTTCGGCAACGCATCCGTACCGTGCCTGTCGCCGTGACGATTTCGTGCGCGCTGAAACCGATTTATCCCGGCAGCCCGAGCGAGGACATCGTCATCAACGCGACGGCCAAAGCGCCGGGGATGCCGAAGGAAAAATTCACGCCGCAGGGCTGGGAGCCGGCCTCGAATTTCGCAGCGCAAAAGGAACTCAAAGCCGAGCGCGGCGCCGTCAGCCTGCACGACCGCGCGGCGCAAAAACATTTCCCGCGCGTGCTCGATCCGCTCGGATTGAAGTGGGACGGCTACCCCGGCGAATGGCGATTGCGGCTCACGAAAAAGACGCCCGAGGCGTTCGTGCCATGGCTCAAATCGCTGCCGCCGGAAATCGAAGTGTCGCTGGACCAGGAACTGGCCACGCTGCGCGACGAACCGGTCAGCGGCGCGGTGTCGCTCGACGTCGCCGAGGCGGGCATGGATTGGTTCGATCTCAAAGTCGCGCTCAACGTCGGCGACACCACACTCACGCCGGAGGAATTAAAACTTCTGCTCAATGCGCGCGGCGGTTATGTGCGGCTCGGCAAAAAGGGCTGGCGGCGATTGCAATTCAGTCTCACGCCCGAAGAGGACGAACAACTCGCCCGGCTCGGCCTCAACGCGCGCGATTTCTCCGCCGAGCCGCAACGCTTTCACGCGCTGCAACTCGCCGACGAGGCCGCAAAGAAATTTCTCGGGCCTGACCGCGTTGAAACAATTCAGCGCCGCGTCAGCGAATTGAAAACGCGCGTTTCGCCGCCGCTGCCGCCGGCCATCCGCGCCGAAATGCGCCCGTATCAGATTGAAGGTTTTCATTTCCTGGCGTATCTCACGGCAAACCGTTTCGGCGGCGTGCTCGCGGACGACATGGGTCTGGGAAAAACGCTGCAAACGCTGGCGTGGCTGGCGTGGCTGCGTAGCTGCGACGCCCCGCCGCAGAATGTGAACGCGACGCCCTCGTCGCGCGAAGGTCAGGCAGTCGCATCTGGCGGCGAGGCGTCGCCAGCACCCTCTGCGACGAAGGCGTCGCAGCAACCGTCTCTCGTCGTCTGCCCCAAATCCGTGATGGACAACTGGCGCGCGGAAGTGGAGCGGTTTTATCCCGGTCTGCGCGTCCGCCTGTGGCGCGGCGAACCGGCCGAGGAACTTTCCGCCGCGCGTGAAAACTCCGACCTCGTCGTCGTCAACTACGCGCAACTGCGCGCGCTTTCGCCTGCCATCGCCGACACGCCGTGGCTCGCCGCGATTTTGGACGAAGCCCAGTGCATCAAAAATCCGAATTCGCTAACGGCCCAGGCCGCCCGCGCGTTGAAGGCGGAGCATCGCCTCGCGCTGACCGGCACGCCCATCGAAAATCGCCTGCTGGATTTGTGGAGCATCTTCGGTTTTGCCATGCCCGGCGCGTTCGGCAATCGCGCGCATTTCCTCCGCCGCTTTGACGCCAAGGACGATCCGCTCGCCCGCCGCCGGCTGGCCGCGCGCGTGCGTCCGTTTCTGTTGCGGCGCGCCAAGTCGCAGGTCGCGAAGGACCTGCCCGACCGCGTCGAGGAGGATTTGCTTTGCGAAATGGAGGGTGAGCAACAAACGCTTTATCGCGCCGAACTCAAACGCGCCCGGCAACTGATTCTCGGCCTCAAGTCCAACCGGCAACTCAACGAGGAACGCTTCAACATTCTCACGTCGCTGCTGCGGCTGCGGCAGATTTGCTGTCACCCGGCGCTCGTGGACGGAAAGCTGCGCGAGGCCGAAAGCGCAAAGCTCGCCGCGCTGGAGGATTTGCTCGAACCGCTGATGGAGGAAGGCCACAAGGTGCTCGTGTTTTCGCAGTTCGTCACGATGCTCGATCTGCTGCGCGAAACCGTGAAGCGGCGCGAGTGGCCGCATTTTTACCTGGCGGGCGACACGGAAAACCGCGGCGCGCTGGTCCAGGACTTTCAATCGGCCACCGGCAGCGCCGTGTTTTTGATCTCGCTCAAGGCCGGCGGGTTTGGACTAAATCTTACCGCCGCGTCGTATGTGGTCCTGTTCGATCCGTGGTGGAATCCCGCCGTGGAAAACCAAGCCATTGACCGCACGCATCGCATCGGCCAGACGAGCAAGGTGATGGCCTACCGGCTGTTGATGCGCGACAGCATCGAGCAAAAAATCCGCCTGCTGCAAAAACAGAAGGCCGCGCTGGCGGAGGACGTGCTCGGCGAGGAACGGTTCGCACAGAGCCTGACGCTCGACGACTTGCGGTTTTTGTTCGCGGAATGACGAGGGTTGTCGCCGCCGCCGCGCTGCGATGCGACTTTGGCGTGCTTTGAGCCGTCATGGCCGATATGCGCTTTCTGAAACAGAACTCATCGCTCTCCCGTTGGACTTTCCAATGCGATTTCTTCGATCAACATCTTCTTAGTCATCGTCATAAAAACAGGCTCAACAACAACGCCAAGAGCAACGCCAGCAGCACATAGGCGGCGCAGGCATTGGCATGGTTTGCGGCGTGAGCCATTCGCTGACGAAACCGTTGAACAGCAGCAGATACCAGGCGTTGAGCGCCTGGAGATGGTAATGCCCGACATATCGCTTCAGATAACCTGCCGAAAAAATGGAACTGGCGAGAACCACCACCGCCGCCACCGCCAGAAAAAGCGCCCACAAACGGTCCAGCGAAACCGTGAGCGCTCCCCATCCGCGAATCGTCCAGAGTTCGGCTTGAAAAACTTGTCCCCACCACAGGACGTTTCCGCTGACCCACAACGTCAACAGCGCCGCCAGCGAACCGGCCCACGCCAGCAGCACGGGATTGCGCCGGTCGGGGACAACAATTCCCGCCAGCGCGCCGGCAACGCACGGCGCAACAATTAGTTCCAGCAACAGGCCCTTCGCGCCCATAAATTCAAGTTCAACCATGGATGAACACCGATGAACACGGATTCAAATCCAGCGCGAACCGCCGCAAGGTTTTGGACTGCGGCAGCCTTTCCGCGGCGCGCCAAAGCGCGCCAGCGCGACGGCGGCTGCCGCTTTTTCTCCGGCGGCATGGCAGCGCGGAAGCGGAGAATTTAAATGAACTCGCCGGAACTGCCCGGAGGTCGGGCCAGTTACCGTGAACGTCGGATAGCATGAGCAACTGCATAACCCACTACCGTTGCTTTTCATTTTGGCAGGAGTTATCAGCCGGAAGGCTTTTCCCCGCGAGCCGGGAGGCAAACCCCATTGCCTGATTCATTACAGCCGTTGCCATTTCGATGGCAAGCGCGCTGAAAATCCGCACGACGGATTGAATTGCGCTTGTGAAATCATTCACGTTCTTTCTTGCGCAAATCGGCATGTTTTTGTTATTCGATCCATTGCAACCCGCCGGCGTGAGTTCCGGCAACGGCTGTCAGCGAAATGAAGCCGAATTCCAAACCTTTTGCCCGCTTCCAGCGAGCGGCGGCGACGGTCTGCCTGCTCGCCTATTTGCAGGGCGCCGGCTTCCTTCCGTGCCTGGTGGCGTTCGGCGTCTGGCTGGAAGGTACCCACGTGGTTTGGCTGGGAGGCGGGCCGGAGCGCCTGACCGTGATTTTGCATCACCCGCGCAGACGGCCGGCGCGGACGGCGGACGCCACCCGGCCTCAACACCGGCACGCCATCGCCTCAAAGGTCTTTTGTCTTCTGGCCACCACGGGTTCCGGCCCGCGGGCGGACCACGTGGCTTCGTTCGACCTCAACCGCGCCTGCGTGAAAGCAGCCGGGGAACTCAAGGCGCCATCTGCTCCACCCCTTTGCACTCCCGCCGTCGCGCCCGGACATTTCTCCCCTCGCTCTCCGCCGGGATCCACCCGGCATGTATCCTCCGATTCAACCGTTCTTCCCCCGGCTTCATTGCGCGCGTTGCGCGTGACGGTGCTCCTCGTGTGATCTTCGCCCGTCAGCGGCGTCCGTCTGGCTGACAACCGGAACGGAACCAGCCGACGCCGCCGGGTTGCGCCTTGTTTTTTTCCTCGCGGAAAAGACGCGGCCAGCTCCCGACTGAACCCGGTTCCGGCAACTTGAACGACCCCAAAACCAAAATGAAAACCAAAATCAACCAGTTCTCCGTGTCAGGTCTCGCCGCCGCGGCGATGTTGGCAACCTGGACGCTCAAACGAATGATGAAGGCAGAATGCGGAATGAAGAATTGTCGTCGCGCCTGTGTCCTGCCGCGCGCCGCCATCTGTTTTTTCATTCTTCCTTTTTCATTCTTCCTTTTGAATTCCGCCCGCGCCCAGATCTCGGCCTTCACCTACCAGGGGCGCGTGACGGACAACGGCACGAACTTCACCGGCGCGGCCAAGTTCAAGTTCGTCCTGGTCACCAGCACCAACGCCAGCCTCGCCAACACCCTGGTTCGGCGCGACGCCGACGGGAACTTTTCGGCGGGCAGTCTCACTCTGGCCGCTGACTTGAATCTTCCCGCGCCGGCCCGGATTTACACGGGCGGCTACCTGTTGCTGTATTCGGATGCAGGCAACACCGGGTTGGGGCAGGCGGCGCTGGCAAGCAACACCACCGGCGATGAGAACATCGCATCGGGAAGCGACTCTGGTTACAATAATACCACTGGCAGCTTCAACATTGAAATTGGAAATTACGGCGGGAGCGGCGATACCCACGTTATTCGCATCGGCACACCGGGAACGCAGGCGAATACCTTCATCGCCGGCATTTACGGAAGCACAGCGTCCGGTGGCGCGGCGGTTTATGTGAATTCCTCCGGCCAGCTCGGCACGCTCACCTCCTCGCGCCGGTTCAAGACGGACATTCAAGACATGGGTGACGCCAGCGACGCGCTGCTGTCGCTCCGGCCCGTGACGTTCCAATACAAGCCGGAAATTGACCCGCAAGGAACCCCGCAGTTCGGCCTCATCGCCGAGGAAGTGGAAACGGTGAATCCCAGCTTGGCCGTTCACGACACCAACGGCCTGCCCTACACCGTCCGCTACGAAGCCGTCAACGCCATGCGGTTGAATGAATTTCTCAAGGAGCACAAGAAGGTGGAGGAACAGGGCGCCGGGATTCAGGACTTGAACGCCCGGCTGGAAAAGCTCGAACAACTCGTCAACGCCAAAAACGGAGGCCGGCCATGAAAACGCGAGAATTGAGAATGGAAGATGGTGGCTGGGAAACGCGCAGCGTCTTGGAGTGCGGTGGCTGGCGGGGAACGGGGCTGACACCGCTTTTCTTCATTCGACGTTGGAGGTTGAATGTTGAATGTTGGATGCTCCCCCCGCGACCGAAAGCGGCGTGTGCCCTCACCCCTCACCCGCCGCAGTCCAAAACCTGGCGGAACTTCGTAGCGGCGACCCGGCAGAGAGCCGCACTGTTATCGAACGCCAGTCACCGGCGCTTTCACAAGCGCCGCTACGCCGTCCTGGCGCTGCTCCTCTCGACTATCATCCCTCAATTCTCCTCCGCCTCCGCCCAGAACTATTCGATTGACTGGCACAAAATCGCCGGTGGCGGCGGCGCGAGCACCGGCGGCGTTTATTCCGTCAACGGCACCAACAGCGTGGCCATCACTCCGCCGACGGGAAATATGTTCTTCCGCCTGGCGAAATAACTCATCCGCATGAAATCAAAAACAACCAAGACAAACTTTATGAACGCAAATCCAAAATCTGAAACTCGAACTCCGAACCCAAGGCACAGGGGAGCCGGACGCTGGCGGGCGCGGCTGTGGCACGGTCTGTTCCTGGCCGGCCTGGTCGCCCTGGGCCTCACGTCCGCCCCGGACGCCGGCGCGGAAACAATCCAAGTCAGCATCTCCTGCGGTCCGAACGGCGACATCGCTCCCAAGGGCACGCTGACTCTGCCGGCGGGCGCCAACCTGGATGTGACGGCGACGCCGATGGCCGGTTACCAGATTGAAGACTGGTACGTGGACGGCCAACATGCCGGATGGAGCGTCGAGCAGCAGCATTTCGCCTTCGGGGACGCGGACGTGTCCATTTACGTGGCCTTTGAGCGCATCACCAATCGCGTGGTCCTGACCGTGGGCAACGGCGGCACAGTGCAACCGGCAGGCAACAACGGCGTCCTGTTGGTCGGGTGGAGCGACTCCGTCACTTTCACCGCCCAACCCGACCCAACCTATCACGCGGACACTTGGACGGTGGATGGAATTATCAAGCAGGTGGGCGGAAACAGCTTCACGCTGCGGGACGTCACCGCCGAACACAGCGTGGCAGTGGATTTTGCGGTGGACACGTTTGCCATTCTCTCTCGCGCCGGCCCGCACGGCAGTGTGGACCCCGAGGGAGTGGTTTCGGTCGGGCAAGGCTACAATCAGCCCTTCACCGCCACTGCCAACCTGGGCTTTTCATTGGCGGGCTGGCTGCTCGACGGCGCGCCGGCGCAGACCGGGCCGGAGGGCTATGTGCTGGTGAACGTTCAAACCAACCACGCCGTCCAGCCGCTTTTCAGCCTGCCAATCGCCTGCGGCCAGACGGTGACCAATGAGCTGGTCAGCGCGCCGGACCCTGACGTCTGGCTGTTCAACGGCCAGGCCGGCAATCCGGTATTCATCAGCCTCGCCGCCGTGTCTTCCAACCTCGCGCCGGTCCTGTCGTTTTACGCGCCGGACGGCCAATGGCTCGCCGAGTCGGACACGGGGACGGCGAACCTCACCCTGGCCAACAGTGGCGACTTCCTCATCCTGGTGCATGATGCCCAATACGCGAACACCGGCGAATACGTGTTAAGCGTCAATTCATCTCCGGCAACGCCGCCCGCGCTTAAGCTCCAGCGCGCCGGCCCGGCGCTGCTGCTTTCCTGGCCGTCGTCCTTCAGCAGCTGGAGGTTGCAGCAATGTTCCAATCTGGCGGCGGAAAGCTGGAGCGACTGCGGCGGCTCCATTGCCGACGACGGGACGAACTGCACCTTGACCTTATTTCCGCAGACGGAAAATCTGTTTTTCCGGCTGGCGAAATGAAAATGAAGATAGATAAAAACCGCTCATCTTCGCTGATTCACGCTGAGGCCGGAGGGCGCGTCCTCCCGCGCTGGCGGCGGGCGGAGGGCTGCCCGCCATGCCCATTAGCGAAGACAAGCGCGGATGAGCGGTTAAAAAATTGAAACCAAAAGCCAAAGTTGAACACGGATTATAAACGACCGCAGCTGATGCAGATTTTCGCAGTTTTGATGGCAATGAATTCACCTGCAAAATTCGCGGTTTAATCCGCGTCCATCCGCGGTTAAAAACGTTTTCACGACGCCTGGAACAACAAAAACACGACCAGCACCACCAGCAATGTCGCCAGCGCATAGGCGGCGTAGGCGTTGAAGCGTCCGTGGTGCATCAACGCCAGACGGCCGGCGAACCACATCACCGCCGTCCTGACCGGATGGAAAACCAGTTTGTCCACCAGATGCACGCGCTCTTTTTCGCGGATGATGGCCGTGCGGAAATGCTGCGCCACGGTTTCGCGCGTGTCCTCCACCGTCGTCGGCCGGAACACCGCGTCGAAAATAACCCGCACCGGATTGGAGAAGCCCGTCGCCGTGTAAGTCATCTCCGGCAACAAGCGCCGCACGCCGCCGTCCCAACGAATTTTCCGCGATAATTTACGGCTGCGCGTCAGCCACAAGCGAACAACGACATAAGTGAGAACCAACAGGACGACCAGCACCACCAGCATGCAGGAGGTGGACATGGCGAACACGACCGGATTTGCTTCGCCGCCGCGATGCAGCACGACGAGACCGCGTCCGGGCAAAACATTTTGTCCGACTTGCGCGCCCAAATTGTGAAAATCTTCCACGAACGCGGGCGGCAGCCCTTGCGGGCGGCCACCTTGCGCCGGATGGGCGGCGAAGAATGGCGGCACCAGCGCATCGGCGGCACTCGCCCCGGCCAACGGATGGATCGCCACGTCAAGCGCCGGAATCACATACGTCGGCAGCACACCAAACGCCAGGCACAGCGCGGCGAGGATGGCCATGGGCGCAAGTGCGCCGGATTTGGCCTCGGCCACCTTTTGATTTTCATCCAGCCGCCGCATCCCCAAAAAGCTCATGGCAAAAACTTTTACAAAACACGTCACCGCCAGTGCCGCCGTGAGCGCCAGTCCCGCGCCGCACAGGGCGAAAACCATTTTGGCGCCGGTTGAGGACAATTCCGCCGAGCGCAGCATCGTCTGCAAGGTGAGCCATTCGCTGACGAATCCGTTAAATGGCGGCAAGGCAGCGATGGACAGCGTGCCGATGAGAAAGCCGAGCGCGGTCAGCGGCATCCATTTAATCAGGCCGCCAAGTTTGTCCATGTCGCGCGTGCCGGTTTGCGTCTCGACCGCGCCCACGCCGAAAAACAACAGCGTTTTGTAGAGTGAATGATTGATCAAATGATACAATGCCGCGACAAAGGCGATCGCTTCCAGCGCCGGATGATTCGTGGCTACAAAGACCATGCCCGCGCCGAAGCCGGCGACGATGATGCCCACGTTTTCAATCGAACTGTGCGCGAGCATGATTTTGAGGTCGTTGTCCGTCGTCGCATAAAGAATTCCGAGCAATGCGGAAAGCGTTCCGACAGCCAGCACGAGCAGACCCGGCGCGGCGTGCGTGGCCGGCAGGAGGTCGGCATTCACGCGCAAAATTCCGTAAAGGCCGAGATTCAACGTCGCGCCCGCCAGCACCGGAACGAACGCGCGCGGGGCAGCGACATAGGCGCGCGGCAGCCACGAATTCACCGGCACCAGTCCGGCTTTCACGCCAAACCCGAAAAACGAAAGCAGGAAAACCGCCCATTGCACGCCCATGCCCAAACCCGGCGCTGCCGATTTGATGGCGCCGAAATCCAGCGAGCCAGCGCCAACCGCAAGCAGAAGAAAACCGAGAGCCGCCGCGAGCGTTCCCGCTTCGCCCATCGCCAGCAGCAAGTAACCGGATGAAGATGGAGAATGGAGGATGGAGGATGGAGCGTTTCGATTGCCATCTTCTATCTGCCATCTTCCATCCTCGCCGCAAACAAGCAGCAGCCAGCAAAGAATCGACATGACTTCCCACGCGAGCAGGAATAGTACGACATCACCCGCAATGAAAACCAAGGCGATGGACGCATAAAGTCCGAACATGAACACCGTGAACGCGCGCGGCTGCGACGCCCTCGTCGCAGAAGGTAAAGGCGACGCCTCATCGCTATTTGATTTTCGCGCGACGCAGGCGTCGCCTTCACGCGCCGGCGGCGAGGCGTCGCAGCTACCCGCAAAAATGGAAGCCGGAAAGAGCACCAGGCCGGTGATGCAAATGAACACCGCCGAAAGCGAATCCATTTTCAAGGTAAGCGTCGCCGCCAATCCCGGCAACGTCCACAGCGGCTGGCTGAAAGTTTTCCCGGCCAGCAGCGCGCTTGCGCCGGCCAAAACCAAAGCAACGGAGGCAAGACATCCGAGCCACGCCAGCACGTTGCCCTGACGCGACGGTGGCGCCGCCAGCGACAGCAAAACGCCCAGGCCGCATAGCACAAAAAAAACCGAGATGAGCGTTGGCGTATCCATAACATCAATATGTTGAATCGAAAGTAAGGTTTATTACGCTCGCCCTCACCCTGGCCCTCTCCCCCGGGGAGAGGGAACAGCATTGCGCGTCTTCCCAAAAGCCGAATATTCTGCGGCTCATCACCGCTGCCTTGTCCTCCGCCGGAAAAGTCCCACAACAAGCCAGTGCGCCCGCATTACCAGAACGCGGCGAACGCTTCTCCCTCTCCCGGGGGAGAGGGCCGGGGTAAGGGTGGACGTTTACTCCATTCATGATTTCGTAAGCCCTTCGTTCTCGAAATTTGGTGCCGGGGAAATCAACGCGGCTGGGGTTTTACGCCCAACTGCGACAAGCAGGCCGTGTAAAATCGCCAGTGGCGGTGGAGGGTTGCCGGGCACTTCCACGTCCACCGGCAGCACGTCCGCCACGCCTTTGGCGCAGACGAAACTTTCCGCGAATGCTCCGCCGGACACCGCGCAGGCACCCACGGCCATCACCCGCTTCGGCGTGGGCATGGCGTCATAAACTTTTTTCAACGCGAATTTCATGTGGTCCGTCACGGGACCGACGACCAGCAGCACGTCGGCGTGGCGTGGCGAAGGCGTAATGAAAAAGCCCAGCCGGTGCATGTTGTAATAGGGATTGTTGAGCTGCTTGACCTCGTTGAGGCACGCGCCGCAATCGCCCGCATCCACAACACAGATGTGAATCGAACGCTCGAATGGCTGGCCGAATTCATGCCGGCCGTCACGGACAGTTCCCCACTCGTAGGTTTGCTCCCAATTCACCGGAGGCTCAACGCCGCGAACGCAGCGGTAACAATGAATGCAGCGGCGAATGTCTGCCCTCACCTTGCCATTGGCCTGGCTGAATACACCTGTCGGGCAGCGCTCAATCAATGAAGCAACCTGGTTTGCGGGATAATCGCCGCCGACCGGCAGGCCGGGCGACACGCCCGCCGCCGCTTCCGGCTTTGCCGGATACGCGGTGGTCTTGATCCCCGCGCGAATTCCGTTGATGACCCATTGGCTCATAGCATTTAAGAATTAAGATGTCATCGGTCGTTCTCCGCCACGGACAAATCGAACGTGGACAGCATGATGGGGAAATCCTGGAACGCGAATTTCTCCACGGCGAGATGGAAGCCGTGCCAATTGGCAAATGACGGCGGCACGATTCGATAACGCGCAATTTTTCCACTCTCGTTCAACCGCACCCAATGAAACGCGCCGCCGCGCGGTGCTTCGACCCAGCCCAAAGCCGCGCCCGCGCGAAATTGCAGCGGCGACGCCCTCGTCGCAGAACTTAAAGGCGACGAGGCGCCGCCGCCACGCAGCGCGGCAACGGCTTGCTCCATGATGCGAACCGATTGCCGGGTTTCGGCGAACAAAATCCGCAACCGTGCGTAGCCGTCACCTTCCTGCTCGCACGGAACGTCGAATTGAAACTTTTCGTAGCCCGAATATGGCTGGCCACGGCGCAAATCACGAACAATGCCCGACGCGCGGGCAATGGGTCCCAGCAGGCCATAAACCATCGCCGTCCGCGGCGGCACGATGCCGACTTCTTCCAGCCGGTCCAAAAAACTGCTGGAGACGCGCAAGCGCTGTTCCAGCGCGTTCAGCTGTGACAGAACTTTCTGCGACTTTTCGAGCGCCTGCCGACAGGCGTCGTTCGGCAAATCGCAAAGCAATCCGCCGGGCGCGAGCAGGCCGAACAGATAGCGATGGCCGGTAAGTTCGCCGGAAACGCGGAGCAAATCTTCCTCCAGAATTCCCGCGTGCGCGGTGGCCACGGCCAGCGCGGTGGATTCGCAAATTTCCCGAATCGCGCCCGCGTGCTGGCGCAGGCGTTCAAGTTCCGCCAGAAACACGCGGAGAGTTTTAGCGCGCGCCGGAATGTTTGCGCCACAAATTTGTTCAACGGCCTGGCAAAAGGCGAGTCCGTGAGCAAAAGCCGTCGTTGCCGCGAATCGTTCGGCCAGCAATAAAACTTCATCGGCCGTTTTGCCTTCGGCGAGTTTTTCAATCGCGCGCCATTTGTAAAACAGGCGCGGCGTGGAGCGGATGACATCTTCGCCAACCGTTTCGAGTAGAAAATGAACCGATTCGGTGACGCCGGAATATTTCGGGCCGACGGGCATCACGAACGCGCCGGGTTCTTGAACAATCCGCGTTGGCCGCCAGTCTTCATCCGGTTTGCGATGGCGCATGGCCGCCTGCGGATCAAAGTGATGACGCATCGGTTCGACGCCTTCCTGCCAGGCGTCATCGTGCAGGATGAAATCGCCGAGGCGCGGGTGGCCTTCAAAAATCAGGCCGAACAGGTCTTCGGCTTCGCGCTCGTGCCAGTCGGCAGCGTGAACGAATTTGACGATGCTCGGAAAAGTCTTTTCGGCGAGGGGCGCGGTGACCAGCACATGAACCCAGCCGGCGTCACCCTCGCCGTAAAACACATAACGCAACTGCCATTCGCTCGCGCCCTCCTCGACAATCAAACCGGTGAAACTGAAACTCCATTCGAGGAAAAGACGCCCGCACAATTCCGGCAGCGCCGTGCGGGCACAGGTCACTTCGCACGGTGAACCCCGGCTTCCGAAGTCGGGGCAGTGCACCTGGCCGGGCCAGCGTTGGTCAATTTCTTGTTTCAATTCGGCGGCAGTCATAGGAAATCAACGTTGAGGGGGAGAAACAAAAGTTGGATTTGCGTCCGCCCTCGCCCCGGCCCTCTCCCCCGGGGAGAGGGTGGGAAAAACGGGACGTTGAAAAAGTTCGTTGGTCACGTTTGCAGTCGTCAGCTTTGTATTGTTTACATTATTCACCGAAAGCGCCGCCGGACAACTCAGCGGTTCGAGATTGGCAAGAGGCGGTGAATACTGCTCCCTCTTCCGGGGGAGAGGGCCGGGGTGAGGGCGGATGTTTGGCAAATTATCTTTCATCTGGTCAAAGCAGCGGCGGCCTGGGTCAGCAAGTTGTGCAGCGGCTGCGGAATGTAAAAGCCGAGCACGAGCACCGGCACGGCGGCCAATATCAGCGCCAGCCGGCAACTGAAGGGCAACGTTGAAGCGTTGAAGCGTTGAAGTGTTGAACCGTTTTTACGTTGGGGCGACGAGGCGTCGCCGCTACTGTCGGGCGCGCCGAAAACCATCCGGTTGACGTGCAACATGACTCCGAAAAACGCGATGACGATGAAAATAGCCAGCAGCCCTGTTGCCACATAATGTTTCTGCGTCAACCCGGCTTTGAGAATGGAAAATTCGCTCAAAAAAACCGCCATTGGTGGCGCGCCGGCGATGGCTAGCCCGCCAAAAACGAGCGCGGCGCCGGCAATGGGAGCTTGAAGGATGAGTCCGCGCACCGACGCGATTTGGCGTGTTTCCACGGCGAGCAGCACCGTGCCGGCGGCGAAGAAGCAGAAGGATTTCGTCACGCAATGGCTGACGATTTGTTGCATCGCGCCGTAGCCGGCGACCGATGCGCCGAGGCCGACCGCCGTTAAAATGATGCCCATGTGCTCGACGGTGGAGAAGGCGAACATGCGTTTGTAATCTTTCACTTGCAGGAGCAAAAACGCGGCGGCGCCGACTGAAATCAAACCAAGGACCAGTGCCCAGGTTTCGGCGTGGGAGTTCGGCGCGGCTTGCATCACCGGGAACAGCCGCAAAATGACGTAGAGGATGGACGTGGTTTCGATGCCCGAGAGCAATGCGCACACCGGCGAGGGCGCCTGACTGTGGGCGTCCGGCAACCAGGTGTGCATCGGAACAAGTCCAACCTTGGTGCCGAGGCCGATTAAAATCAGCAGGAACGCGGTTTGCAACAGAACCGGCGGCATCGCGGGCGCGGCGGCAATCAAGTTAGTCCAGGTGTAGTCATCGTCGCTACCCGACGCTTGCATGGCCGCAAACAAAACTAAAAATCCGAACAAGGCCATGCCCGCGCCCATGAGCGAGAGCACGACATATTTCCAGGCGGCTTCCAATGCCTCGCGCGTATTTTCAAACGAGACGAGCAGCGCGGAACAGAGCGTGGTCAATTCGACCACCATCCACACCAGCGTCGGTTCGGCGAGAACGGGAATCGCCAGCATGGAAAAGACGAACAGGTTGTAATTGATGTAGTAGAGCCGGAGTTTTCCCGGCTGCAAATTTCCGTGCGCCATGTAACCGACGGAGAAAATGGCCGCGGTCGCGGCGACGAACGCAATCAACAGCAGAATCAGCGCGCTCAAACCGTCCACGGCAACCCATTTGAGCCACCCAACGCTCAAATCTGCCGTCACGGAATTGCCATCTGAAACCAGCCACGCCACCCGCGCGGCCAGAATCAAAGTCGCCAGCGACGATACGACGGTTACGCCCGAGGCCCAATACTTTTTAAACGGAATGCAAACGAGCGCGGCAGCAACCAGCGGCAGCAGCAAAACGATGATGACGCTCATTTCGTTTCCTCCTTTTCCGCCGGTTCAACCGTGACTTCTTTCAAGCCGGCCAGTTCGCCCACGGCGGTGGTGCCGATTTGTTTTTGGACGGCGCGAATCAGCACGCCGCTGATGAACACAATGATCAAACCGTCCGTGGCGATGGCCAGTTCCACCAGCAGCGGCAGGTTGCGCGAAATGGAAATGCCGGCCAGAAACGCGCCGTTTTCCATCACCAACAAACCGATGAGCAGCGGCAACGCCTCGCGCCGCACGGAAAGCGTGAACGCGCCGATCAACAATCCGGCAATGCCCATCGGCACGTTGGGACCGCGAAATTCCGGCGCAACGGCGTTCAGTAATGGCTGTCCCAGAAAGCAGGAGAGAATCGCCAGCCCCAGGGCAATGAGCAACGCGGTCGGAATGTTCAGCACCTGGTCAACTTCGCGGCGCGTGTAAATTTCCGCAGAGGCCGTCTTGCGCAGAAGCCACGGAACGATGATCGGCTTGCTGATTAAATTCACCAAGGCGACGCCGTAAAGATGTTCCGAGTGATGCCGAAATCCCAGCAACGCGGCGGAGGCGGCGAGCAGCAGCGATTGCAGGATGAACAAATTCAAGACGCCGCGCGCCTGCCGCATCGCCACGATGCCGAAAGCAGTCAGCAAAAACAATCCGGTGGCCAGCGCATTCAGATTGTCCAATAGTTGATCCGGGGTGTCGCTCATTTGTTGTTAAGGCAAAAAGACCTGCATGATCATCGCGGCCACGGAAGTGATGAAGGCCGCGCCCAAAAATTCGGCAATGCGGAAGAGCCGGAGCTTGGACAGCGACGATTCGATGACGACCAGCACGAGCAGAAAGCAGAAAATCTTGAACAGCACGAATGGAATGGCCAGCAGCACGGCGCTTAAAGTCTGGTCGCCCGCCAACCCCCACGGCGTCAGCAGCACGTTGAGAAACACAATCATCAGCACAAAGAACTTCATCTGACCGCCCCATTTCATCAGCGCGAAGCCGCGACCCGAGTATTCGAGGAATCTGGATTCGTCAATCATCGCCAGCTCAAAATGGCCGGTGGGATTGTCCACCGGAATGCGCCCGCCTTCGGCCAGAATCAACATGAGAAAGGCCAGCACCAACAGCACGTGCGACGGCAGGAAGAAATTCGCCAGCGGCGTCACCCATTTTTCCTGAACGATGTAGGGAATCGTCGAACCGGCGACAAACGAGACGGTGAAAAAGACAATCATGAACACCGGCTCGGCCAGAAAGCCCACCATGCGCGTGCGGCTGGCGCCGACCGGGCCGTAGGGATTCGCCGTGTCAATCGCCGCCAGCGTGGCGAAGAAACCGCCCAGTGCCAGGATGAATCCCGCGCCCAGCATGTCGCCCATGAACGCGAAAAAGAGCGGGTAATTCGTCAGCACCGGAATCAGCAGCGTCACAAAAATCGGCGTGACGAAAACGATGTAGGGCGTGAACCGGAAAATCCATGAGCTGTCTTCCGACACGATTTCATCCTTGTGAAACAGCTTCCATAAATCGCGATATGGCTGGAAGATGCCCGGCCCGCGTTTGGACTGAATCATCTCCTTGAGCCGCGTAGTCACGCCGGAAGCCAGCGGCGCGAAGGCCATGACCACCAGCACTTGAATCAGGTTGAAAAGAATGTGGTTCAACATATTCAACTATTCAACTTCCCGGTTTGCACGCGGAGATGAGATTGCCAAACAGCGCGCCGAATGGAAGCGGTCGGCTGAAACGATTGACAATGAAGCGGGAAGTCCGGAAGGGTGAGATGCCGCCCGCCGCGCTGCCGGCGCCGACTAATATGTGGTTGAGCATAAAAAAACTACCGACACGTTTCGTCTCGGTAGGAGTTATTAGCCCTGAAATGGCCAGGCAGTTTTCCCTTTTTGGGAAGGCAAACACCATTGCCGGCCGGTAATAAACCGTCAACCGGCCTTCGCCGCAAGCAATTTTTTAACGCGCCTGGGTTTGGGAAGGGCGCGCCATTCCATGCGCGCTGCTGTCCTTTGGTGGAGCGGGTGTCCGCGCGAGCCGCCGCCACTTCGCCCGGGCGCGCTGAAGCCGGCTCGTCGGCAGCCTCACTCCACTGCCGACGGGCAGAGGACTGCCCGCCCTGCCCGACTTTTGAAATCCGGACACCCGCCGGATGGAGCGCTTTCCGAAGTCGGTGGCGCCCTGATTTGAAATTTCTGGAGTGCGGCGGCGTCGAAGACCAGCCGCAGCATTTTCGACACGCTGCGGCTGACGCGGCGCGCACAACCGCGCTCCGCCAAATGAGGGCACTGCCCAAAAGACATTTCATTTCATTTTGACATTTCGCATTTTACGGCTTGGCTTTAGGGTTGGGCCGGTCCGCCGGACAAAATGAAAACACTGCACGCATACCTGACCCGCCAGGTACTCGCCTCCTTGTTACTGGGCATGGCGGTATTCACTTTCGTGTTGCTGATTGGCGATGGACTCAAGGAAATCCTTCCCTTGCTCATCAGCGGCCAGGTGCGGCCCGGCACGGTGCTGGAGGCGATTGGCCTGTTGATTCCGTTTTTCTGGGTCTATGCGCTGCCCATGGGCCTGCTGACGGCCACGCTGCTCGTCTTCGGCCGGTTCAGCGCCGACCAGGAACTCACCGCCGCGCGCGCCAGCGGCATCAGTCTGCTTTCGCTCGTCACGCCGGTTTTGCTCCTGAGCCTGTTCTGCTGCGGCCTCAGCGCGTGGATCAACATGGATTTGGGGCCGCGTTCGCGCGTGGCGTTCAAGGAACTGACCTTCCGCGCGCGGGCGGATCTGGCGCGGTTCCAACTGCCCGAACGACAGTTCATCCGCGACATCCCCGGTTATATTGTTTACGTGGATCAAAACCACCGCGGCGATTTAAAGGACGTGATAGTTTTTGTGCTGCAGCATGGAACCAATGTCGCCACCACCATTCGCGCGCCGCAGGGACGGTTGAAGGTGGACGCGCAAAACAAGGCGCTGATGCTCGAGTTGTTAAACGCCCAAACGGTGAAGATCAACCCGAACGGCAGCTCGACGATCAATTTCTTTAAGGGATGGTCCTCGTACACCTACCAACTCCCGTCCACGGACAAGCCCGCCTACCATCCGGCCATCAGCGACATGACGTTCTGGCAACTGCAGAATGAACTGGACGATTTGAACCGGAAACTCAGTTTGCCACCGGAACTGGACGAAGTGGGTCCGGACGGACGTCCGATGCAATCCCAGGAAGCGCAGAAACAACGGGAAGACTTGACGGAACCGCTTCGGGTGGAAATGCACCGGCAGGTGGCGTTTTCATTTGCGTGCTTCAGTTTCACGCTCATCGGCATCCCGCTTGGCATCCGCGTCCACCGCCGCGAGACGAACGTCGGCATCGCCATGGCGTTGATCCTCGTGTTGATCTATTACGCCTTCATCATGCTGGGCGAATCGCTTTCCGCCCGCCCTGAATTTGCCCCGCACCTGATTTTCTGGCTGCCCAACTTCATCTTCCAGGCTGTCGGCGCCGTCCTGCTCTGGCGCGCCAACCGGGGAATATGACGGTTCAATGAGTTAAATGAGTGATCGGTTAAATAAGTGCCCCGAGAAACAATCTCCATTTGACTCCTTTAACCGGTCACTTATTTAACTGCTATCCTGCGAAATACCTTTCCTACCGCCGCCTGGTCCACCGGCTTGACAACCAGTTCGTCAATGTTCACGTGCGGCGGGCGGCTGGCAATCCAAATCAGGATTTCCGCAATATCTTCCGCGAGCAGCGGCTTCGTGCCTTCATAAACTTTGTCCGCCCGCGCGCTATCGCCCTTGAACCGCACCAGCGAAAATTCCGTTTTCGCCAGGCCGGGATCCACCGAGGTGACCCGTATCCCTGTACCCAGCAATTCAAAGCGCAGCGTGCGCGCGATATGCAATTCGCCCGCTTTGGCCGCGCCATAAACCGCGCCGCCCTCGTAAGCCTGCCGGCCGGCCACCGAACCGATGTTGATGATGCTCGCCCCGGCGTCGCGCGGCATCAACGGCAGCGCCGCGCGCGTCACCCGCAGCACGCCCAGCACGTTCGATTGCATCATCGCCTCCCAATCCGCGTCCTTTCCCTCAGCCACCGTATCCAAACCGTGCGCCCCTCCGGCATTGTTGATTAAAACCTGCACACCTCCGACTGCGGACTTCTGCCCTCCGATTTTCTGTTTCGTCCAACCCATGAACGCTTCCACACTGGAAGTTTTGCTCACGTCCAGTTCATGAAAGAGTGCCTCCCCTGCCCCGGCTTTCTTCGCTTCCGCCGCGACCTGCTGCAACCGCTCCATGCGCCGCGCGCCCAGAAGCAGTTTTGCGCCTGCCCCGCCAAATGCCCGCGCCGCCGCCGCGCCGAATCCGGAGGACGCCCCGGTAATCAATATCCATCTGTTTTTCAGCAAACTCACGCGCGCAATCTTCATCCGGCACCGGCTTTGTTCAAGGTGAAAGTGTGATAACCTTGTCACTAATTTTTGCGCGTGCGGCTTCCACGCATCCCCCCTACTTTCACCAAACGCAGACTTATGAATGCCAGAGTATTGTCCATTATCTTTGCCTCCCTCCTCCTGCCGTCCTTTTGCTGCCGGGCCGGCAATTATACCAACTTCGACGTGGCCATTTACATTCCGGTGGGTGTGGTGCGCAGTTTTGAGAATCCGCAAAAGTTGCAGGATGACTGGGACCGCATCAGCGCCCAATTAAAGGTGGACAAGGTCTATATCGAAGTGCAGCGCAACCGCGACCTGGCAAGCGACGAACTGCTGGAACGGGTCAAAAGATTCTTCCTCGACCACGGCGTGCGCGTGGCGGGCGGCATGGCGCTGTCCGACGGTGGCTTTGGCCAGTT
Source organism: bacterium (assembly GCA_021780375.1). Taxonomy (GTDB): domain Bacteria; phylum Verrucomicrobiota; class Verrucomicrobiia; order Limisphaerales; family UBA11358; genus UBA11358. The sequence goes on along the minus strand of JAJXYT010000048.1, from coordinate 13,014 downwards.
TAAATCGTTTTGTTACACCAACCCGCAGGACCGGGAGTTCATCCGACACGCGGCGGAACTCGCGGCGCGGCATTTCGATGAAGTGATCCAGGACGACTTTTTCTTTGTAAACACCAAGACCGATTCGGACATCGCCGCCAAGGGGACGAACACCTGGACGCAGTTCCGGCTCGCGTTGATGGATGACGCGGCGGAAAACCTGATCATCAAACCGGCGCGCGCGGTTAATCCCAGGGTCAAGCTTGTGATTAAATTCCCCAACTGGTACGAGCACTTCCAGGGGCTCGGCTACGACCTTGACCGGGAGCCCAAACTGTTCGACGGCATCTACACCGGCACGGAAACGCGCGACCCCGTCATCACCGACCAGCTTTTGCAGCAATACGAGAGTTACGAAATCATCCGGTACTTTGACAACATCGCCCCCGGCCGCAACGGCGGCGGCTGGGTGGACACCTACAGCATCCGGTACCTTGACCGCTATGCCGAGCAACTTTGGGATACCCTGTTTGCCAAGGCGCCGCAAATCATGCTGTTCGAATGGTCGGCGATGAGCCGGCCCATCGTGCCGGGCGACCGCGAGGCGTGGCAAAACCTGCACACGAGTTTCGACTACCACCGGATGCTGGCGGATTTTGAGGCCCATCATCCGGCCGGTTTGACGAATCCCACCATCGCGTCTGTCGCCAGTTACAGCCTGAAACAATTGGATCCCTTCCTCGGCCGGCTGGGCAACCCGATGGGCATCGCCAGCTACAAACCCTATCAATCCAGCGGCGAAGATTTTCTGCACAATTATCTCGGCATGATTGGCATCCCGATTGAGCTGTACCCGTTTTTCCCCACCAACGCGGACCTCGTGCTGCTCACTGAGTCCGCGAAGTTCGATCCCGACATTGTCGCCAAAATCAAAGGGCAACTCGTCGCCGGCAAATCCGTCGTCATCACTTCCGGCCTGCTTCACGCGCTGCAAGACCGGGGCATCAACGACGTCGTGGAACTGCGCTACACCGACCGCAAGCTGCTCGCGCGCGAGTTTTACGGCGGGTTCGGCGCCGGCAACGGGGCCGACCTCGGCAACGACCCGAATGCGGCCATCCTGCTGCCGGTGATAGAATTTCTGACCAATGACGCCTGGCCGCTGGTGCGCGCCGTGTCCAACGGCGGCGCCTGTCCGCTCTTGCTCATGGATCGCTATTCCAAGGGTGTGCTCTATGTCCTGACGATACCCGACAACTTTGCCGATTTATACCGGCTGCCGCCTGCCGTCACGAGCGCGCTCAAAAGCTATCTGCTGCGCGATTTCCCCGTTCGTTGCGACGGCCCCAGCCAGGTCGCGCTGTTCGCCTATGATAACCATATGTTTATCGTGGAATCCTTTTTGCCGACGGAAACCGACGTGAAGATTTCCGTGCTTGGCGATTATACCAAATTGCGAAACCTGGTCACTGATGAAGACATTATCGGCCAGACGCCGGAACATCCGTGGGGCTTTGGACAACAGCAGTCTCTCGGTGAAAACCGTGAATCGTTCAACGTCCATCTGCTGCCACACAGTTACGAAGTGTTTGAGATGCAGAAATAGTCCGACGCTCAAATCTCATGGCTCAGCCGTTTTGCCCGTTCGTCCCTGCACGGGCCGGTGTGCTATTAAGGTTCATACAACCCGCGAACGGAATCACGGATGAGAATGATGATGGTGAATACGCCCAGCACCGTTCCCAGCGGGACGTGCAGGCAGTTGATGCCACCGACAACGAGTGAAAAGGTTCGATGCTTTCTGGCCCGGAGACAAAAACCTGAAATCACATTCAAAACTCCCGACGCCAGGAACCACGCGCCGAACACCAGATAGAACCACTTGAAGATCGCGAACAATTCCGCCGGCGGCGGCGTCTGCTTTTGGTCCTGCCAAAATTTCGGGTTCGCAAAGAAAGCGTGCATCATGGCGTAATGGGCCAGCAAAAACAGGATGCCCAACAGCGCCAGACCGGCCCCGACGAAATGAAAAATCGAGAGGATGTCCAGGTGGTTTGCATCGATCTTGCGCTGGTCTCTGGGCAGTGGAGGCAGTTCACTCATGATCGGATTCCGGCCTGACGTTTCAACTGAGCCACGCCGGGGCGGCGATGTCAATTCTGAATCGTCGGGCATGACATCCGGTTTACCTCAAAGCAGTCTATTTTCCGAGAAACTTTTTAACGTGGACAAAGGCCTTGGTAATCACGGCCAGATAAATGGCTGCCAGGATGGAAATGATGGCGATGACGCGCAACAGCTCCATCATTGTCATTCCCAAAACCCGGCGTTTCCGTATCATGAAATCGGTTGGCTGCCGTTGGCGGCACCGCTTGATTCGTTGTTCACCCGCTGCGCTCCGGGCTTCAGGCCCAGGTATAATCCCAGCCCTAATACGGCGATCGCCAGCATCTGGATCAGGTGAAACACGCCATTGTGGTCGAAGGAAACCCATACCGTAACCGACAGGCTGCTGGCCTGAACCGCCGCCGCCGCCAGATTCAGGAAGATTGCCACCGCCACGATCCCCGCCCCCTTCAACCGATGTGTCGCTGCCAGAAAAGAGTAGATGGCCAGCGCGCCGGCCAGCGCCACCGCCTCGTACACGAGAAAAATGACAAACCCTCCGTCGAGAAATTCAGTCAGCCCGAAAAAAACAGCTCCCACTCCGAGGCTGCCCGGAACGAGACGCCCGGCGACGATACGGCCACGCCAGTCAAAAAAAGCACCGACCAGGAACAGGGCAACCAGAAGTCCCAGACTCAAGTAGAGCGGTTTCCAGAGCGCCGCACGCAAGGAATACGGCATCTCCAGTCCATGGGCCACGGACCCCAGAACGGATACCAGCGCCAGCAAGCCGAAGACCCAACACCATACCCCGATCCTCCAACGATCGCCGGTCGGAGTCCGCCACAGACACACCAGAACGACCACACACTCAATGGCCAGCACTGTATCGGTCGCACTGGTCGTGATTTCAGTAGGTGAAGCGACTAAATCCATGGTTGGTCGCCTTGATTCCGCGAACCGTTTAAGTGGGGTGCATATCGGACGCTTCTAAAGCGTTACCGAATCACCTTATTACCCACTTCCAGGCCTGTCGATGAGTTTTTGTAACAGATGTTGGTCTTCCCGCTCGCGCTGCGCCATGCTTGAAGCGCGATGTCTATCCCGGTTTGCCGGGAAATGAAGCCGAAGACGGATCAGGATATCGTTCCGTCGTTGCCCGGCAAAATCGTGGCGCGGGCGTCTCCGCCTGCAGGTTTGGGCGGCGTCCCGCCGCGCGAATCCAACTCAACGTGAAATTCCCACCGCCGGGACGGCTGCGCTACGTTGCACCTGTGTGCGGCAGCGCCTCGGGCCCGGTCAACCTCACGGCCTCTGTTCCGCGGATGGGAAAAACAAAAAGCGGGCGTAGCCATAAGCGATCAGCTCATCCAGCACCGACCGGACGCCCTGGCTGGATTTCCACCACTGACGCGAGTCGTAATCACGATCGGCAACGTTAATGATTCCCACCCGGCGGCCGCTGCCGAACGCTTCTTCGAACATCAACCGGGAACGCCGGGCGTGGGCGCCCATCGAGATGAGATTCACCGCTTGCGGGACGCCGCCGTGTTGGCGGAACCAGTCGCGCAAGGCCACGGCCGCGGCATAAGTGCGATCCTTGCGCACATAGGGGGCCGGCACGGCCTGAACGGCGTCGTTGCTCATGCCCATCTGCCGCAGGGTCGCAGCGCCAAGTTCGGCGTACGTCTTGTATTCAGAAAGCGGCGCACCCTGTTCCAGCGGCCCGCCGATGACATAAAGTTTGTGATCGGGGTTCCGCTGAGCATCCGACCGGGCGGTTTCCAGCGCATAATCGGGTGACCAGCCTTCCACCACGAGCACACCATTCGGCACGGGATCGTTGACCGCCAGGAACGCATCCGCATTCCGGAACCCGAAAACCAACAGAGGACCGAAGAGGAGGAGCAACAGCAACCAGCCGCGCAGGGTCGGCAACCAACAGGTCCGCCGACGCAGCAAACCCCAAAATTGCGGTGAAACGGTAGAACTCATGGCTCGATTTTGGCGAGTGTATCGTAGCGTGGCCTGGCATACCAGTCCGGCGTTGGGCCCACGATTCGTGGTCACTCTCCCCGCAACAGTGCCGGGCCGCTTTGAGATCGGCAGTGCGCTGGACTGAATCATGGCAGTCCAGTGGACTGACAATCCACAATTGAGCCACGACGCAAAAGAACCACAGGCGCGAAATCGAGCGTGAGCCGCACTCCACGGCGAGTCCTCTCGTTTAGCGACGAAGATATGCCGTCCAAGGATTCCTGTGAGCAAGCGTTATCACAAAGACACCCGGCACTAATGTGTCGTGGCTTGCTTCATGCTGAAACGCCGGCATGACATGGTTTTATTACTGTCATGGTGTTTTTCAGTTGTTTTCAACGACACGTTCAGCGGCTGCGGCTGTACAAACCTCAAAAATGCCCGCCGTATTTTTATTTCATCTCCCAAATCCGTCAGGCCAGACCACCTTATGAAAAAGAAGACCAGATACCCTCTTTGGGCCACGGTTTTATCTTTTGGCAGAGCGATCTGTGCCGGAGCCGTCACGTTGATGGCCGCCAGTGTCCAGGGACAAAATCTGTTTGTATCGATCTATCAGTATAATGTGCCTTTCACTCCTTCGAGCACCATCATTGAAATTACGCCGGGCGGAGCGCAAAGCACCTTTGCTTCCGGGTTGGGCGAGCCTTTCGGACCGGTCTTTAATAGCGCCGGCGACCTGTTTGAAGCGGATTATTACAGCGGCAACATCTATGAATTTACGCCGGGCGGCAGTCAATCCACTTTTGCCTCCGGATTGAATGTTCCGATTGCTCTGGCGTTTGACAGTACCGGTAATCTGTTCGAAGCGGATTATTACAGCGGCAACATTTATCAATTCACGCCGGGCGGAGCGCAAAGCCCCTTCGCTTCCGGATTGAACGCTCCCGTAGGGCTGGCCTTTAGCAGCGCAGGCGATCTGTTTGTTGGCGATACCGGCAGCGGCAGTATTTTCGAATTCACGCCGGGCGGAGTCAAAAGCACGTTCGCCTCCGGGTTAAGCAGTCCCTATGCGCTGGCCTTTGACAGCGCGGGGAACCTGTTTGAAGCGGATCAAGGGACCGGCAACATCTATGAGTTTACACCCGGCGGAACGAAAAGCACCTTTGCCTCCGGGTTGAACAACCCGGATGCCCTCGCCTTCGACAATACAGGCAATCTGTTTGTGGCGGACATCAGCGGCAACATTTATCAATTTACGCCGGAGGGAGTCCAAAGCACTTTTGCCACCGTACTGGGCGTTCCCGAAGGACTGGCCTTCGATCCTCCGACCGTGCCCGAACCCTCGGTTTTGGGATTAGCAGTCGTCGGCGCCACCGCCCTGCTCCTGTCCCGCCGAGGCCGGAATCAAGGGTGATTCAACGTGCGATTGGTCTCTTTGAACACAAACGGCGCCTGCAGGCCGCCTTTGGGTTCGCCCAACTTTGGGTCAGCCATCATGGCCATGCCTTTCGGCGACCAATAGTATCAGTGAGGTGTTTGCTTTCCCGGCGAAAGAAAAGCCGCGTATGGCCACCGCACCTGGTATTTCGAATGCAGGACCAGATTTGCCAAGTGCCATCGGCAGCCTGCCAGATACCGAAGCCCACCGGCTCCGGTTTGTCACTTGTGTATTTGCCAGGATCAGGATTACTGGCCACTGACCACCAATCGCCATCAATTTGAAGCCGCAGGTTTTCAGCAAACGCATTGACAGACATCATTTGAATTAGACCCACACAAATTAAACCGACCGCGGTGCAGGTAAATTTGAACATGAGCTTTCTTTTCTGTGTTTCGTTTCAAATGACAAATCTAATCCAATCGGAATTCGCCCTGAAATCAAATTATTGACTAATACTGGCCTCGCCGGAGAGGCTACGGCAAATATACATGCGACCCGCTATGAAATTACTCACACGATACTTGCTGTGGTTCATTCTTTTGGCGGCGGCCCTGCCAATGATGGCTGCTGAAAAACACATGCCGGCCTTCACGATTCATCTCGAAGGCGTAAAGTTTGGTTACCCCGGATTTGAACATTGGGCTGAGATTGAACGCCCCGACGGTAAACATGAATGGGCGTTCGCAATTTTTCAGGGCAAAGATAGCTGGCGTGTGCCGTTTCAAGCCGACATTGCAGGTGTTTACCGCATTTTGCAGGTGGAACGGCGACGCGGAGACACACGCGAGAATGATACGATTGGCAAGGATTCACAACTCGAGTTGGACGTAAAAAAGATCGATCCATTCAGCGGGCCCACCGCGGTTCAAAAAGATTTGGTCAGCGCGGGAGAATTCAAAAATTTGTATTATATGTTCGTTTGCGTTGGCGACAGAGACTCACACAGCCGATATCAAATTCATCTGCTCACTTCGCCTCCATTGGGATTTTGACCGGAAGACGGCGCGAATTCATTCGCACGCCTCTGAAATTGTCCGGGACGTGGACGGCAAATGGTACATCAGCCATGCCGGTTGGATGAGCGGTCCGATTTGCCTTGCCCCGCTGTATTGGCATGACGGATTGGACGGTAAACCTACAAATATCTTGCCAGGCGTGAAATAATCGAGCAGAAGAACTGTTCACCAAATAACACCGAACAACTCGACATGAATCCCACATCCGGACAAACACCCTCGGACCATCTTCGTTCCAACATGAACCGCCGGGGATTTGTCGCTTCGTTAGCTGCCCTGGGCGCAACCGCCGCGCTGCCCGGCGTTGCAGAAGCATCCGAAACGAAAAGCCCTGCTGCCGGAAGCAGTGTTTTATTCAGGGATAAAAGCGCCTTGCGCATGGCAGTGTTGCGGGATGAAATGACCCGTCAGCTCACCACTTTCAATCTTAAGCAGAAGAGCAAGACCATTCCGGTCCGGCGCGGCAAGCGCGTGACGATTGGCGAGGTCAAAGGCGAAGGCCACATCACCCAGTTCTGGATGACTTTCCCCGGTTGGTTCTGGCAGCATTGGAATCCCAAGGCGCCCATCAACCAGTCCATCTTGAAGACCCTCGTTCTGCGGATTTACTTCGACGGCGCGGAACGACCGTCCGTCGCGACACCGGTGGGCGATTTCTTTGGCGCGGGTTTGTGTGAAATTGCGAGTTTTGCTTCGCTTTATTTCGGGACTTCCAGCGGCGGCTTTTTCTGCAAATGGCCCATGCCATTTCGCAAGAGTTTCCGGGTGGAAGTCGAGAATCTCGACGCCGAAATTGATACCGACGTCTTTTGCAACGTTCTTTACCAACTTGCGCCGTTGCCAGAGGGCGTCGGTTATTTCCACGCGCAATTCAACACCGGTTTCAACCAAGGCCCCGACCCGGTGCAGATTGCCGAAGCCAAAGGGCGTGGTCATTACGCCGGTTGCCAACTCTACATGCAAGGCGAGGAGCGGAATTACCTCAGCTTTCTCGAAGCCCCGGAATACGTTTACGTTGATGACGACTGGGAAACACCGCGGTTCACCGGCACGGGTCTGGAGGATTATTTTCTTGGAGGCTGGTATTTTCGTGAAGGAACGCTCGCCGGACCTTATCACGGCGTGCCCATCAAAGACACGCTCAACGCCAATGTCGCCATGTATCGAGTCCACGAAACCGACGCCATCCACTTCAAAAAACGGCTCAAATTCGCGTTCGTAAATCCATGGTCACCGGGTCGCCTCAAACCCTTCTGTTTTTCGTCCGCGGCGTTCCTCTACCTGGACCACCCCGAAGGCCAAGGCCCGGCCATCCCGTCGGCCAAGGAATTGATGTGCTGGTATCGCATCCGCAACACCGATCACCAGAGCATCCCGTGATTGATGACTGCGGTTAAACTGCGCTCACCGGTTGTCGGCCGGCATCGTGGCGCCGCTTTGGTGGTTTTGCAGCGGGATTGCCTTTTCTGCGACGGCTTGCTGTGGATTTACCGGCACCCGATCAAGCCCCAATAACGCGTAGCGAACCGTAGCGGTCGGTGCCATCTCGCATCTGCGTGTCGAGGCATTCAACAACCGGACGCAGGCATTTGGACTATGTTGCTCTGAAACATTGAGCCAGCCTGCTGCAGCCCTCTGTTGGAGCGCTCCGGAAATTTCAATTCAGAGTTCATAACCGGTGAAGGCAGTTTTCAAGCCGTGGTTGAATTCGGTGCAAACGCATGCCGGTTTGGCCCCAATCCAGAGGCGTGAACACACTTTGCAAAGTGCGCCATTAGCCCGGTGTTCTTAAAACAGTCTCATTATTCAGGGTATTGGGTCAGATCGGTCGAAAATATACGACCGCTTCCGACTCACCCAAAAATGCGGCTATGCAGGAAGGCACCGAATGTTAAACTAGCATCTGACCAGGCGTCGCATAAGTCAGTGTGCAGACGCTCAAATCGCAAAATAATGAACGAATTGCTGTGTCCAGGATGGGACTGGTTTTCGGGCGGGCTCAAAGGTTTTCGGCTGCCTTGGAACGGGTATCCAGAATAACCCGATTATGTCCGAATTGACGCCACCTTTGCTTCGCATGGCCGGGATTACCAAGCGCTTTGGCCGGGTCACGGTGCTGCACAACGCCCAATTTGAGTTGCGTGCCGGCGAAGTTCACGCGCTCGCAGGTGAAAATGGCGCGGGCAAAAGCACACTGGTGAAAATCCTTGGTGGGGTTCATCCGAACTTTGAGGGGCAAATTGAGATCGGCGGACGTCCCGTTCGCCCGCTGACGCCATTGCAGGCCAATGCCTTGGGGGTTTCGTTGATTCACCAGGAATTGTCGCTCATCGGTCCGATGAGCGTGGCCGACAACATTTTTCTGGGCAGGAACCCCGCGTCTGCCGGCGTGGTGCGGGACGCCCAACAGAAAGCCGAAGCGCGTCGGTGGCTGCGACAATTGGGATTGGAACTGGACGTCCGCCAGCCGGTAGAACAATTCCCTATCGCTACCCGGCAGCTCATCGAGATTGCCAAGGCCCTGAGCCAAAATGCCCGCATTCTGGTTATGGATGAGCCTACCAGCGCCTTGAATGCGCCGGAAGTGGAGCGGCTTTTCGCGCTGATTGAATCATTCAAACAGGAAGGCCGCGGCATTCTATATATCACCCACAAGATGGAGGAAATCCAGCGCATCGCTGACCGGGTCACCGTGCTCCGCGACGGGCGATGGATTGGTACGGCGTCCGCCAAAGATTTGCCTATGCCCCGATTGACCCAGTGGATGGTAGGTCGGGGCATGGAGGAACAATTTCCCCAGCGGGCGCCGAAGCCCGGCCAGGAACGCTTGCGGCTCCAGAATTTCAGCGTGTTTCCGTCCGGCTTTCTCGCCAAGCCCGCCATCCAAAACATCTCATTGTCGGTGCGGGCCGGAGAAATTTTGGGGATTGGAGGCTTGCAAGGCTCCGGCGCCAGCGAGTTGTTCATGGGACTGTTTGGCGGTTATGGCCGGGCAACGCGCGGTTCAGTTTTTCTGGATAACCGCCGGATTTGTCCGGCTTCTCCACGGCAAACGATTCAATCGGGCGTGGCCCTGCTGACGAATGACCGCAAAGGGACCGGTTTGGTTCCATCACTGTCTGTCATCGCCAATGCCACGCTTGCCAGCCTCCGTGAACTCTCCCCGGGCGGATGGAGGCAACTCGGCCGCGAGCGCGAGGCCGCCGAAAAAATGATTCGTTCGTTGAAATTGCACGCGGCGTCGCTGGACCTGGAGGTGGGTATGCTTTCGGGCGGCAACCAGCAAAAAGTCGTGATCGCCAAGTGGCTCCAAACCCGCCCCAAACTCCTGTTGCTGGATGATCCAACCCGTGGCGTGGACATCGTGGCCAAACACGAAATTTACCAATTGATGAAACAATGGACGGCGCAAGGCATTGCCATTCTTTTGATCAGCTCGGAATTGCCCGAATTGTTGAGCCTGAGTGATCGGATTATTGTCTTGCACCGTGGACGGATCACCGGGGAGTTTTTAAACGGGCAGGCCACGGCGGAGAATGTCCTGATGGCCGCAATGGGCCAACCTCATTCAAAGCCGGAGACCGAGGCGCTGCTTGAACCTGCTTTTAAATATGAATCACTTTCGGATGGAAGCGCAAAACGTGTTGAGCCGGCCTGACGGCGAGCTGTCTTTGGGGGCGCAGCCGGAGATGTCCCGGTTTGGGAAGCTGAATTTTTTGAAACGAATTCTGCTCAGTTCCTCGGGGCGCGCTGCTCTGGCGTTATTGCTGGTGTTGGCCGTGGGGATGGTTTTCAACGCGGAGGGCACATTCTTCAATCTGGGCACCCACCGGGATACCCTGCGGGAGCTGTCCGTTTTTGGCATTCTGGCGTGCGGCCAGACGCTAGTGATTATCACGGGAGGGATTGACTTGTCGGTGGGCAGCGTGGCGGCGTTGGCGGCCGTTTGCGCGGCGACCATGGCCATCCATTGGAATTGGTCGGCGGGGCTGGTGGTGCTCTGTTGCCTGCTGGTGGGCGCGGCGACGGGAAGCGTCACGGGGCTGGTCACAGCCCGGCTGGGAGTGCAGCCCTTCATTGCCACTTTGGCTATGATGGTGATGGCGCGAGGTCTGGCCAAATACGTCTCCGGTGGCATGCAAGTGTCCACGGCCATTCAAAATCCCGACGGCACTTTTCGCTACGTTTCCGTTCCGCCGCTCTTTAATGCCATCGGCGCGCGCATTTGGGGGGGCGATCTCGCCGTCGTAACGCTCATTTTTGCCTTCTGTGCGGTGGTTGCCTGGCTGGCGTTGTCCCGGCTTTGCTGGGGTCGTTACCTTTACGCCATCGGCGGCAACGAAGAAGCGGCCCGGTTGTCAGGTATCCCGGTGGTAACGGCCAAGACCTTGGCCTACATAGCGTCGGGCATTTTTGCGGCCGCGGCGGGTTTATGCCTGGCGGCCCAGGAACAGCAGGGCAGCCCCGATTCGGGCAACGGCTACGAACTCACGGCCATCGCCATGGTGGTCATTGGCGGGACCAATTTGATGGGCGGGCGTGGCGGAATGGGGTTGACCTTGCTTGGGGTGTTAACTATTGGCTATCTGGACAAAATCCTGAGCATTAATGCGGTGCCCTTGGCGGGGCGTCTGATGTTGACGGGCATCATCATTGTCGTGGCGGTTCTGGCTCAACGAAAAAAATAAGCCTGAAAATTATGAAGCTATCCAATCGGCAACAACTGACACCACGACTTCAACAAAATACCCGCCCGGTGTGGCGCCGGCTGCCGAGCGCCCGCTATTGGATATTGGGTGCTCTGGTGGTCTCTTCTTTTGCCCTTTCCAGCGGTTGCAAAAAATCCGGCGCGGGGACAAGCAGCGCAACTTCGGCGCCGCAAGAGCATTTCGTCATCGGCATGTCCCAATGCAATCTGGGCGAGCCGTGGCGCGTGCAGCAGAATGCGGACATCAAAGCCGCCGCCGCGAAATATCCCGAACTAAAGGTCATCTTCAAAGATGCTCAAAACGACACCCTCAGACAGATTTACGAAATCGAGGAATTTGTGCGGCAGAAGGTAAACCTGATCATCGTCAGTCCCAAAGAAACCCAGCCGCTCACCGCGCCGGTAGCACGAGCGATGGCGGCCGGCATCCCGGTTATAGTGCTGGACCGGCGAATACTGGGAACCAATTACACCTGTTTCATCGGTGGTGACAATAAACAGATCGGTTATGCGGCTGGCAAATGGATAGTTCAGGCGCTTCACGGCAAAGGCGACGTGGTTGAGCTGATGGGCTTGATGACCACCACCCCCGGCCAGCAGCGGCACTTGGGCTTTCGCGAGGCGCTTGCCGGCACCGACATCCATGTGATTTTCCATGCGGACATGCAATGGCTGCAATCGGTGGCTCGGATGGAAATGGAATCGGCGCTCGATCGTTTCCCGCACATTGATTTGGTGTTTGCCGCCAACGATGACGGCGCGCATGGAGCCTATCTGGCGGCGCAGGCGGAAGGCCGCGCCAAAGACATGTTATTCGTCGGCATAGATGGCCTGCCGCAGGAAGGGGTGGTCTGGGTGAAGCAGGGCATTTTGAGCGCGACGTTTCAATATCCCACCGGTGGCGCGCAGGCCATTGATGAGGCATTGAAAATTCTGCATGGCGAGAAGGTGCCCAAGGATATCGTGTTGGGCAGCCGGATGTTTGACAAAGCCAATGTGGGCCAAGACGGTCAGGCGATCCAATACTGAGGAAATAATCCGATTATCCGCGTCTGGCAAAGCAAGGACAAAACCGAGAACGACAACACTTAAATGCTCATGGCGAAAACAAAAATACGACTTTTTTCCCTGCTGTTGACGGCGCCGCTGGTTGCTTTAAGTCCCTTCATTGGCGGAGCCGCGGCAGCCGGTTTGAATGCCAGTTTGGCCGCGCTTTATCAGATTGACCCGGCGGCGGAATCCCGCTCGGTCAGCCCGGAGAATTTCACTGGCGGGAAGGGCCAGGGCGGGATGGCCACCACCGGCACCGGCGCCCAGGCCGCCAAGGAATTGGGACAGGGCTGGAAGATTTCGCCTTCAGTCGTCATCAAGGCGGGCACGACCTTCACGCTGGCCGACCTCAAGGGGCCGGGTTACATCACGCACATCTGGATGACGCCGACCGGCAACTGGCGCCATTCCATTCTCCGCTTTTACTGGGACGGCGAGACCAACGCGTCGGTCGAGTGTCCGGTGGGCGATTTCTTCGCCTGCGCCTGGGGGAAATACTGCCAGATCGACTCGCTGGCGGTCTGCGTGAATCCCGGCAGCGCCTTCAACTGTTACTGGCCCATGCCGTTCCGCAAGCGGGCGCGCGTGACGATGGAAAACATCGGCAGCCAGGACATGACGCTTTACTACCAGATGGATTACACGCGGACGAAAGTTCCTGGAGACGCCGGCTACTTTCACGCGCAATTTCGCTGTGAAAATCCGCTCAAGACCAAGGGCCTTTACACCATCCT
>JAJXYT010000175.1 GCA_021780375.1 bacterium | reverse complement strand
AACGACGCTTCTTTGGACGATTACTTTCTCACGCCCCAGGCGGTGACGTTCAGCGTCAGCATGACAAACTCAAGCGGGGCATTTGTAACGCCTGTAGGTGCCAGCAGCCCATTCAATCCGAACACGGATAACGTCTATCTCAACGGCGCGTTTGTCGGTTGGTTTGCCTGGGAAACCGCCCAGCCGGTAACCTATCCGCCCGGATACCAGATGATCCGAGAGGGATCGAGTTACGTCTATACCAATACGATCATCATTAACCCGACCAGCGTGAACCTCATTTACAAGTACGGCACGGATCCGGGCGGGGTTTCCGGCGGCCCCCAGGATAATGAGGCTGCCTCCGGGCAAAATCATGGTCGGGTGCTCCGAACTCTAACGGCCAGCCCCTACGCGATGGCGGTGGATACATTTGGCAATCAGTACAACGAGCCCTATTTCAGCACCGGAAATGCCGGTGCCGCCTCTCTGTCCGTCGGCGCAGCTTCCGGCGGCACGGTTCCTGTGTCGTGGCTGGGCCGGCCGGGCGCCCACTTGCAGACCAAGAGCAGTCTGACGAGCGGTTCCTGGCAGGACCTTTGGGTAACCGATGGCACCAATTGGAACGCGGGTTACTACGGGACCAACGGTTTGGTCAGTGTAACCAACTTCCCAACCGGAGGCGGAACGACGTTCTTCCGCTTGGTTAAACCGTAAAAACATGTTAAATTAAATCAACACCCGCCCAATCCGCAAACAAAGCGGTTGGGCGGGTGCTTGCAAAATGAAACTAAAAAAACAGAGTAAATTAAGTGCCGGTCAGGCCGGATTTACACTGATTGAATTGCTGGTGGTGATCGCCATTATCGCCATCCTTGCCGCTATGTTGTTGCCGGCGTTGAGCGCCGCCAAAGAAAGGGCCCAAGCCATCAATTGCATGAACAACAAAAGACAGATCATGCTGGCCACCATAATGTATACCGGTGATCACAAGGAATTTCTTCCCTGGAACTTTGATCCGCGCAATACCGGCACTATCCCTGGCTGGCTCTACAATGGTTCGCCAGCCTGGATTACCGGCATTCTTGACTGGACGGCGGGCACGTATAACACCAACATTGCCGATCTGGTGGACAGCAGATATTCGTTGCTGGGCAGCTATGTGGCCGGCGAGTACGAAGTGTTCCAGTGCCCGGCAGACAAGTACGCAAGCCCGATACAACGCGCACGAGGATGGAACCAACGCTCCCACAGCATTGCCGAAGATGCAGCCGTGGGACCTGGCCCCAGGTACCCCGTGAGCAACTTTGGCTGGCCGATGTCATCCTGGTATGTCGCCCAAAAAATTAGTGATTTTCATTCACCCGGTCCGAGCGAATGCTGGGTTTACACGGATGAGCATCCCGACAGCATTGATGATGCGCTCATGTACACCGCCAATTATCCCGTAGGCACGTTCACCGAATTGCCCGGCAACCTGCATGCCGGTGGTGCCGGAGTGGCATTTGGCGATGGTCATGCGGAGGTTCATAACTGGACAGGGCCGGTGATGAACGCTCACCGGCGCGTAACCTACGGCAATCCGGTGTTAAGGAACGTAACTTGTTCCACCAGCGACCCGGACATGAACTGGCTGGCGCAGCATACGCCGGCGCATTGATTCTCCGTTTCGGTATCTACCGATAATCGCGACTGGATCGGCCCGATTAAGGCATGTGGCGTTCTTGGTATTGGGCTTGATTGAGATACTGCGCGGCCAGGCGGTTGCCGGGATCCAATTGCAGAGTTTCCTGAAACTCCCGGGACGCCTCATTCAACTTATTTTGTTTCATGAACGCCACGCCGAGGTTCAAATGCGCCGGCGCATAGCCGGGTTGCAATTGAATGACGGTTTCAAATTCGCTTTTGGCTTCTGGTATTTCGCTCTGCAAGGCCAGTTCTCCGCCGAGGCAATAATGCGCCTCCCAGTAACCCGGCTTGAGTTGAATCGCGCGGCGGAAACTTTCAATGGATTCGGCTGGACGTTGCAAAAGTGAAAGAGTTCGGCCCATTTCATAATAGACATGGGGATCATTGGGCTGAAGTTGCCGGGCCTGTTTATAGCATTGCAGGGCCGGTTCATATTTTCCTTCGGCGAAGCGCAATTTGCCCAGTTCCAGCCAGGCGTGAAAATACCGGGGATGCAAAGAGATCGCTTGGGAGAGGGCCGCCTGGGCCTCCGTTTCCTGACCCATTTGCGCCAGCACCCGGCCAGCCTGGCAAAATGTGAAGGGATTGCGCGGCGACAAGTCACAGGCTTTCAGCCATTCGGACACCGACTGTTTGGTGTCGCCGATATATTGAAGGAACTCCGCATAGTTCTCATGCACCATATAATCGTCAGGCGCGTGGTTCAGAGCGTCCTGGTAAATCGCCCGGGCGTTGGCTTGGGCGTTGGTTTCGGCCATCCGCCGATGCAGTTCCTGCAATTGGTTGTTAATGGCTTGCATCCGCCAGTCATTGTTGAACTGGGTGCTCAAAGGCGGCTGCTGCATTCGCGGAAGGACGGCTTCTTGAAGCACCAAATTCCGGTTCCAATCCGTCAACCCCAGCCGCCGTTCGCACGTTTCCTGTGAAGCCCAGCCGCTGGCGGCATGATTTCTGACCGGTTCGGGCAGGAAACGTTGCACCTGTTCCGCCCAGGCGCGGGCCAGGCGATAATTCCCGTTAAAGTTGAAATGCACGTGTTCATAAAACGTTTCCTCTCCCAAAATGCGCGACGGACCATTGGTTTCCAAAGCGCGGTCGGCATCAAACAAATCAAGGTTCGGGTTGGAAAATTCCTGTCCGACCCGCTCGATCAGGCCATTGATTTTTGAATCCGCGCGGAAGGGCAGGGCGTCATCATCGCAGGCTTGTTGGAAATGTTCGCGGGCCAAAGGAAGCTGGTCTTGGGCCAGCAGGCATTCGCCCCAGCGGTACTGCAATTCGGCGAAAGTGCCGTCCAGTTTGGCCGCCGCTTTGTAAAGTTGCGCGGCGGCGGTGAAATTACTTTCCGCCTGTTGTTGCCGTGCTTCCACGAACTGCTGGTCGAACCAGGCGCGGTCTGCCGGTGGAAGATGCTGGTTCTCCAACGAGACGAAGGGCGGACAATCCTTCAAATTGACAGCCACGGTATTCAGGATAATTTTGGCGCCTGAATCCAGTCCTGCCCGCAGGATGTCCTGCAAGTTCCGCTGAAAATTCCGATAGACCACTGTCCGGCGAGGATCGTCGGGCGCCAGTTGGTTGCCCAGGAACATTTGCATGCCGCCCCACGAGGCTTCTGTCGGGTTGCGTTTGAACTCGCGGATTAAAGACGTGAGCAACTGTCCGACCCGGGTTTGCTGCACAGCCACACTCAACCGGATCAGCCACCAGGGCGGCGCTTTTGCCCCGAAGACGGTCGCTCCGCCAAACGGCCCGACCATTTCATTGTTGCCCATATAAATGATCCAAAGGTCGCCCTGATGGCGCGCACACTCGCGGGCGATGGGAAGGATGACATTCGAGTTGATGGCCGTGATCGCGACGTTGACGACCTCGAAGTGTTCATCAGGATATCGTTCGCGCAGGAGCACCTCCAAATACCGTCCCGCGCCGTAAGCCGGTTCCGGATCTCCCTGCGCGGCAGATTCACCCATAATAAAGATACGGTAAGTGTTGGCTGGCTTGTGGGCCTCCATCAAAATGGGGTTGGCCCACCGCGTCAGTTCAGGCGGGAAGAACCGCAAACTGAAATTCTCATTATCAACCAGGAATTTCTGATGACCGATGGAGATGGTGTCAAAAAAGCCGGTGCGATAGCCATAACCGGTCAGACGCAAGGCCGCTTCCAGCCCGCTCAACAGCAGCAACGGCACGCAGAGCAGGGCGATCAGGCGAAAGGCCCATTTACGGCGACGGGAGAGTACCGGAGCTGATTCCTTGCGGGCCGGCGTCGCCAGCGGGCTGACTCGCCCATTGCGTTGCCGGGATTTCCCGTTCTGGGGACGCCGTTTCACCCCGTTAATTTAGACAGTCCTCAGAGTTTCGCAATGCCAATGACCCGGTTTGGTGGGGCGTAACTAAGGGCCATTCGGGTCAGTCCACACTATTGACAGTAATGGGGATTGGGGGCAACATTGGCGGCGATGGCCCGCAAGCTCCGATTGGAATATGAAGGCGCGATTTATCATGTGATGAATCGTGGGGACCGCCGGGAAGCGATTTTCAAAGATGACAGTGACCGGGAATGCTTTCTAAAAACCTTGGACGAGTGTTGCACGAAAACCGACTGGCAAGTGCATGCGCTTTGCCTGATGAGCAATCACTTTCACCTGGTGGTTGAGACACCCAAGGGCAATCTGGTGGCCGGCATGAAATGGTTCCTGGGCACTTACACGGGGCGATTCAACCGCCGGCACAAGCTGTTCGGGCACTTGTTCAGCGGACGGTACAAAGCATTGATTGTGGATGGCAGTGGCAGTGGTTATCTAAGGACGGTATGTGATTATGTGCATCTAAATCCGGTTCGAGCGAGGTTGTTGAATCAGGACCAGAAACTGGCGGCCTATCGGTGGGGCAGTTATCGGTGGTACTTGGAGCGGCCGGGCAAACGGCCCAAGTGGGTGCGGGTGGACCGGCTGCTCGGGGAGATGGGGATACCGAAAGACAGCGCGGCCGGGCGAAAGGAATTCGCGCGGCGGATGGAGTTGCGGCGGTGGGAGGGCAGAGCGGGGGAATGGAAGGGAGTGCGGCGTGGGTGGTGTTTGGGCGGCAAAGGTTTTCGGAAGGAATTACTGGCGCAAATGTCCCAGCGGGTTGGGGCAAGTCATTATGGGGCGGAACGCCAGGAGTCGGGGGAAGAGAAGGCGGAGCGGATCGTGGTGGAGGAATTGAAGCGGCGACGATGGACGGAAAAAGATTTACAGGAACGTCGCAAGGGAGATCTGGGGAAAGTAAAGATGGCGTTGCGGTTGAGGCGGGAAAGCATTATGACGTTGAAATGGATTGCGCAACGGCTGCAAATGGGCAGTTGGACGAACGTGGCAAATTGCCTGGCGAACAAGGCGAAATGAATCGAAAAGTGTCAATAGTGTGGACTGACCCGTTTCCGTTTCTGTTGACACCCGCCCTAATGGGTGACCCGTTTTCGTTTTCGTTTTTGTTTCCACGGGCTTCCCACACTCTCATCGTAAGGACGGATTTTTGCCGATGCACCGGCGTTTGGCCGAACTGGCGTCGTAAGGCAACGATGCCTGCGGTTGCGGGAATGGATTTTTCAGGTGCCGGTAATGCGGCGTATGGAGTCGTGGAAGGACAGGCCGAGGACCTGGATGTGGAAGTCAATGGCGTTGCCTGCGAGGTTCCGCTCCGGCCAGCGCCAGTTGGCCTCGCATATTTGTGCGGTGGCAGTTGGTCATAGGCTTCCGTATAATAACTTGCTCACGTCTAAGATTATGTGTTCATCCATTTGGGTCTGGCGCCGGTGCATTTTTGCATGTATTCCGGTCGTGTTCAGCATTCTCGCGGCGGAGTTGCCGGCCCAGACGACCAACCTCTTCTGGCGGCAACAAAGCATCTACCAGATCATCACCGACCGCTTTTTTGACGGCGATCCGTCGAATAACAACGCGGATGGCAATTACAGCGCCACCGGCGCCACCTCGGTGCATGGCGGCGATTTCAAAGGCATCGAACAGAAGCTCGATTACATCAAGGCGCTGGGCGCAACGGCCATCTGGATCTCGCCCGTCGTGCTCAACGGCCACGGCCAGTTTCACGGCTATGCCGGGCGAGATTTTTACAAGGTGGACCCGCACTGGGGCAGCCTCGCGGATTTGCAGCATTTTATCGCTGCGGCGCACGCCCGGGGACTGCTGGTGATTGACGACATCGTTTGCAATCACGGCGATGACCTCATCTACAGCACTGATTCAGGCTATCCGGCTTTCCTGGCTCCGCCGGCCGGTTACACGCTCAAGTACCGCAGCAGTTCGCTCACCTATGCGCCGCCCTTTGACATTTACAATTCAACTTACACCCCGTCCAACAACGCTCTGACGAATCTTTTTCACAACTACGGCGCCATCCCTGATTACAACACCCCGGCCCATTACCAATTGGGCGAACTCAGCGGCCTGGATGATTTCCGCACCGAATCGCCTTATGTCCGCTCGAACATGGCGGCGATCTACGATTTTTGGATTCAGCAGGCCGGTTTCGACGGTTTCCGCATTGACACCTTCAAGCACGTGGACACCGGCTTCTGGCAATATTGGTGTCCGCTCGTGCACCAGTTCGCCGCGACGAACAGCGCGAAGACGAACTTTTTCATGTTCGGCGAAGTGTACGACAGCAGCGAGGCGCTCTGCGGTTACTATACCGGCACGGAAAGCGGCGGGCCGTTCCTGCTGGATTCGGTGCTCGATTACCCGCTTTATTTCATGGTCGGAAGTGTCTTCGGCTCCGGCAGCGGCGCCACCTCGCAGATTCAAAATCATTATAACTCCGTTGACAGTCTTTACGACCCCGTGTCGCGGATGCAACTGGTAACGTTTCTCGACAACCACGATCAGGCGCGTTTTTTGAACTCCAGCACCACCAATCGCCTGGCCGTGGCGCTGGCATTTCTCTACACGTCGCGCGGCATTCCGTGCCTTTATTACGGCACCGAGCAGGGGTTCAATGGCGCCACCGATCCCTATGACCGCGAGGACATGTTCGCCGGGCAGTTCAAGGACGCCGGCCTCGCGGGCGTGGACAGTTTTAATATGACGCATCCGCTGTTTCAGCTCGTGGCGAAGCTGAACAATTTCCGCCGGCTCTATCCCGCGATTTCGCTCGGTTCCTACACCAATCGCGCCCAGAATTCCACTGGTCCGGGGCTGTTTGCCTATTCCCGGCTGTTGAACACGCAGGAAGTGTTCGTGGTTCTGAACACCGCGGGTTCGACTCAGACCTTGTCTCCCTGCACTTTGACCTATCCCGGTGGCACAGTGCTGGTGAATTTGCTGAATACCAATGAAACCTACCCGTTGAATTCAAGTTCACAAACGCCGGCGATTTCTGTGCCAGGCACATCGGCGAAAATTTTCATCGCGCAATCGCAACTATTGCCGCTCGATCCGGTGGTCGTGAGCAATTCGCCGGCGCACGACGCCACGAACGTGCCGGTCAACGCCTCCATCGTTCTTCAATTCAGCAAGCCGATGGACACCAACAGCGTCCAGTCGGCCTTCAGCACGACACCGGCGGTCGGCGGGACCTTCGCGTGGTCGCCGGCGCAGGACACCCTGGCGTTTACTCCCGGCGGCGCCGGGCTTCCACCTCTCAGCACCATTGTTCTGCGTGTCACCAACTCGGCGGTGGATGCAGTCTCCGGCAACGCCATGTTCGCGCCATACCAACTGCAATTCCACACCGGCTCGGGGGCCGCGGATGTGATACCGCCAACCGTTTCGCTGCTTGCCCCAACCAATGGCACTTTGGTTTCCGGAAATTTGTTGATTTCGGGGACGGCGGCCGACAACTTCGCCGTTCAGAAAGTCGAAGTCGAACTCGACCACGGGTTGTGGGTTACCGCCACCGGAACCACTTCGTGGGGTTTGAATTTGAACAGTTCCAATTTTCTCAATGGCCCGCATCTGATTTCCGCCCGGGCGACGGACACCAGCGGGAACATTTCGGTCACGAACACCGCCCGCATCTGGTTTTTTAACGTGCCTGGTAATTATGTCCAGCGCATCAGCGGCGGGAACCCTGCCAACGTCACCGATTGCAGCGGCAACCTCTGGTTGATGGACACGGCTTACACTTTTGGCGCGTTCGGCTATGCCGGCGGCACCGCCGGCTACCTCAACAACGTGATCAGCGGCGTCTGTTCCTCGGCGCAATCGCTCTACCAGCGCGAGCATTACAGCACGTCCGGCGGCGGGTTCGACTACGAGTTTGATTGCCCGGAGGGCGTCTATGAAACGAGGTTGCTCGAGGCGGAAACGTATTGGAGCGGTCCCGGCCAACGCGAGTTCAACGTCTTCATCCAGGGCCAGCAGGTATTGACCAATTTCGACATCTACGCGGCGGCCGGAGGAATGAATATTCCCATTTCACTCGTCTTCACCAACGCCGTTACCAACTCGCAATTGCAGGTTCTCTTCACACCGGTAGTGGACAACGCGCGCGTTTCCGGCGTGCAGGTCCGTAAAATTGCCGATGTATTCAGCGACACGGACGGAATTCCTGACTGGTGGCGACTGGCATATTTTGGCCATGCTCCCGGGGCAGTGGGCGACTTATCGCGGGGCTCGGATGATGCGGACGGCGACGGCGTGTCCAACCTTACGGAATATCGAAATGGCACCGACCCGCTCAATCCGGCGTCCTTTCCGGTGCTGCTGGCCTTCAACCTTGGGCTTGTTGGGATCGCCGGCGGCAACGTCCAGTTGAGTTTTTCATCGTCAAACACCTGGACTTACCAGCTCCAGCGCAGCGACAGTCTCAGCCCCGGTTCGTCGTGGGTCAATGTCGGTCCCGCCATGTCTGGCACTGGCGGGATCATGTTAATCAGTGACACCAGTGCGGCCGAGATTAGCCGGTTTTACCGCGTGCATGCCTATTGACAGCGGAGCAGGAATTGGAAAAGCGTAACCACATAATCAGAAACAGGAAAACCGGTTTTACCCGAAGGCAGTGGGATTGCATTTCGTCTCGTCTTTGGTGGTGGGGACCGGCGCTGCGGCGCAAGCCGGCCGGCAACGATCGGCGAGGCTGCATGTTTGTGCGGTTGCCGCAATGCCGGGCAAGTTGATAATAAAGGTATGATTCGTCATCGTCACAATATGATAAAATTTCATTCGGTTCTTCGCATGATTGGACCTTGCCTGGGGCTTGGTCTGATGTCTGTTTTATTTGTGCCGATGGCACGGGCGGAGAGGCAGGACTTCTCCAGCCAACCGGCGCAAACCAGCCCGGCGTGGTTGCGTGACGGCGTCATCTGCGAAATCTTTCCGCGCGACTTTTCTCCCGCGGGCAATCTTAACGGCGTCACCGCCCGGCTGGATCAATTGCACCATCTCGGCGTCACGATTCTTTGGATCATGCCGATTCATCCGATTGGGGAGAAATTGCGCAAGGGCGAATATGGCAGCCCTTATTCGGTCAAGGATTTCTACGCCATTGATCCGAACTATGGAACGTTGGACGATTTCAAGCGGTTGGTGACCGGAGCCCACCAGCGCGGAATGAAGGTCATTATGGATTTGGTGGCCGACCACACCTCCTGGGACAGCGTGATGATGAAGCATCCCGAATATTACAAACGGGACGCGAGCGGAAAAATCCTGCCGCCGGTTCCCGAATGGACCGACGTGGCCGGCCTGAATTACGCCAACCCGCAACTTCGCGCCTACATGATCAGGATGATGGAATACTGGGTGCAAACCTGCGACATTGACGGTTACCGTTGCGATGTTGCTTCCATGGTGCCGGAAGATTTCTGGATGGAAGCCCGGGCGGCGATTGGAAAAATCAAACCGGATTTCATGTGGCTGGCCGAGGCCAACAAGCCGGAATTGATGACCCGGGCATTTAATCTTGATTATGACTGGCCCCTGATGGCCAGCCTCAACAAGGTCATCATGGACAGTGCGCCGGCTTCCGATCTGGAACGCACCTGGGTGGACAGCCGGCAGCAGTTTCCCAAAGGCACACTGCACATGCGCGTCTCGGACGACCATGACGAATCGCGGGCGGTGGCGCGTTTCGGCATTAATGGCGCGCTCGCGGCCTCGGCGTTGATGTTCACTCTGGATGGCGTTCCGCTGCTCTACAATGGCATGGAAGTGGGCGACGCGACTGAATCCGGCGACCCGGCGCTGTTCAGCAAACTGACCATTTTCTGGCATCCCAAAGGGCGCCCGCCGCTGCGCGAAATTTACCGGGGTTTGATCAAGCTGCGGGAACACTACGCCAGTTGCTTCTGCAACAACCACGTGACGTGGCTGCGCAATTCCGACGGAAACGACGTCGTCACCTTTATGCGAACTGACGGCACGAACCAATTCATTGTGGCCATTAATTTCTCGAACCGGCCGGTTTCGGGGCAGGTGGCTTTGGAGAACGGCGGCGGGTTCAAACTGGTCCCGATTTCCGGGTTGGTGGATCCGCCGACCGGCGAACTGCCCCGGTTCCGGCTGAACGGATTCGAGTGGCAGATTTTCCACCGTGTGGTGTCAAAATAAAGCGCAGGCGGTCTGGTTCAAAAAGCAAGCTTGGATGCAGCTGCGCGTCCGGCGCGAAGTGAATTCCCGTCGATTCAATGCGTGCCGGCCACGCTCTGTGCGGCAAATTCCCCGCCGGTCTGCTGCTTGACGGTCACGACCAACAGCGTCAGCAGGGCGGCCAGGCCCATGCTGGCGCCGCCCAGGACGAGGGCGCTCATGGGTTCGCTGTGCAGAAAATGTTTCAGGATGAAACCGAGCAGGCTGGAAGCGACAATCTGCGGCAGCACGATGAACAGATTGAACATTCCCATCATGACCCCGATTTTTTCCTTCGGCAGCGAGGGCGCCAGCATGGCGTAAGGCATGGAAAGGATGCTGGCCCACGCGATGCCGACCGCCGTCATGGCAATCAACAAATGATATTTGTCTGAATCCAGCGGAACCGAGGCCAGTCCCAGCGCGCCCACCGCCAGACAGAGAATGTGCATGAGTTTGGGGCCGGTGTATTTCGTGGCCCAGAGCAGTACAAAGGAAAAAAAGAAGCAGACCGCGTTATAGGCCGCAAAACAAAAGCCCGCCCAGGCGCCGGCGGCTTCCATTTCCGGGGAACCGGTCGCGGCGTGGAAAATATCTTTCGCCACGGCCGGAGAAAAATAGACCCACAGGGAGAACATCCCGATCCAGGTGAAAAACTGGACCAATCCCAGTTCCCACATCCGGCGCGGGAGGTGAAACAGCAGCGAAAAGATATCGCCCAGGCCGAGCGTCCAATCGAATTTCCGTGTGCGGATGGCGGCCAGTTCAGAGTCGGACGGCGGATACTCTCTGGTGCTGAAAACCGTCCAGAGCACCGCACCCAGGAACGCCGCGGCGCCGATGTAAAATGAAAGGCGGACGGACACGGGGATTTGTCCCTGTCCCGAATTGTCGGGGACAACGCCAAACCAGTTGGTCATCATCCAAGGCAAGGCTGAGGCGACGGTGCCGCCCAGGCCAATGAACAGCGATTGAAGGGCGAAGCCTTGAGCGTTCTGTTCCTCGGGCAAATTGTCCGCCACCAGTGCGCGGAATGGCTGCATGCTGGCATTGATGGTTCCGTCCAACACCCAGAGCAACCCGGCCGCCATCCAGACTGACGGACAATTAGGCATCAGAACCAGGGCCAGCGAAGCGAGGATCGCCCCACCCAGGATAAACGGACGCCGCCGGCCCAGCCGTGTCCAGACGCGGTCGCTGGACTGCCCGATCAAGGGTTGGATGATGACGCCGGTGACCGGCGCGGCCAGCCACAAGATCGCCAGAGAATCGGCGTTGGCTCCGAGGTAGCTGTAAATGGCGCTCATGTTGGCCATCTGGAGTCCCCAGCCAAACTGAATGCCCAGGAAACCAAAACTCATGTTCCAGATTTGCCAGAAACTTAATCGGGGTTTTTGCATGATGAATAAACCAGCTTAAGCAAATCATCCACGCCGGGGCAAATCACACATTCATGCGGTAGCACCCGGCACGGAACCGCACGGCACTTTGACGATGTGCCAACAAACGCGGAGTCTGGCAGACGGGCAACCCTCCCATGGAAGTAATGGCATTGCGATTTGAGCGAAGCGGAGGTGGGAAGGTTCGAACGAACAAACCGCGGCGTTCAATTTCGCGCCTGGCCATCATCATGGGCAGTTGCGTCGAAAATTTATCCGCCAGCCGCTGCAAAATTCCTCTTTCCGGCGGCCTTGAGCCATCAGTGGCCGGTGAATGTGAGCGAGAAGCTTGTTGCTTGAGGCACGGCACTTATATTGCTTAAGATCAGGCTTAAAAGCCCCTTGGAATCGTAGGCCATGACCTGGAAATAATAAGTTTTGCCGCCCGTCAAATTGGAGATGGTCGCTGTCGTTACATTGCCAACGGTAACCGTGCTGTTATAGGTCTGGCTGGCCGTGCCGTAATAAATAATATAACCCAAAAGGATCGGGTCTGCGCTGGGCGGCCAGGTCAGCGTGACCGAGCTGGTGAGATTGTTGCAAATGCCCCGGATGAAAACCGCGGGCATGTTGGTGAAGGAAAGAGTCGTCGACCCCGCAAAAGTGCCGATGGTTTGCCAGGTTGAAGATGTCAGGTTGGTAGCGAACTGCAGGGTAATGGCGTTGGTTATGCCGGCCGTTATGGTTTTGGTGACGACTGAAGGCGAGGGCGGCACTACAATCACCGATGACGCATTAGTCGTATTCCCGCTCACCGTCACATTCGTCCCCGCGCCGCCACTGAAGCTCACGCTCTGTGTATAATTGCTCGCCACCGCCGGACTAAATGCCACCCACACCGTCTGGCTCGCATTGGCTCCCAGGCTGTAACTCCCGCCCCCCACCACGCTGAACGGCGCACTCACGCTCGCCGTCCCAGTCAACGTCCCGTTCCCCAGGTTCTGCACCAGGATACTGTTCGTCTTGCTCGTCCCCACCGGCAGCGTCCCATACGACATGCTCCCCGGCGTCACCTGGATAACGGGATTCACCGGCGGCGAATTGGTGTTGCCCGTAAACTCAAATGTTCCGCGCGTCCAGGTCGTTCGCGTGTCTCCATTCGGGTCAACATTGTTAGGAGCACCGAGGTTGGCCCCGGCTATGGTGTTGGCGAGCAGTTCGTAATTGTCACCGGCCTCATTGATAAACGGATTGCCACTGCCGGTTTGGATGTGAGCATCTCCATTATTGCCCGA
>JAJXYT010000196.1 GCA_021780375.1 bacterium | reverse complement strand
GGAGCGCCAATGCTATCAGGTGTTGAATCCACCGCCGCTGAAGCTATGGCGAGACAGGCGATCCCCGTAAAGCCTGGCGGCCACGGGGCAAGGCCCGCCGTTGGTCACGACTTCCCTCATCCCGGCCTGAATTCAACCCTCACCCGGCCCGCAGCCACCCTCTCCCATTCGATGGGCGAGCGATTGAGAGGGAGAATCGTCCGTCATCCGCTTGAAAATTCGCGCGCCGGGATTTGCCAGACAGCCGTCCGCCAAACCAGAAACGGCCGGCAACTATTATCCTCCCCTGGGGAAGAGGATAAAAAGTGAGGACGAACGTCAAAACAAGATTCATTCCACCCATCGTCCAACCCAAAATAAATTCAGGAAAAGAGTTCCCGTCCGCCCCACCATGCGGGACGCGACCAGTTGCCGCTGCGGAATGTGGAATGCCGGAGCAGCCGACCTGAGCCGGCTCAAACTTTTCCCCAGCCGAAATAATGAGCGGACTGACGTCCGCTGCTACGATTGGAATGCCAGTCCTGACGGGGTTTGGGATTCGTGGTAATTCGTGCAATCCGTGTCGAATCTCTGCGTCCTTTGCGGTCGGCCGTTGGCACTGAAAATCACTTCAGCATTTAGCGTTTAGCCTTCATCCTTTCCGTTCGGTGTCTCACCTGCCCCGCCGTGTGTCTCAGTTTGTTTTCCTGCCCGCTCAGTCGCATCGGATTGGTGGAACCGCGGCGGTTACAGGACGGAGAGTTGACGCCATTATTTGATGAGGTCAGGGCGGTCTCGAGCAAGCGGCAGTTCGCCCACAGTGGCGCCGGAATCGTCCCGGTGGTAAAATCCGGTCAAGCGCCGGCGCCAGATTAACTTCGCAGTGCTACAGTGCATGCGCCGATTGCCGATGCCTCGCAATAAACTTTTCGCGAGCCATTCTGGCCGTTAATGCCGCTGTCGAGCAAATCAAAGCGGACATATCAGCAGGCATATTTCCTGCTGTTCTCCGCACGGGTGCCCATCAAGCAATGATTTTATGAAAACCTTAATGCAACAATTGTTTTTTGCCCTGGCCCTGGCGGCCGGCTTTTCTCAAATCGCCTCGGCGGTAACTTTCAACATCACTCCCGCGACCGTCAGCAACACCTACAACGGGATGATTACGTTGCAGGTTTCCAACCTGACCAGCGGCGACACCGTCGTGGTCCAGAAATTTCTCGATCTCAACACCAATGGCATCGTGGATGGCGGCGATTCCCTGGTGCAACAGTTTGATTTGACCGACGGCCAGGCGGGCATGGTCATCGGCGGCGTTACGAACCTCAATGTCCCCGGCGACAACGATACGACGGCAGCGCAAATCACGGCCACGCTGAATTTTCAGAACGGGGATTTCGTCCAGAACATTGTCGGGAAATACCTGGTCGTGCTCTCCAGTCCGGCCGGGCATTTCTTGCCCGTCACAAATTCCTTCACCGTCACCCCGTTCGCGTTTGCGCAGGAATTCACCGGCAACGTGGTCAGCAACGGCACCCCGGTTCCCAACGCCGTGGTCCTGTTGTTTCCTCCCCCGCGCGGCGGCAATCACGGACCGGGAACGCCCGTGGCGGGGACGGTGGCGAACAATTCCGGCGCTTACAGCCTTCAAGCGCCGCCGGGAACGTATGTGCCGGTCGCTTTTGGAAATAACTATGTCGCTGATTATTCAGCCTCGCCGATTCTCACCCTGGGCAGTGGCCAGACCCTTAACACTAATTTGAGTCTTATTCCGGCAACGCAGAGCATTTCCGGCCAGATTGTGGATGCCAACAATTTCGGCATCGGATTGCCCGGTGTTTTTGAACCCGCGGCAACCCGAGCGGGCCTGATTGCCGTCGGTTTTACCGACACCAACGGCGATTTCTCCATCGGGGTCACTTCCGGGACCTGGAATGTCGGCAACGACGACGGTGGCCTGATTGTTCACGGTTATGTTGGATACCAGAACGGCACCAACGTCGCCGCCGGCACGACCGGCATTGTCGGACCATACCCCAAAGCCACGGCCATGTTTTATGGCACGGTGAAGGATGATCTGGGTAATCCGCTGCCGAAAGTTGATCTTCAATCATACGACAGCAACAACAACGAATATGAACAGGATGGCTACTCGGATACGAATGGGAATTATTTCGTCGGCGTTATCGGCGGTCTGGGCAATGGCGATCCCTGGCAGGTGCAAGTGTCCTCCGATAACAGCCCCGGCAATTACCTCTATTCCCAGCCGGCATTTAATCAAAACGGCGGCACGAACCTCGCCGTGGGACAGGCGTTGCAGGTCAATTTCACCGCCGTTCTGGCGACCCGCCAAATCACCGGCAATGTTCAGTTTAACGGCACCAACCTCGTGGGCCTTGGCATGTTTGCTTCCGCGACGATTAATGGCGTCATTTACACTGCCAATGCGGATACCGACACGAACGGCCATTACACCCTGAACGTGGCCAACGGCTTCTGGACCGTCGGCGTCGATTGCACCGGCGGCAACGGCAGCCTGGACAGCACTCTGGGCGCAGGCAATTATCAGTGCCCGAACAGTCAAAACGTCATCATCGACAACAACAGCGGTGTGGCGAATTTCACGGTAATCCCGAGCAATGCCGGACAAATCTTCGGCTACGTGAAGGATACGGGCAACCAGCCCATCACCAACCTGACCGTCTATACCGGCAATGGCATCAACATTTATTCCACCAACACCGACAGCAACGGCTATTACTCGTTCATCGTCGGGAACGGAGGCTGGGGCGTCACCCTGAACTGCGGCCAGTTGAATACCCTGGGCTATCAATGTGTCGGCACCAATTTTGTCAACGTTTCGAGTAATACGGTTGAACAGGATTTTACGGTGCCATTCGTCAGTGCACCCTTGCAAATCTTCACGACCTCGCTGCCCGACGGCACGAACGGCATCTTCTACAGCCAGACGTTCCAGGTAGCCGGCGGGACGCCGCCGTACAATTGGTCCATACCCAATTATTCCGTTCCGCCGCTGGGTCTTGGCCTGGCAAACAATGGCGTTCTTTCGGGCACGCCTCTGATGAACGGCAAATTTTACTTTGACGTGGTCGTGACCGACGCGGCTTCGAACACCGTTGAGGAAGACGGGCTGGCGCTGACCATTCTCAACAACCCGCCATTGCCGCCGGTGGCCATCACCAATGTTTCCCTGTCCGGCGGCGCGGTTGGTGTTCCGTATAGCACCCAACTCGGCGCCACCGGCGGACAGCCGCCTTATAACTGGTCGCTGGCACTCGGCTCGGCCAATCCGCCGCCGGGCCTGACGCTCTATTCGAGCGGCCTCATCTCCGGCACACCGATGAGCGGCGGCACGTATTATTTCCAGGTCCAGGCCGCTGA
>JAJXYT010000076.1 GCA_021780375.1 bacterium | reverse complement strand
CCAGCGGAGCCACCAGCAACATGGCCAACACGCCCGTGTATCCGGCGGCTGCGCTCTCCTGAAGGTAGCTTTTATGGGCGGACAAAATATAGGTGCTGCCCTTTTCAGTGGTGCCGTAGATGTCCGGCAAAACCACTTGCGGCAACGCGGCCAATCCCACTGGGGGCCGTTCTTCCGCACCCGTGCTGCGATGTATCATTCGGGAACCTGTTTTGGCATATTCCAGCAGCGGTAGCATGTGTGGAGCCGCCAGCATAAATCCCAGTCCCCAGCCTGCTATCAACATGGCGATGGCCGCTTGCGACTTCCGGTGAAACCATTCGTTCCTATACGTGTCCCCCAAACACCAAATGGCATAAAACCCGGAACCCAAAAGGACCTGGCCGGAAATGTCAAGTTGCCCGCTGGTCAGGACCAAAAACGTGAAAATGCTTAATCCGATGGGTGCCGATGAACTACCGCCGCGGACGGTTTTGTCCACTGAAAGGAAAAGCCACGGAAGCCAACAAACCGCCAAAGGCGTGAAATAACCCTGCCAAAGGACAAAAAATCCCGTCAAAGGATAACACCAGGCACAGACCGTCGCCGGCCAAAAACCGACGCGCAATGATTTCCGGCAGAAGAAAAACATGCCAATGCCTGCGACCAGCGCGACAAAAAATTGCGCCCAGGCCAGAATCACCGGCGACTTGGTGCAACATTCTAAAAGCAGGAACGGTGAATATTTCGGCCAGATGAAAGGAACGCCGCCGTACTGATAGGGCGCCCATAACGGAAACCGGCCTTGATGAATTTGCGAAACTGCGAACCGCCGCGCGGGTTCGAGCGCCAGGACCAAATCGGACAATATTAAGTCGTGTGGCACCAGCTTTGCCGTTTCCGCGGTCGGAGGAATATAAGCGCCGGGATGGGCAAGAATATCCAGTGGCAGCAGGATTTTTTGTCCAATCAAGGAAGGGCCGTAAAGCACCGCCTGCCCCAGGACAATGCCGGCAATGACGATGAAGGATTTAATGAATTTTCCCTCGATAAATTGGGGTAGTCGCTTCAATGGCATGGTCTTGAGATTGGCGGGCTGAACCGGCGCGCGTGAAACCACGCTTCTACAAACGCAGCGACCCGGCAATGCCGCCGCCGGCCTTTCAAGGGGTTTGAAACGGGCGCGTTATCAATGCCGGATTCGAACATTGCCGTAAAGAAAATGCCCGCCGGCGTCGCACATGGCAACGCCAAATCTCAAATCGCCAGCAGCAGTTTCTTGATTTCTTTCAATCGTGCCTTCGCCTCCTTTTTGGTCAGTCTTGGAAATTTGCCGCTCAGCGTGATAAAATCGCCGTGGCGCGTCAGCATCAGTTTATCGTCTTTCACTTCGACCGTGGTTACGGATTTCTCGCTGGCGAGGATTTTCAGTTCGGCCACCAGCAGCAGCAATTCCACCGGTGACGGCAGCGGGCCAAACCGGTCGCGCAGTTCCCTTTGCAATGCTTCGAGTGCCGGTTTATCGGTGGCCTGCGCCAGTTTGCGGTAGATTTCGATGCGATGCTGCGGTTCGGTGACGTAGGTATGGGGCAAAGCAGCATGGTGGGGCGAGCGTCCTCGCGAGCCGCTCGAACCAGCACCCCCCGGCTCGTCAGGAGCCTCGCCCCACCGACTGCGTTCGCCGCCAATTCCTGCTGACGGCTGACTGCTGACTATTGACTGGTCCAAAAAATCCAGTTTCACACTCACCTCCACGCGCGGCTTCACCTTTTCCCCTTTCAGCGAGCTGACGCTTTGTTTGAGCAACTGGCAGTACAGCTCGAAACCCACCGCCGTGATATGGCCGCTTTGTTCCGCGCCGAGCAGGTTGCCCGCCCCGCGGATTTCCAGGTCGCGCATGGCGATTTTGAAACCGCTGCCCAGCGTGGCATACTGGCGGATGGCGCTGATGCGTTTGCGCACGTCGGTGAGCAGGCTCACATGGCGCGGCAACAGCAGGTAGGCGTAAGCCTGGTGCTTGTAACGCCCGACGCGTCCGCGCAACTGGTAAAGGTCGCTCAAGCCAAAACGGTCCGCGCGGTCAATAATGATGGTGTTCGCATTCGGAATATCCAGGCCGCTTTCGATGATGGTCGTGGAGAGCAGCACGTCGGCCTCGCCATTGACGAATTTCGTCATGACCTCTTCCAGTTCGTCCGCGTCCATCTGGCCGTGGCCGACCACGATGCGGGCGCGGGGCAAAAGCCGTTTCAAACGGTCGGCCATGGTTTGAATCGTCATCACGCGGTTGTGCAGGAAAAACACCTGGCCACCGCGGGTCAGTTCGCGCTGGATGGCGTCGCGGATGACGCGTTCGTCGAATTGAGTGACGATGGTTTCGACCGGCAGGCGGTCGTGCGGCGGCGTCTGGATGGTGCTCATGTCGCGCGCGCCGGTCAGCGCGAGATAAAGCGTGCGGGGAATCGGCGTGGCGCTGAGCGTGAGCACGTCCACCAGCGTGCGCAGCCGCTTGAACTTTTCCTTGTGCAATACGCCAAACCGCTGTTCCTCGTCAATCACCACCAGGCCGAGGTCTTTGAAGATGATGTCGTTTTGAATCAACCGGTGCGTGCCGATGACAATGTCCACCGAACCGCCGGCCAGGTCTTTGACCACGCGCTGCCGGGCAGGGCGGGTGCGAAAACGGGAGAGCAATTCGATGCGAACCGGATAATCGGCCATGCGCTCGCGGAACACGTTGAAATGTTGCTGTGCCAGGACGGTCGTCGGCACCAGCACGGCAACCTGTTTGCCGCCCAGCACGGCCTTGAACGCGGCGCGGATGGCGACCTCGGTCTTGCCAAAGCCGACGTCGCCACAGATCAACCGGTCCATCGGCCTGGGTTTTTCCATGTCGGATTTGGTTTCCTGAATCGCGCGCCATTGATCGGGGGTTTCCTCAAAAATGAACGCGCTCTCGAATTCGCGTTGCCAGGGCGCGTCCGGCTTGAAGGCGTGGCCGGGTTGCGTTTCGCGCGCGGCCTGAATCTGGAGCAAGTCGGCGGCGACATCGCGCACGGCGCGTTCGGCCTGTTCCTTCGCCTTCTGCCAACGGGTGCCGCCGAGCGTGTTCAGCGGCGGATGCGCCTTGCCTGCCCCGACATATTTGCCGACCAGATGCGCTTCGGGGACCGGCACGTAGAGTTTCGGCGGCTCGTCCCCGGGATTGGCCGGGGCATATTCGATGACGAGACATTCAATCCCGGACTCCGGAGTCCGGAGTTCCGTATTGGAAGGCTTCGTGGTCACCGGAAGGTTTTTCAGACCGAGAAATTTTCCGATGCCGTATTGAAGATGGACCACGAGGTCGCCTGCTTCGAGTTCAGTGAAATCAATATCGAGCGCGGAACGGGTGGCCAGCGCGTGCGGCGATTTCAACCGGCGCGGACGCTGGATTTTGTAGCGCCCGAAGATTTCGGCGTCAGTGACGACGACGAGTTTGGCTTCATCGCAAAGAAAGCCGCGGGAAAGGGAGCCGAGGTGAGTCGAGGGGCGAGGGTCGAGAGTCGAGGGCTGAACAGAATCTGGCGCTCGACTCTCGACTCTCGACTCGCGACCTAATTCCGCCCAGATTTCCCCAAACCGCTGCCGCTCGCCGTCGTTATTGCAGAAGATGTGAACGGCGTAACCTTGACGGAGCCAACGGTGAAGCTGATGGAAAAACTCGCGGCGCCGGGCCTCGGCAATTTGCGGTTCCGGCGCGTGCCCGGCGAGCGGGCGAAAAGCGTCCAGGGACGCAAACAACGGAACGCCGGGCACCGGCCCGGCGGGTTGTCTGGCCTCCGCATCGGTTCCGGCCGGGGCGGCGCCCGGCGCTCCGTCAGCATCACCCAATTCCAGGGACGTGAATCCACCGCGGCCCAATTCGCCAAGAAAATCCGGCCAGGAAATAAAGAACGGGTCACCGGCGGGAATTTGCGAGGCATATTCCCCGGCACGGACGGAAAGCCGCTCCGGGTCACACAAGAGGAAGATGGTATCGCGGGACAGATAATTCAACAAAGTTGAGAGTGCGTTAACTTCGGAGGGACGAGTTATACGAGTCCCATTCTCCAGGTCAGGGGCTCGTGTAACCCGCCCTTCCGACTGAATTTGCTTTAAAAACCCCAGTTCGCCGGCTGGGGAAATCGTAATGTTGGAAATTGTCGCGCACGAGATTTGCGTGAGCGGATCAAAGTAACGAAGTGACTCTAACACGTTGCCGAAGAATTCCAGCCGGGCGGGCCACGGGCTGGTGGGCGGCCAAACGTCCAGAATGCCGCCGCGCAGGGCGATTTCGCCTTTTTGTGTGACTTGGGCTTCCGGCTCGTAGCCCTGTTCTTCGAGCCCTTCGATCAAATCCAGCGGATTGATTTTATCGCCACGGTGCAACGCGCGGGTCCGCTGCTGAAGGTCACCCGGCGGAAAGGTTTTCTGGAGCAGGGCGGTGACGCTGGTCACGACCAATGCGGAGTGCGGAGTGCGGAGTACGGCGTGGTCAGTGAGGGCAACCAACGTCTGGAGCCGATCACTGATGGTATCGGCGTGCGGCAGTTTGCCTTCGTGGGGAAAAACTTCCCACGGCGGGTAAAACAGCAGTTGGGAGCCGGGCGCCGAGGGTCGAGGGCCAGTTTCGCCCGGCGACTTTTGCTCTCGACTCTCGACCCTCGACCCTCGACTTAAAGAAAGCCACGTTTCGATGTCCTGCTGAAAACTTTCCTGCGTTTTCAAATCCGGTGCGACGAGGACGAATGGCCGGCCCGGGAAATTGTTGCGGAGCAGGACAGTGAAAAACGGCTGGGCCGCCTGGCCCACGCCGGCGCAAGTTAACACTCCGCCATTCTCCAATTGCTGCGCCAAGGATTGCACAGCCGGAGCCTTCAAAATGTCAGCGAACAAATTGCTGGCCGCTTCGACTGCTGCTGGTTGCGTCAAGCAGGGGAAAAGTCGCAGCCGAAATCGGAAACGTCAAGCCAGAGGCGGCAATCTAGGGCAAGTTGGTTTGTGTCGAAGGGCGCCAGCCACTGGTGCGAATTAACGCCATGTCTTCCATGGGATTGACGAAATTATTTGAGGAGTTAATCAGGAGCGCAGCGTTGGTGATGTGACGCATGAGGAGATAGCTGAGTTGGGCGCCCCAAACATCCGAATAGGGCTGGTCGGCCCAGCCCTGCGGACCATGAGGAGCTGGAGGCAGGACCGCCGGAGGCGTCCCCGATTGAGGCGTTGGAATTTGTCCGACGAGCCATACCCGATGACCCGAGGAAAGGGTGGTTTTTACCTTTTCCAGAACCGGTTCGATGGCCTTGGTTTTTTGCAGGGCCGCTTTGAGCAGGTCATAACGGTAAAACCGGTAATCCGCGAGCGGCGGAAGTGTCGTCCACGGCGCGGTTCCCCGGTAATGATGGGCAAAGCTGATTCCATAGTACCAGGGATGGACAATAATGAGGTCGTTGGGCAGGGCCCTTTGCGAGATCAGTGCGGCAACCAAATCACCATTGGTCTGCCGCCATTTCAAATTGGAGAACGCCGGGGTAAACGCAAGAGGAGCGGCGATAACCGCCACAACCAGCACCACGACATGCGCCACTCGATGAATCCGTGGTAAAATGGCGTCGCAACAAACCACGGTGAAACACATTGCCGGAATGTAATACCAACTTTGAGTGGGCAAATCCGCCAATTTAATGAAAATTCCAAAAGTGACTACTCCAATAACCAAGGCCACACTGGCGAACAAAAGCAAATCCCGCCGGTTATCGGTTTCTTTTTGCGGGATATTTGTCAGAACGCAGCCCACGCCGAACAGGGCCGCGACCACGGGAAGAACCAACCAGACGCCAGCCAGAATGCCAGTTGCTTCGGCAATACGGTTAAGAAAAATCGCCCAATCAACGCCCGTTTTGTTGACAATCCACCAGCTTTGCGCGTGATAGATGGGAGAAATGTAGGGCAGCAAGGAAAACGCTGCTGCCACCCCCATGCTTAAAACGCTAATGGCGCTGCGTTGCCGGCCTCTGCGAAAACAGACAGCCGCGCCGGCGGTGCAAATAGCAAGCAATAAAAAGGCATTTTGATAAAGCACCTGCACGCTCAACACCGCGGCCATCCCGGCCATCAAACCACGCCCCGCGTTCGGCGCTTCCACATAGCGCCAAATCAGTGCCATCGTCAGCAAAATGCACGCGGTCCCCAAACCGTACGCGCGGAGCGAATCGCCATACCGGACCACCGTGAAATTCAATCCTGCGAGCGCGACCGAAAGCAGCGGCAATCCCCTGCCCATCATCCGGCTGGCGGCCCAAAACGCCGCCAGCAGCAATAACCCGCAACCCAATCCCAAAATTCGCAAACCGGCATCCGTGGCGCCGAGTCCCGACATTGACCAGAGCCGTATCAGCACCGGAAAGACAATGGGACAATTATCATGTGGCAACGCTTGCCAAACCTGGCCGAGCGTCGGCAGTCGGGAAATATTGGTAATGGCTGCCTCATCGCGCCAGAGACCACCGGCGTGCGTCAGAAAGATAAAGTGCAACCAGACGGCGACCAGGCTGAGGCACGCGGCAATGATCCAATCCGGATAGTTAAGTTTTTTGAGGGTCATTCAGGGGAATGGGGTTGGCTGGAGGCGTGAAACGTTTTCGCCGGTAAATCAGGATGGTGCTGCCCTCCGGAGCCGGTGCGATGGGAAAACCGCGGATAAACTGGTAATTCGTCCGGTAGGAATCCCACCAGTCAAAAATTTCGCGGTCCGATTCCGGCCGGCTGATCCACGAGTCGTTAAACGTGACGACCGCCACGCATTCCGGCCGGGCTGACTCAATTTCGTGGATCATTTCCTTCTGCATCCGGCGCGCAAACGGCTGCGGTTCCATCAAGGCATACGTGTAGATGTAGCCGGTTGCTGAACGCCGATGCGAAAGAAAATAAATCTCCGGTTCCGAACCCAGCACTGCCAATCGTGTGTGCGGGGGCGTGTGTGTTCGGATGAACGTCGCGGCAGTTCCCGCCTGGGAAAACAGGTTGAAACCGTAAATCGCCTGGCTGGCCTGCGCCGGCTTCAATTCAAACCAGACCCGCCGGTCGAAGAAAACACTTGCCGACAGCATCAGCACGTAAACCACCTTGGACCATGCTTTCCATAAAGCCTTGGACCTGGTCGGAGGCTGGCAAACCAGTCCCGCGCTGCTGACACAGCAGCCAGCCAACAACGCCACCGTTGGCAGAGTTAAAAGAAAATAATGCGGGCGAAAATAAAAGCCGGGACAAGTGGCCAGCAAGGACGCCACGGCGAAACCGAGCAGGGCAAACCGCGATTCCCGCAACCGCTGGTCCAGCCAAAACATTCGCACCCCGACAATGGCCGCCATCCAAAGCAGTGCGTTTCCACCAACCGCCTTGGAAAATCCGGTAAAAAATTTCATCGGAACGTCGGCCCACGGCACCAGGGACACGTATTGCCACGCGTAACCGATGGTCCAGAACCAGAACCGGTCGAGAACTCCGACAGGCCAAAGCATCAGGCAGGTCAAGCCCAAAGGCAGGATCGCACCCAGACCGCAGGCTGCGATGAGCGACAGTCTTCTCCTCCAACCGATTCCCAACTGGCGCTGGCCGGTGACCGCCAGAAATATCATTCCCCACAGACAAAAGAAAACCCCTTGCTGTGTCATCAACATGGCCATGCCCAGCATGAACCCGCCGGCTATCGCCCGCTCCCAATGAATTGCATGACGAATCGGCACGAGAAGGCACAAACCCGCCGTGGCGAACAAAGCTGCAAAATGCGTGGCGTGCCCTTCCAATCCCAGAATGCCCGGCGACGCGGCCATGACGGCGTAGGCGCTGGCTGCCACCAGGCCGGCGGTTTCATCCAGCAACCGCCGCCCCAGCCAGTAAAGCATTCCAGCGGTCAGCACCGTGGCCACCAGCACGCCGAGATGAATTCCGGCCGGTGTCTGCCCGAACACAGCCATAATGACCGCATAGGCCGCATACGTGCCGGGAAATTTCATATTGTAGGCAAGCTGGTAGGGAGGGATGCCCTGCAACATAAGTTGTCCGGCGTAGGCATATTCGCCTTCATCGCGTTCCAGCGGGAGATTGAGCAGGCGAACGCGGACGACGACAACAAGCGCCAGCGCCGCCACCATGAACCACCAAGTCCAGTGCCGATGAAAGAGCTTGTGATGTTCAGCCGGTGCAGCGAATGGTTGCGCCATGCGCGGCAATTGAACAAATCAGCCGGATGGGAACAAGCGAATTTGCCGCGGCCCGGGTGAAAATTTAGAGTGGTGGTTCCAAGGTTTCGGTTTGACCTCGTTTCCCTCCGCCGCGCAACCTTCCGGCGCATGAGCGAAAACATCATCGCGCCCAATCCCTGGATGATTTTACCGTTTGGATTGTTGCTCGGCGCCATCGCGCTGGCGCCGTTGCTCGTTCCGGGTTGGTGGTTGCGGCATTATCCCAAGGTCGCGCTGGGTTTGGGTGCCATCCCGCTGGGCTATTACCTTTTGGTTTTGCAGAACCCCGACCGCGTGCGGCACGTCGCGCAGGATTACCTCGGCTTCATCCTGCTGGTTGGCTCGCTGTTCGTGGTTTCCGGCGGTATCCACATCAAAGTAAAAGGCGAGGCGACGCCCTGGACCAATGTGGTTTTTTTGTTGATGGGCGCGGTCCTGGCGAATGTTTTGGGCACGACCGGCGCGGCGATGCTCCTGATTCGGCCGTGGATGCGGATGAACCAATACCGTGTCACGGCCCACCATATCGTTTTTTTCATCTTCCTTGTGGCGAATCTCGGCGGTTGCCTGACGCCCATTGGCGATCCCCCCTTGTTTCTCGGTTATTTGCAGGGCATCCCGTTCTGGTGGGTGGCGGAACATTGCTGGCCGATGTGGGTGACCGGGGTCGGCATCCTGCTGGCCATCTTTTACGTCGTGGACCGGCTCAACTTCATCCGCGCGCCGCGGGCGGTCCGGCGAAGGGAAACGGCAAAGGAAACCTGGAAATTCGCGGGGCTGGGGAATTTATTTTTTCTGGCGGTCATCCTGGGCGCCGTGTTCATCAACCGGCCGGTTTTTCTGCGGGAAGGCATCATGCTGGCGGCCGCGGCGGGTTCTTATTTCACCACCGCCAGATCCGTGCATGAAGCGAACCGGTTCCATTTTCATCCGGTTCAGGAGGTGGCGATTTTATTCATGGGAATTTTTGCCACGATGATTCCCGCGCTCGACTGGCTGGATCTGAACGCGCGCACGTTATTGGGCGCCCATCCGGCGGCGGGAATTTTTTATTTCGGCGCCGGCATTTTATCCAGCGGGCTGGACAACGCGCCAGCGTACCTCAGCTTTTTAAGCGCGCTCTATGGCACGAGTGGCGCCCGGGGCATGGAAGAATTATTGGCCGGAAATGGGTTGAACCTGGCCGCCATCAGCGTCGGCGCGGTCTTTTTTGGCGCGGCGACTTACATCGGCAACGGGCCGAATTTCATGGTCAAGGCCATCGCCGACCACGAAAAAATCCGCACGCCGACGTTTCCGGGATTTATCGTGAAATTCACGCTGCCGTTTCTGCTGCCGATGTTGCTGGCGGTCTGGTTCATTTTCTTTCGGGGTTGAGTTGAAACATTTTCTTTGCGCGCGCCCCCGGTTTTCGGGAACATGAGAACCGTACCGTTTAAAATTGGAGTGCGTACACTCTACAACATTCTGTTCACGTTTTTTTTCGTGCTGTCCGCGCCGTATTACTTTCTGCGGATGTGGCGGCGCGGCAACTGGCTGCCCGGCTTTCGCGAACGATTTGGATATTACAGCCGGAACCTCAAGCAGGCCCTGACCAACCGCCAGGTCATCTGGCTCCATGCCGTCAGCGTCGGCGAAGTCAATCTCTGCACGCAGCTCATCCGCGCCCTGGAACCGCGCATGCCCAACCTCAAGATCGTTGTTTCCACGACGACCACGACCGGCATGGCTCAGTTACACCATCATTTGCCCAAGCACATCAGCAAAATTTACTACCCGATTGACCGGCGAAAATTTGTCGCCCGCGCCTTCGACACCATTAATCCTGAAGCCATTGTGCTTTTTGAAGCGGAAATCTGGCCGAATTTCCTGTGGCGTGCCCGCGACCTTCGCATCCCCCTGTTTCTGGCCAACGCCCGGTTGTCCGGCCGTTCCTATCGCGGCTACCGGCGGTTTGGATTCCTGTTTCGCCCGTTGTTCGCCTCGTTCACGGGCGTCTGTGCCCAGAACGAAGCCGATGCCGAACGTTTGCGGAAAATCGGGTGCCGGCCCGAGGCCGTGCGCGTCGTGGGCAGTCTGAAATTTGACGCGGCCAAGCTTCACGGCCCCCGCCGGCTGGATGTGCCGGCGTTGTTCCGGCAGATCGGCGTGCCGCCGGACGCGCCGATCCTGTTGGGCGGCAGCACCCACGCGGGCGAGGAAATTGCGCTGGCCGACATGGCCCGGCGCTTGCGGATCCTGTTTCCCAAACTGTTTCTCGTACTGGTGCCCCGGCATTTTGAGCGCTGCCGGGAGGTGGGACGGCAATTGCGCGAGCGCGGCGTCAAATTTGTTTTTCGCGACGAAATCCTGGCCCAGGCCCGGTTTGATGAGGGCAAAACCGAGTGTTTGCTGGTCAATACCACCGGCGAGTTGCGATTCTTCTATGAACATGCGACAGTAGTGTTCGTTGGCAAAAGCCTCACGGCGGTCGGCGGGCAGAATCCGATTGAGCCG
Organism: bacterium; assembly: GCA_021780375.1. Taxonomy (GTDB): domain Bacteria; phylum Verrucomicrobiota; class Verrucomicrobiia; order Limisphaerales; family UBA11358; genus UBA11358. The sequence continues at coordinate 43,877 of JAJXYT010000076.1, read as the reverse complement.
GGGGCGGTAGGCAAGGCGATCGTATTCGGGCCGAACATGCAAAATTTCACGGACATTGCGCGGGATTTCGTCACGCAGAGTGCGGCGGTCCAGGCCGGCAACCCGGAAATATTGGAAAACGCGATTGCGGAATTGCTCGCCGATGAAAACCGGCGGGAAGAATTGGGACGCAATGCGCTCCGGGTGGTCCGTGAAAATCTGGGCGCCATGGGCCGTACGGTGGATATGATTCTGGAAAATCTGAAGGGCCGTGGTATTTACATTGTGCCGGAAAAAGCATTGTAGAATTATGTCATGAAGTTTCCCCATTGACGGAGCGGAACGGGCTTCCCATTTTCCCCGCCCGCTTGCGGTCGGTGAACCGGGAGTGTTGAGTACGTATGTCGAAATCGAAGGTTTGTAAAATCGAGGCGGGTTCCGCCCGGGATAAAGGAGCACACCGCATGGCCGTTTCCACCCAACCCCTTCTTGATTCAGCCGTGGTCAAATCGCGGAATGGCGCCCCCCCAGGTTCTCCGCAGGCCGATCTGGCCGGGATCATCAAGGAACTCATCCGGCTGTCGCAGGAACAGGGACATTTGTCGTATAACGATATCAGCGACGCGTTGCCCGACCACGTCACCGAACCGGAGCTGGATGAGGTTTTTGGCAAGTTGCGCAGCCTGGAAATCGAAATCGTGGACCAGGCGGAGGTGGACCGCATCAAAACGGCCGAGGCCGAGGAGGACGACACGAGCCGGCTCGATGCGCTCGATGATCCGGTGCGCATGTATCTCAAGCAGATGGGACAGGTGGCGTTGCTGACCCGCGCCCAGGAGGTCGAGATTTCCAAGCGCATTGAGGCGGCGGAGAACGAGGTCCGTAAAATCATTTACAGTCTCGGTTTTGCCGGCAAGGAGCATATTGCGCTGGCTGAAAAACTTCTGACCGAACCGCCGCGGGAGCGTTTTGACCGCGTGATTCTCGACAAGAAAGTGGACAACCGCAACGCCCACCTGGGCATGTTGCGCAAACTTGTCGCGCGCGTTCATAAGATTGATCTGGAAGCGGACCACAAATACGTGGCCTGGCGTGACGCCCGCGGCCACACCCAGCGCCGCCGCGCGCAGACGGCCTTCCGGCGCCTGGATCAAAAATTGCGGACCGCCTTCCCCCGGTTTTGCTACAAGTACAAGGTCATCGAGGAAATGGCCCTGGTGGCGGAAAACATTCACGACAAACTTCAATACGGCCTGCAGGCGCTGGCGGAAACGGAGGCGCAACGTGAATCCACCGCCCAACAGCACCTGGCCGAGGCCGAACGGCAGAAAATCAAGGCGCTGGAAGAGTTTGTCCGGATGCCCTATGCCGACTATCTCAAGACCTTTGACCGGCTGCGCGAATTTTCCACCAGGGCATTGCAGGCCAAGACCGAAATGGTCGAGGCGAACCTGCGCCTGGTCATTTCCATCGCCAAAAAATACATCAACCGCGGGTTGTCGTTCCTCGATTTGATTCAGGAAGGCAACATGGGTCTGATGAAGGCCGTCGAAAAATTCGAGTACCGCCGCGGTTACAAATTTTCCACCTACGCGACGTGGTGGATCCGCCAGGCCATCACCCGCAGCATCGCCGACCAGGCGCGCACCATCCGCATCCCGGTGCACATGATCGAAATCATCAACAAACTGATGCGTTCGCAGAAGCGCTTGATACAGGATCTTGGCCGCGAGCCGACGCCGGAGGAACTGGCCGAGGACATGCAAATACCCGTGGAACGCGTCCGCGCGCTGATGAAAATGTCGCAGCAACCCATTTCCCTGCAATCGCCGGTCGGCGACACCGAGGACGCCAATTTCGGTGATTTCATCGAGGACAAAGGGGCGGACAATCCGCTCGACATCACCAGTTTCAGTCTGCTCAAGGACCGGTTGGGTGACGTGTTGTGCAGCCTGACCGAACGCGAACGGAAGGTTTTGGAATTGCGTTTCGGCCTCGGCGACGGCTGTGCGCGCACGCTGGAGGAAGTGGGCCTGCAATTCCGGGTCACCCGCGAGCGCATCCGGCAAATCGAAGCCAAGGCGCTTCGCAAAATGCGCCACCCCACGCGCATCCGCCAGCTCCACGGTTTTCTGGAAATTGAGAATGTGGACCGGGAAGTGAAAGCCGAGTGATTTCCCTCACGGCACGCAAGGCTGCGGCGTGCAGGGCCGGGTCTGGATCACCATCGTGGCAGGCGACAAACCTTCCGCCCGCGCGGTCAATTTGATTTCCCCCGGCGTTTTGGTGGATTGCACGATGATTTGCGCCAGACCATTAAAGACGCTCCGTTGCCATTGGGGTATTTCCGGTTTTTCCCCCAGCCGCAACGTCACGCCTTTGTTGATGCCGCCGAGACCGTTCCAGTTGGCCACCGCAACCGCAATGACATTTTCGCCCGGGTGGAGCAAACGTTTCACATCAAAGGACGGTGACGACTGCCAATCATGGGATTCCCCGGCCTTCCGGCCATTGACATAAACCCAGCCGTCCTCATCAATCATGCCGAAACACAACTCGACGCTTTCCGAATTCAGTTGCTCTCCGGTCACTTGAATTTTCCCTCGAAAAACGGCCTGGGCGCGGCCATCCAACGGTCCGCTGGCGGATTGCGGATCGGCTTTTTCCCAGCTTGAATCGTCGTAACCGGTTTCGAGTTCAGGCAGATTTGAGTCGTACACGTTCGTCACCGGTTTCCAGCGCCAGTTATCGTTGATGGCCACGGTCTGACTCCGCAATTTTGGCAGGTAAATGTCCGGCTCGTGACAACTGGGGTCGCCGTTGCCAACCCCCAGAATGTTTCCGGGACCTTCCAGGTCGAACTCCACCCGATTGGTCGCCACCGGCACGATGCGGTCCTGCCCGTCGCGGATGGAAACGGTGATGACGCTGACGTCTTCGCCGTCGGCGTTGATGGTTGCGCGGTCCGGTTCCAGTTGCACCGCAGCCGGTGCGCCGGTGGTTTCGACCTTCGTGGTGGCGATCAGCTTGCCATCTTTGTCGTAACCTTGGGCCGAGAGCGTGCCCGGTTCGTATTTCACCGTCCATGCCAGGTGCGAATTGGGTTTCATCGTTTTCCGGCCGAGACTTTTGCCGTTCAAAAACAATTCGACCTCTTTGCAATTGCTGAAACACCACACGTTGATGTCCTGGCCTTCCTTGCCCGGCCAGTTCCAATGCGGCAACAGATGCAGCACCGGTTTGTCCGTCCACCAAGATTGATAGTAGTAATAAAGGTCTTTGGGGAAACCACACATGTCCATGACCCCAAAGTGCGAGTTGATGCACGGCCAGCCATACGGCGTCGGTTCGCCGCGGTAATCGAAACCTGTCCAGATGAAACCGCCGGAGAGCCACGGGCGTTTGGCAAAGTAACTCCACCAGCTTTCAGCCGTGCTCGACCAGGGCTGCGCGTTGATGTCATAGGCGCTGACGTAACCGCGCGCCGGGTCGGTCACGTAAATACCGCGCGTGCTCACGGTGCTACCCTGCTCGGTGCCGACCTCCGGCTGGTCGGGATGTTCCCGGTGATAATTGTCCATGTCGGGCCCGACGTGATAATTCCAGCCGCGCACTTCGATGACGGAATTGATATTTGCCTCATAGTCGTCGCCGACGGGCGCGGCATAGGTAATGGGCCGCGTCGGGTCAAGCTGCCGCAGGAGGGTCTGCATGGTGTCGGCGACGCGTTTGCCCGCGGGCGTGTCCTGCACGGTGAACTCCTCGTTGGCAAGGCTCCAGATGGCGACGCTGGGATGATTCCGGTCGCGCCGGATTTGTCCTTCAAACCGGGCCAGATTCGCCGCGTCGCTGCCGAGCAGCCGGTTTTCATCCATCACCAACATGCCGAGATGGTCACAGGCCTCGAGCAGTTCGGGTGTCGGCGCGTTGTGTGAAGTGCGGATGGCGTTGCAGCCCATTTCTTTTAATTTCTCGACGCGGAAATATTGCAGCCGGTCAGGCAGCGCCGCGCCCACGCCCGCCATGTCCTGATGATTGCAGGTGCCTTTCAATTCGTAAGGCTTGCCGTTCAGCAGAAATCCCTGGTTCGGGTCGAACGCCACGGTCCGGATGCCAAACTCGGTTTCTTTCTGGTCCACAACTTTACCATCCACTTCAACCGTCGTGACGAGTTTGTAGAGTTTCGGCGATTCCGGCGACCAGAGAATGGGAGACTTCAGATCAATTTCCCGGCTGAATTCAATTTCCGATTCCGGAGCAATTTCAGAAGTTTCAGGCGTTCCACTTTCTTTGATGGTTTTGCCGTCAGGTGAGATGATGTTCCAATTGACTTCCGCGACGCTGATATCCTTTCGCCGATTTACCACTTTTGCTTTCAACTGAATCGTGGCCTGCCCTTCAGGAATGTTATTGCTGAACTTGGAATAGACAAAGATCCCATCCGGGGCGATGGCCACGGGTGAGGTTTTCACCAGCCAGACGTGCCGGTAAATGCCCGCGCCTTCGTAAAACCAGCCTTCAAACTGCGAGGCATCCACCTTCACCGCGATAATATTTTTGCCGCCATAGTTCGCCACATCGGTGATGTCGTAACGAAAACTGTCGTAGCCGCTGTTGTGATGGCCGACGAACCAGCCGTTCACAAACACGTCGCAGTCGCGGAACACGCCGTCGAATTCCAGCCAGAGCCGCTTGCCGGTGTCGGTTTCGGGCAGGTCAAACGTGCGGCGATACCACGCGACACTGGTTTGCGGGAAACCCGGGCCGACCGGCTTGAATCCGTGCGAGCCGTCGGCGGTGCTGTCAAAGGGCAGTTCCACGGCCCAATCATGCGGCAGGTTCACCGTGCGCCAGCTCGCGTCGCTGAACGACATGCTGGCCGGGCCGCTGCCGGTGCCCGCCTTGGCCCAACTGATGCCCGCGCCCCATTCGTTGCCCAGATGGAATTTCCAGCCGAAGTCCAGCAATAGCCGTTCGCGCGGGGACGAATCGTCGGCGGCGAACAAATTCATCGTGGCAAGGGCGAGTGAGGCGGCACAGAGGAACCGGCAGGCGAGGGGGATGACTTTCATGTTTGTGCAAGTTAAGAACTGAATCCGCAAAGGCAAAGCCAAAAACTGTCGTCAAAACTCGCGACACTTATAAAAGACCGGAGTTGCTGGAATAATACCCTGAATCTCGTAGCCGCGAACGTCAGTTCGCGCCACATTGTTTTCCTTTATTTGAGTTGCGCCGACTGCCGCCGGCGGCTGCACATTTTTTGAAAAGCCCCTCAACCCGGGACTGGCAGGCAATCCCGGGAGCGCCGGCAGCTGGCCGGCGTATTGCGACTGGAAGAACTGGCCGGCAGGATGCCGGCGCTCCCGGTTCAAAGGTGGAGTTTTAACAGTCCCACCTCCAGCGCCAGCGCTTCCTGGACATTGGTGTGCAACAGCCGTTGCGTCTGTTCCAGGGTTTGCAGATTTTCCAGGGCTTGCCGCGGCGAGATTTTTTTGGCCACGGCTTCCACACCGGCCATTTTGGGGAAATTCAACAATTCACCGCCAACCGCCAGGCTGCGCAGCCAGACGTCGCGCAGCCACCATTGCACCAGCAGCAACAAATCCGCCCGCTGCCGCCGGTATTCCGCCTCGATGGCCGCGGCCAGTTCATCCTCCCACCTTTCCCGCAAGTCCTTTTCCACGTCATCATACCGTTGCAGCGGCGAGCGCGCCGTGAGCGCCTCGTCCACGCGCGCGCGGATTTCGCCGAGTTTTTGCAGCAACACATCCAGCAGGCGATAACGGCCCAGCAGGCTCTTTTGCCCGCCCGCCGCCAAAGCGCCGAAGGCCGCGAGCCATTCGGATTGCGCTTCGTCCGGCGCGTAGCCGCTTTCGGCGGAGAAATTCAGGCGCAGACAGCGTGACAAAATCGTTTCCAGAATCCGCTGGGGTTCGGTGGAAAGCAAAACCAGCACGGACTTGGCCGGCGGTTCTTCGAGCGTTTTCAGGAAGGCGTTGGCGGCCTGCGGATTCAAACGGTCCGCCGCCGCGATGATGGCGACCTTGTATTCGGCCTCGGCCGGTTTGAGTTGAATCTCCCGCATCAAGTCGCGCATTTGCTCGACGGTGACGACGCGCGACCTGGATTCCGGCCGCGCCCAATGAATGTCGGCGTGCGTTTCGTGGTCAATCTTCCGGCAGCTCAGGCATTCGTCGCAACAATCGGTCGCTACCCCGCCGGTCTTGACCGGTTTCTGGCAATTCAACGTCTTGGCCAGCGTCCGGGCGAGCAACTCCAGTTCCTCCGGCCGGTGGCCGGTGAACAGGTAGGCGTGGCCGAGCCGCCCGCGCGCCAGCGAGCGTTGCAGCAATTGCACGCCTTGCGATGGTTTGGAGAAATTTTTGAACGCCATGTCGCCGGTTTATTTGGCTGAATTATTGGTCTCCGGCCAGCCCCTTCGGCAAATCGCTGCGATTAACCATCCAGGGACTGTTCAGCATTTCGGTGACGTTCGAATTCTGCGCCAGGCTCCATTTTGCGTTCCAGCTCATGAAGAAGACGGTGCGCGGGAAATTCCTCTGCACGCCCTGCAGGAAGCGCAGGTAATCGAAATCACCGGGCGGATTCTGCGGTCCGTGCGGACCGAATTCCGTGAAGCCGAACGGCTTGGGCAGCCGCGCGACTTCGGCGTAACCGAAAATATGGTTGGTATCCACGAAATCCGTGTAGGCGTCGAGGCCGACCAGATCCACATAACGGTCGCCGGGATAATACACCGCGGTGTTGGTGCCATGGTTCGGCGCATAGACCCAGAGCAAATTGTCCAGACCTTTGGCCTTTGTGAAATAGTCGAACATCTGGCGCCAGAGTGTTTTGAAGGTCGCCGGGTCTTTGCCGCCCCACCAGAACCAGTTGCCATTCATTTCATGGAACGGCCGCCACAACACCACCACGCCATTGCTCTGGAGTTCCTGCAAGCCGGCGGCGACCTGGTCGAGTTCGTGCATCCAGCGGGTGTGGGTTTCCGAGTCGGGATCCAGCAGGGTCTTGAGGTCAACGTCCTTGTCCCGCAGCCCGCCGAAGGCGCTGTTGGTGGCCCGGGCGGGATCGTAAAGATGCGTGCTGACGGTCACCAGACCGCCCGCCTTCCAATACTCGATGGCGGCCTGGTCCGGCGCTTCCGTGGCGATGCCGCCCCGGCCGGCGTAGTCCACACCCAACAGCGCCGGCCAATGCCCGGTCCGGTCGTGGATTTCGCCCGGCAAATCCAGATTCGCCCGGTTGCCAAAACTGGAAAACTGGCCGGACACCAGACGTTTGTCCGGTGGCTGCTCCAGGTGTTGGAAGTATTTGAGAACGGCTTTGGCCCGGGCGTTCGCGGCCGGATTGGCCGGTGCCTGCGCCGTGCGACAGCCGGAAACCAGTGCCATGGCCAGCCAGAGACAGCCGAGGTTTTTTATAGCGTGTGCCATCGTCAGCAAAGCATGGCAATGTTGCCGAGAGAATGAGTGGTGGCCAGACAAAAATGATCCGACCGGCAATCTATTCCGACAAATGTTGCTTCCACCCCGCGTAACGATCGAGCGCTGTTTGCGGGGCAGCGGTGAACCACGCGTATCCGTTGCGGCGTTCATCGGAAATTTCATTCAAATGATCATGGATGGTTTTGTCACGGTCGCCGAAAATCGGACGGTCGGCGCCGATTTGATAATAGCGCGCCCAGATCGGCCCGTGACCCGGCGCAGACACCAGGCGGTGTCCGGCGCCGGGAACGACCTTGAACGCCATGTCGGAGATTCGGGTTTTCTCGAACCAGACTGCCGCGGCATTGACCGACTTGATGATTTCCGGGCCGGGATGAGGTTGCGCCATCAAGAACATCATGATTTTCGCGCTCTCGCTGCTGACTTCGGAGGGCATCTCGTAGTTCCGCGCGGAAACCGGTTGGAGCGTCAGCGCGTCATGTTGCTGGCACCACACCGTGGCGTGGCCGTCCTCAATAATCTGGCACGCCAAAACGCACGCGAACCCGCGCTGAAGGCTGGCGGCGGCGAGCCGGCGCGTTTTCTCGGGCACAAAGGCGAAATCGTTTGTCCCGGTGGCAACCTCGCGCAATAAATTGAGAATGTTGATCATCGCGTCGTCATTGTATGTAATGGCATCGTGATAGCCGCCTTGCAGCGGCCAGACCTGCGGCCAGCCGCCGTTGGGATATTGCGCGGCAAAAATGTAGTCCAGGCCGCGCTCAAACGACGTGACGAATGGTTTGACCTGATTGGTTCCGCCGGCGGCGATGACCTTCGCCAGAAAACGCAGCTCAGTGACCGTCGCGTTGTTGTCAAAGGTTCCCACGTAGTCCCAATGGCCGGCCGGCGGTGAGTCGAAGTCCTTTTTGCCCGGCAGCCGTGAGTCGTTGTCGGGCGCAAAACTTTCTCCCGGTGCGCGCGCCTGTTTTGCCAGATTCAAATTTTTGCTCCAGCCGCCGGCCGGGGTTTGAAACGAGACGATGATGCCGGCGAGACGTATCGCTTCATTGCTGCCGTACCAGGGCTGGGGATAATTCAACGGAATGCTTCTGGCGGAATTGCCGGAGGGTGGGGCAACGGGAATTTTGATGCCGTGGTTGCGCATTTCCACCCGGAGAAAGCTTTGGTCGGCCTGCCGTTGCCGTTCCGACCGTTTCAGATATTCCGTCCAGACCGCCTGTTGCGCCGCCGGCAACGTGGCGATGCGCTGGCGGGTCAGCGGCGGTGCGGGCGGGTTGGTGCCGATGACGGCGGCTGAAAGGCGAGGGCTGAAACTGAAAGCCAATGCCAGTACGATCCCGGGAAGAGAACGTCCGCGAGAAAAACAAAAACCGGCGCAATGATTCATAAAAGTTTGAGGGAATATATCTTGGTCGTGTCCCGATTTGAAACCCGCATTGCCGAAGAGTCCTGGTGCCGTTTGGTGGGGCGAGGCTGCTGACGAGCCGCCGCCGCTTCGCTTTGGCGCGCCGGATCCCGCTCGCGGGGTTCCGCCTTCGCAGCTATGGCGCGACCGGCACGGCGTTGATTTGGATTTGATTGGTGTGATCAATTACCGCTGTTCCCACCACCCGGGAATTGGACAACTGCCACTGCAGTTGATTGGCGGTGGCTGGCAGGTTGGTTTGCGTTATTCCGCCGCCGCCGCCGCCACCAACACCACCGATAGCGCCGAGGGTTGATGGTATGTTCGTAATCGCGCCGGGGAGCGTTTCTACGTTGCCGGTGAACACCACGTTCTGCTTCAGCGTCCGGTTCATTCCCGCCACGCGGAAGAAATAATTCTGGACCGTTTGCGGTTGATTGCCGGGCGGTTGAATCGTTTTGGCCTGCTCCGGCAACGGCGCGACCGCCCGGCTGGCTGCCCCGAGCGGCGGCGGCGCCTCACGTTCCGCCGCGGCCATCTGCACCGAGCCTTGGTACACCGAGCCGTCCCGGTCCACCACGGATACGACGTCTCCGTTTTGCAGCACCTGGAACGATTGCAGCACGGGAACGGTCTGAGCGGCGGTAGCTACGTTGCGGTAGCGGTTTTGCTGATTGGCGGCGACACCGGTTTGGACAAATGATTGCGTGGCGTTCACCTCGGATTTTTGCATTGCCGGTTCACCGCCAACCGTCGGCACAGCCGGAGGCGCGGCTGCGGGGGCCAGTGTAGCTGGTGGAGATGCCGCGCCGGCGGCCGGCCCATTGAAAGCAACGTTCGCCCCTTGTTCACGTGCGACCTTGTCGGCCCGGGCGAGCTGGAAGGATTTTTGGTTGGTCAATTCGCGGAAGCGCGCACGGTCGGCGTATTCGACGCGACCATCGGCCAGCAGGACGGCCCGGCCATCCTTGTCCACCGGCGAATAAGCCAGCACCGCATTGCTCGGCAGCTCATCCAGATTTTGCCCTCCGGCCAGATAAACAAACGGCTTGCCGCTGACCGGGTCCGTCAGCACTTGTTCCGGGACAAATCCGTTCGTCAGCGCCTCGAGCGAAATCGGCAATTTGCCGTTGTTCTCTTCGGCGGCCATTTGGGCGGCGGCGCCGATTTGCTCGAGGTTATTAATCGCGTTCATGCTTTGCGCCTTGCGTTTCGCGCTGCTTAAGGGCGGCAGCACCAGCAGCGCGCCGAGAAAGATCATGAGCGCGAATCCCAGCAGGAAGGCCCACCGCTGCCGGAACAATTGCCAGAGCGAGAGCGAAGCTTCTTCCATTCCCGGTTTCGGCGCGCGGCGCGACACTTCATCCTGCAACAACCGCCGCGTCGCAGGATGCAGTTTCAATGGGTCACCGGCGTCGGTCCGGCGTTTCCGCACGTACGCCCGCAACAGCTTTTCAATTTCGCGTTCCGGTTCCATGTGTTCAGTCAGTTGGACGGGAAAACACCCCGGTTTTCCCGTGAAAAAATTCCGCGCGCGATTTCCTCCAGCCGGTCCAGGCATTTGCTCAGGCGCGAACTGACGGTCTTCGGATTCAAGTTCAATGTGCGGCTTAACTCGTCGTAGCTCAAGTCGCCGAAATAGCGCAGTTCGATGATTTCACGGCACGGTTCGCCGACGCGGTCGAGGGCGGCGCGCACGCCGGCCATCTGTTCGGCGTTCATCGCCAGATCATCCGGCCCGGGCAGGTTGGCCGGCGGGTCGGGCGCGAGGCCGGTTTCCGGGTCTTCGGCTTGCAGCGAGACGGTGGATTGTCCGCCGCCGCGTTTGGCGGCATTCCGCTTCTCCCGGTAATCACGCGCCTGGTTGGCGGCGATGCGGAAGAGCCAGGTCTGGAACCGGCTTTCGCCGTGGAAGGACTCCAGGTTTTTGATGACGGACAGGAAGGCTTCCTGGCAGATTTCCTCGGCATCTTCGCGGGTGAAATCGGGCGCCAGTTGGAAAATGAAGCGCCCGGCCGCCGCGTAGTGGAGATCGAACAATTCGTCCCACGCGTCCGGTTCGCCGCGGCGGCAACGCGCCAGCAGTGCCGCTTCTGCCGCGCCGGAACTTCCGAGCGAAGGCGGGTCTGAATCCATGCGGCGCCATCTTATTTCCGGCCGTATTTTTTGAACAGAAGGAAACGGAGGAACCTAACCAATCCGTGATGGCTTCTCCCCGCTCAATTCCTTGATCTCCTCCGCCAGTCGTTCCGCCTCTTGCTGCAACTCCGCGCTTTCCTGTTCCAGCAACCTGGTCCGCTCTGCCGCGAGTTCGTCCAGCACGCCCGGCCTTTGCTCGACAATGCCGCAAAGCTCGTATTCCGCGCTTTCTTTCAATTGCTCCAGCGATTCGATGACGGCGATGATTTCCAGTTGCAACGATTCATGCAGCCGCCGCAATTCCGCCAGTTCCACCTCGTCGCTGAAATCCAATCCCGTCCAGCCTTGCCGCAGGATGTAGCCCGCCGGGTCCTCGGCAATTTCGCGCAGCGTTTTGATGTCGCCCGCCTCCTTCGCGCGGTTGATGGCGGCGGTCAGCTTTTCGTAAGTCGCCAGCTTGTCCGGCTCGTTCGCGAAACGGTCGGGATGATACAGCTTCACCAGCTTGCGCCACAGGCCATTCAATTCCGCCTCCTCGGCTGCCGTCAACGCCTGCTTCTCCGCCACCGCTGCCGCCGTTTCCTCGTAATCCCGGTCCGACTGCGCCCTGGCCTTCTCGTAATTCTCCTCGGCCTGTCTGGCCTCCTCCTCGCCGCCGCGTACCAGCGAATCCAGATATTTCTTCCGGTAATCCAAAATCAACCGCAGCCGGTCACGTTTCTGGTAATGCTCGCGCAACCGCCGGAACAGCGCCGCCTGCATCGCGTCCACGTGCGATTTTTCCCTGGCATAGTCCACTTCCAATTCCGCCAGCCGCGCCCGCGCGCCCGCCACAAGTTGCCTCAACTCTTCCAACTCCGGATTGACGTAAATAACCAGCGCCGCCCGTTCCGTCGTGAAAACAGCCTTGGCCCGTTTGCCGTCAATACCCGCCGTGGCAAACACCGTGGCATCTGCTGGCAAATCCTTTTCCAACTGCCGCAAATACCAGCGCCCCATCTTCGCGTTGCGCGCATTGGCTGAACCCGCCAGCCAATCCAGCCAGCGGCGCAATTCCGCGTCCTTGCGCGCTTCGTGAATCAGCCGGCCCTTGTGTTTGCCGAAGGCGATGCGCGACGGATACCATTCCTCCGCCGCGAACGCCGCCAGTTTTTCCCACGAATCCAGCCCGCGATGCCCCGCGATGGGCCGCAGCACGTTGGCAAACAAATCCGCCACCGTCTGCACGTCGCCCAGCGCCGTGTGCGCGCCGCGTTCCGGCAGGCGATAATACTGCCGCAACGTTTGCAACTTGCAGTTGCCCGCCGGCACCGGGTCCAGCAGCCGTTGCGCCAGCCGCAACGCGCAAAAACCGCGCCCGCCCACCGGCGCGAGGCGCAGCCGCCGCCATTCCGGCTGCAACACCTCGTCCAAATCATACTCCAGATTGTAGGACACCAGCGGCAGATTGCCCGCGTAGGCGGCGAACGCCCGATAAACCTGCTGCGCCGGTTCGCCGTCGCGCTCCAGAATTTCGCGCGTGTAGCCGTGGACGCGTGACGCCTCGGCGGGAATCTCCTGATTTTGATTGAGCAACTTGCGGAACGGCTCGCCCTCCGTCACCCAGCCGCGCATCCGCTGCGCTGCCAGCTCAACCACGAAAATCGGAGCGGACAGGCCGGTCGTTTCGGTGTCGAAGAGAATCCAAGTGGTGTTTCGCATGAGTGAGCTTATTGTTTTCACTGGCCTCTTTGTTCCGCCGCTCGATGAAACCATCTGTCTGCTTCCGTTTTGTCTTTTGGAACCCCCAGCCCTTTCTCGTAGCAAACTCCCAGATTGTTTTGGGCAAATGAATTTCCTTGCTCGGCGGCTTTACGATACCAATTGATGGCGTCGGTATAATCTTGTGGAACCCCATGCCCATGCTCATAAAAGTAACCAAGGCTGTTTTGAGCAGAACTATTTCCCTGTTCTGCTGCTTTGCGAAACCACTTTGTAGCTTCGAGGTAGTCCTGCGGAACGCCTCGACCTTTGAAGTAGCAGAGGCCCAAATTGTTTTGAGCGCCTGCTTCTCCCTGCTCCGCGGCTCTGCGAATCCACTTCATAGCTTCGGTGTAGTCTTGGGCGACACCAATCCCATCTTGGTAGCAGATTCCAAGGTTGGCCTGCCCAAGAGCTTCTCCCTGTTCTGCGCCTTTGCGAATCCACTCCACGGCTTCGATGTCGTCCTGCGGCACACCAATACCTTTTAGATAACACCAGCCAAGGTTGCCTTGGGCAAATGCGTATCCTTGTTCAGCCGCTTTCCGATACCAGTTCGCAGCTTCGATGTCGTTCTGGACAACACCAATCCCGCTCTGGTAGCAATACCCCAGGTTATTTTGCGCCGCCGTGTGTCCCTGGTCTGCTGCTCTGCGATACCAATTTACTTCTTCGGCGTAATTCTGCGAAACCCCTTGGCCATCGCGATAGCAAATGGCTAAATTATATTGCGCTCCAGCATGGCCTTTTTCCGCTGCCTCACGAAATACTTTTGCCGCCATCACATAATCCTGTTGAATCCCCTCACCGAAATAATAGCTCACGCCACGTTTGAAAATGGCTTCTGAATCATCGGCGCGAACGAGGGCGAGCGCGTCCGTAACCATGCCGGACAAAACGCGCTTTCTTCCCGGCTTCGCTCTTTCGAGTCCAGCCGGCATTCTCGGCACCAACGCGAAATTATTTTTCTCACTTTTGGCGCTCATGCTCCGGTTTGGATTTAGTTGAATAAAATTAGCAAAAACAAGCCCGCCGAAACCAGCAGCATAAGTGCGGCAAAAATCGCCAGAAAAAGAGTGAGAATGCCTAGTTCTGGTATAACCTTAAACCCCAGTTGCGCTCCAAGTTCTCGCGTATCTCGTCGTGTATTCTTCGATAGATAAGCACCCACGCCAAACAGAAACGCGAAACACACGCTCATGGCCAACGGAAAAACAAGCGCCAGCCTGATCAGAGGCTGGTCATCGTGGGCAAAATAATAAGTCAAAATTGCTCCAGTGATCGCATAATAAAAAATATTTATCTTCAGGGCCAACTCAAGATGCCCGCGATAAGTGGTTATGTTTAACTCGTATTCTTTCCAAAGCAGTTGCTTGTCGTCCATTGGTCATTTTCCTTTCACATCCATTTTTGAAATAATCAGTCAATCGTGAAACTCCTGCCCGGAATTCACGGCGCCATTTCGCCTGTGACGCTGTCTCCGGTTGCGCCGGGATGCAAGTTTGAAATCCCAAAAATCAATCCGCGAGGCTTTCGTTTGGTTTGACCGGCCTCGATTCTTCAATGTTGGCTTCGTTGCCGTGCCGTCATTCGCAACCAGTAACTTTTTCTGCATGCCCAACGCTATCACGGGCGCAGTAAATAATTTTAAGACTTTGAGGCGTGCCGAGCGGCCTTATTTATCTTGAAGGGGCGAGCGGAAAATTCAATTCAGCACACAGCCTGCGAAGGCGTGAAAATCCATCCTGACTTTTCATATCCGGCCAGTTCACAGCTTCGGCAACATCTCGTATCGGACATCTTACTCGGCACCGGTCGAGTATGTTTTTCAAAGCCAAAATGTCATGCCGCAAGCGGTCACCAGACGCCTTGAATGATTTTGAAAAATCAACCGCCTCTGCGATTTCAATGATTTTTTTGGAATCACGGGAATCCACCGCTCTAATGAAAATGAGGCACAATTTCATCCTGTCTCTCTCCGTGAATTCTCGGATTGCTCCAGCAACCCCTTTTGAGCAAATCCGGCTATTGCCCGACGGCTTTTGTGTTTTAGTGTCGCCAGATGGTTTTAGGCTCTGTAACTCACCAAGGACATCATAATAATTGGCAAGCAACGTCTCAATTTCACTAAATTGCTTTCCACGCGATGCCAGAAGTTCAGCCGCGACGATGTCCGTTTGGGCGAGTGTTCGGATTTGACTCGCAAATGTTCGCCGCCGTTTGGGAATGAGCTTTTGTTTTTCGGTTTTCATCGGCGTGTGATTCATCATTGCAAAATCCGCCACAGCCGCAAGGATTCCTTCCTTGCCAAACCCAAAGGCGCTTAGCGGGGAATCGAACAGAAGGCAACTAAGGAAACGAAGAAAAAACTCCCAGCTTTGTTAGCTTCATTTTCTTCTGTGAAGTTTTTGTCTTTGAAGCAGCGTGCCAGAAATTGGCCCTCGCCCCGGCGCTTGTCAGGCTGGTTCCGCCGGTGTATGGTTTGGGCATGAAAGGCCGCCAGCCTTCCGCGCCGGTTCCGCCGGAGCGGCTCAAGCCGGTTCTGCACGAGAAAATCGAGCGGATGAGCGGCGAGCAACTCGCGTTGCTCGACCGCGTGTTGCTGCAACTTGAAGCCGAGCAGGCCGCCGACCATTTGAGCGAGGCGTTCGATGCCGACCAGGAGCAGGGAAAGTTTCGGCGCGTGGCCGAGTTGGTGCGGCAATTCCGGGCTGAACACCGTTACGCATGACGGTCTGCCTCGACACCAACGTCTTTCTCCAAATCTTCGGGCGAAAACAGCCCTATTACCCGATTATCCGCGCGTTGCTGGATGGCCGGCTGACACTGGCGGTGTCCAATGAAATCCTGCTCGAATAGGAGGAAGTCACGACGAAACTTTCCGGCGCGGAACGCTGGCGGGAAGTCGTCGCGCTACTGGAACTGCTTGACCGGCTTCATGGTAACATCCGGCAAATCGAACCGCAGTTCCGGTTCGCCGTTATTGCCCAAGACCCGGATGACAACAAATTTTGCGACTGCGCCATCACGGCGGAGGCGGATTTTGTCGTGACGAGCGACGCGCACTTTGCCGCGCTCAAATCCGCGGGTCACAAACCCAAGCCCATCGCTCCGGAAGAATTCATCCGGGTGCATCTCGGTGTCGAGTGAAGCAGCCTGCCGATTCTGCCACGGCAAAGATTCCTTCCTGGCCAAAACATTGAACCAGGTGTCTGCCAACGAATCAGCCGCCGGGGCTAAATCTTTTCGTTTTCCGTTCCTCCGTCGTCCGCGGTCCATAATTTCCGCGGGAGCATTTGGCGCAGCCTTCCGTCTGACCCGGTATGAACCGGTTATTCGCGCGCGTGAAAATTCCGCAACCGGCGTGCAGCCCACGCAGGGTCGGCGACACCGCCAGCGCCGGTTTGGGACAAAACCGCGGATTTTCAACAGGATTACCCTGTGGCCTTCCTGATGCTATGCGCATTTCTATGAAGCGACGCCCATTCGCCGGCTTTCAACCTGTCACCCCGGAGATCGCCATGAAAAAATCCATCGTCACCCTGCTGGTTTGTCTGCTGGCTTCCGCAATGTTTGCCCAGTCCATCCCTCAGACCCGTGCGGTGGACAAGTCCGTCGTTTCTAAAAAGGTTTTGTCAGCAGGCAGTTTCATTTTCCGCGAAGTCCGCTACGACGGCCGGCTGGCCGACGACGAGGCGCAATTTACGCTGGGAATTGACGCCGAAGCCACCGGCGAAAGCTCGGCGCCGCTGCTCGAAGGCGACGTGGCGGTGCTGCCGGTGAGGCTGCCGGACGCGTTGAAAATCGTTCGCGAAGGCAACTCCTATCTACTGATCGCGTCACGCCGGGGACATTTCCAGTTCAAGCTCGACGTGGTTGCCAAAATCCAGCACGGAGAACCGTGGAACGAAATTTCCTTTGTCGGTCCCGCGGCGGCCATCGCCTCCGTCACCGCCCGGGCCATCGGCACGAACACGGAAGTGCAATTGCTCGACGGCACGTTGCTGGAGGCGGTCCGGACCAACGGTGTTTCCCGCGTGACCGGTTTTCTGGGCGCGGACCAGACCGTCGCCCTGCGCTGGCAGGGCAAAATTGCCGAAGTCGCCCGCAAAGCGCTGCTGACCGTGGATTCCACCATCGGCGCGCAAATCACGCCGACGGTCATCAAATACACCAGCCGGTTTCATTACGACGTCGTCCAGGGCAATGCCGCGCAGTTGCGACTCGCCCTGCCCACCGCGCAGGCGCTCACGCGCCTAGAAGGCGACCAGATCCGCGACTGGCACACCGCCGCCGAGGGCGCTCACCAGGTGTTGACCGTTGAATTTATCAAACCCATTGAGAACGCCTATGACCTCACGCTCTACACCGAGCAACCGGTTGGCCGCGCCGCCTCCGCGGCGGCTTCGCTGAACCCGCCACAGCCGCTGAACGTGGACCGCGAATCGGGCTCGCTGACAATTTCCGCCGAGGACATGCTGGCGGAAATTGACTCGCTGACCGGTTTGCGCCAGGTCAATGCGCCGGACAACGCCGTGGCCGCCTATCGTTTCAATGCCCGCCCCTTCACGCTGACCCTCCGGCTCAAACCGGTGGAACCGGTCATCAATGTGGCCGACCGCGTCAACGCGCGGCTCGAGGAGACGCGGCTGGTGGTGGCCCACGGCCTCACGCTCAACGTGGAAAAGGCCGGTATCTACACGCTCGAACTGGTGCCACCGCCCGGATTTGCCGTGGCCGACGTCCGCGGTGAAGGGCTCGAGGACTGGAAGGTGAGCGAGGGCCGGCTGCAGGTGAGTTTCGCCAGCCGCGTGCTGGGCCGGCGCCAGCTCGAGGTGCAACTGGAACAGGCGCTTAAAGTTTTTCCCGGACAAATCAGCCTCCGGCCGTTGCGCGTGATCGGTGCGGCCAGGGAAACCGCGCAGATCGGCGCGGCCGCTGCGCCCGGCATCCGGCTGCGAACGGCTGAATTGAACGGGCTGCGGGAAATGCCCGCGGGCCGTCTGCCGGATCACGGAGATGAAATTCTCGCCTATACCGCTGAACAACCCGACTGGCAAGTGGCCATCGCCAGCGAAAAACTGGCCGCCCGCGTCGTCGCCGATGTCTTCAACCTCGTTACCATCGGGGATGGGGTGGTGGGCGGCAGCGCGACGATTCGTTACAGCCTGGCAAACCAGGGCGTGCAGGAATTCAACGTCCGGGTCCCGGCGCAGTTTAAAAATGTCGAGTTCACCGGTCCCAATATCCGCCGCAAAGAATCAAGTCGAGAGACCAGAGACGAGGGACGAGGGCCAAATGATGCTCTCGACACTCGACACTCGACACTCGACACAAATGATGTGGTTTGGACGATTGGGTTGCAGGACAAGGTTTGGGGCGGTTACACGCTCGTCGTCACGTACGATTATCCCTTTGATTCCGCCCAGGGCGACGCCAGCCTGCCCGTCGGCGGCATTCACCCCGTGGACGTGGAACGCGAGACCGGTTCCATTGCCGTCACCACCGCCGCCAGCCTGCAGCTCAACCCGCAAACCGTGAGCGACACGCTGCGGCGGGTGGATGAAACCGAGTTGTCCGCCGCCGACCGTTCGTTCATCACCCGCGCCGTCGTGCTGGCCTGGCAATACACCGGCAACCAATACGACCTGGCGCTGGAGGCGCGTCGCTACGCCACGGAACCGGTGCTTGAAGCCGTGGCCGACCGCACGCAAATCACCTCGGTGCTGGCCGAGAGCGGCGAAATGCTGACCCAGGCCTCGTTCATGGTAAAGAACAACGAGAAACAATTTCAACGCTTCCAATTGCCGCGGGCCGCGACGCTCTGGAGCTGCTACGTCAACGGCCAGCCGGCCAAACCGGAGCGCGACGGCGGCTGGGTGCTGGTCCCGCTGCCGCGCGATGTGGACCGCGACCAGGCGTTTGCCGTGGACATCGTGTACGCACAAACCAATGGCGCGCTCGCATCACCCTGGTCGAAAACCCTCGAACTGGACGCGCCGCGCACCGACGTGCCGAACACCTACGCGGAGTGGCAACTGCTCGTGCCGCCGTCGTTCCGGCTTTCCCATTTCGGCGGCAGCATGAACATCGCCCAGGGCACCACCTACGGATTGCTCGACGCGTGGGAAAAATTCCTCGGGTTCTATGTCCTGGTCCTGCGCGAAGCGGGCGGCGCGATTCTCATCATCGGTTTCCTCGCCTGCCTGGTCATTGCGCTCGTCATTTCCGCGGTCCGGCGCGGCTGGAATGGCGTCCTCACGCTGTTGGCCGTCGTGGCCATCCTGGCCGTGCTGGCCGCCATGTTATTGCCCAGTCTGGCCGCCGCCAAACGCAAGGCGCAAAGGATCAATTCCGTCAGTAACCTCAAACAAATCGGAGTGGCCGCGCAGCTTTTTGCCGGTGACAACAACAATCGCCTGCCGATGTCATTCGACGAAATGACCAATGAACTGGACACGGACCGGATCACTTACGACGTCGAAACCGGCCGGCGTTTCACCTATCTGGGCGCCGGCATGTCGTTGGACAGCCTCAAACCCGATTCCGTCCTCGCTTATAGTCCGATCGTCAACGACCACTGCGAAGTGCTTTTCGCCGACGGCAGCGTCCAGCAGATGACGGCTGGAAATTTCGCGCAATTATCCCAGCGCGGTTTGGTGCAGACGGCCACGCCGCAGGAAATCGCTGTGGAACAACAACGACAGGCCGTGGTGCGCGGCCAGTTGGTTGCCAGCCCCCGGACCGCTGCGCCCGCAATGCCACTGTCCGGCGGTACTTTGGGCGCCGGCGGTTACGGCGGGGGTGGAGGCGGTGGGGCGCCAGCGACACCCGGCCCGCCGGCTTCCGGAGTTCCTCTGACCGTTGCGCCGCCGCCGGTGGCGACCGTCGCCGGCATCCGTTCGCTCCGAATTGAATTGCCGCAGACCGGCCAGCCGTTCCTGTTCACGAAAGTGCTCAACGTCCGCGACGAGCCGCTTTCCATCCGGGCGCGCATCATGTCGCTGCATACCTTCCAGACCCTGCAAATGGTGTGGCAGTCGGCGGCATTTTTAATCGGTCTGATCCTGTGGTGGCTGCAATGGCGCCGGCTGCATCGCAGCTCATTCATGCTCACCGTGGCGCTGATGTTAATCATCGGGTCGGTGTGCAGCCTGCTGGTCCAATGGCGCGCCTTGCACGACGCGCTCATCGTGGGCTTCCCGGTGGTGACGTTGGCCGTCATGGCCTGGCTCGTCTGGCGCTACTGGCCGCGCCGCCACACATCGGAACCCCTGGACTCGCCCCCCGCCGGACCGCCGGCGCCGGCTTCCGGCCTGCCGCCGGTGATGGCCGCCATTCTCCTGCTGTTCGCCTTCAGTCCGGCCAGCACACGCGCCGCCAATTCCGATCTCCGAACTTCGAACTCCGAAATCGCCAACGCTGCTATCGATTCGGCCAGTTATACCGGGACGGTGAATGACCGTGTGGCGCTGTTGAATGCCACGCTGCAATTCTCGTCGGCCACCCCGGGCCGGATCGTTCCGCTCTTCGGCGGCGACGTGGCGGTGCAGCAATTTACGGTCAAAGGCGGCCGCGCCGAACTCATCCGGGATGGCGATGGCGTGGCGGCGCAACTCAACCGCCGCGGCACGGTGACGTTGCAGGTCAAACTGCTGGTCAAGATTGCCGGTGACGTGACCAAGCGCCGGCTCGCCTTCGGCATTCCGCCCGCGTTGTCCAGCCAGGTCGCCCTCACGCTGGATGAATCCGGAGCGGACGTGGATTTTCCCACGGCGATTTCGTTTCAGCGCATTCTGGACCAGGACCGGACCCGCGTGGAAGCCGTGGTCGGCTCCGGCGACCGTGTTGAACTGGCCTGGACGCCGCGGGTGAAGCGGGCGGCGGAAGTGGCCGCCACGGTGTTTTGCCGGAACCAATCCCTCGTCACCTTCGGCGGCGGAGTGGTCAATGTACGAGCCACGCTGGATTATCAGATTACACAGGGCGAATTGCGCCAGGCGCGGGTCCAGTTGCCGCCCGGCCAACGCCTCCTGCGGGTCGAAGGAAAGGAAATCCGGACCTGGGAAGTCAAGTCATCCGGGAGCGCCGGCATCCTGCCGGCGAATCCGGAACACGCCGGCGGGATGCCGGCGCTCCCCGGCGGGCAGATACTCGTCGTGGATTTGCTCAAAGGAGTCTCGTCGTCGTGGAAATTGACGATCGAAACTGAGAAGACCCTCGCGGCGCTGCCCGTCAGCGAGGCAGTGGCCGTGCCGCACGCCCTCGAGGTAATGCGCGAGACGGGACTGCTGGCTTTGCAGGGGACCGAGGAACTGGGGTTGTCGGTCGAATCCGTTTCCGGTCTGGAGCGGGTGGACGCCGGGGAATTCACGCGGGCCGGCGCGGACCAGACCGGCCGGCTGTTCAGCGTGTTCCGGTTTGCCACTCCGGACTTCGCCCTCCGCGTGCAGGCCAAAACCGTCCGGCCGGAAATTGAAGCCGTGGTGCGGAACAATTTCCGCGTGGGCGCCGAGCAAGTGTCGCTGTCGGCGACGATTGATTACACCATCAAACGCGCCGGCTTGTTCGCAGTGCGGGTGGCGCTCCCCGACGGGTACCGCGTGGAACGGGTCACCGGAGACAACATTTTGCAGTACACCGAGCGGGCGGGAGCGCCGGGCACCGCCCCGGCGCAACCGAGTAGCGATGCGAAACAGGCCGAGGCGGTGCTCGGCCCTCCACCTGCGAGCGTCTCACGCATCCTGGAGGTGACACTGAAAGACCGCACGAGCGGTGCCTATACCCTGGGCATCGAGTTGACGCGGAGCTTCAAGGCACTGCCCTCATCGCTGGCCATCGCCGGCGTGTATCCGCTCGACACGGCGAAGCTCACCGGTTTTATCGCGGTTTCTCCGACACCGGGTGTGGGGGTCAAAACCGAATCGTTCGACGGGCTCACGGAGATTCCGGCCGTGTCGCTGCCGGAGGACGCAACCCTGGCCGGCTCGGGCAATGTGCTGGCTTATAAATTCATTTCGGCGGAACCGAAATCCGCGCCGGAGTGGCGACTGCGCGTGGCGACCGAGGCCGTGGCCGCCTGGGTGCGCGCCGAAGTGGTCAACACGTTTGCCTTCACCGAAACGCTCGTCACCGGCCGCGCCCGGGTGCGTTATGACATTGCCAACGCGCCGGTGCAGGAGTTGCGGGTGAAAGTCCCGGCGGAATTCAAGAACGTCGAGATTTCCGGTCCGAACATCCGCAGCAAGGAACAAATCCCGGGAGGGACGACCATCGGAGGGACGAGTTACACGAGTCCCAATCATTCAACCGCGAGCCCCTCGAACGGCGGCCAGTCGGGGACTCGCATAGCTCGTCCTTCCGAAACCAACTACAGTCTGTGGCGCGTGGAATTGCAAAGCCCGGTGCAGGGCTTCTATACGCTCACGGTCACGTGGGACCAGTCGCGCCCGGTCAAAACCAACGCGATGGCAATGACCGGAGTGTCGGCGGAAGGCGTGGAACGCGAAACCGGCCTGCTGGCCGTCTCGGCCCAGGCGCCGTTGCAGGTGAGCGAATTGAACGCGGCGGATTTGCAGCGCGTGGACACGGATGATTTTCCTGATTGGGCCGGCGAACCGGACCGTTCGACCGCGCTGGTGTATCATTACGTGCGGCCGGGTTACCGACTGACGCTCGAGGCGCGCCGGTTCGACGAAGCCGGGGTGCTGCAGGCGCTGGTGGACAGCGCGCAATTGACCAGCGTCCTGGCCGATGACGGCCAGATGATGACCGAAATGTCCCTGTCCGTGCGGAACCATGGCCGGCAGTTTCTCGCCATCGGACTGCCGGCGGGCGCAAAAGTCTGGTCGGCGTTCGTGGCCGGCCAGCCGGTGCAGCCGAGTTTGCGCGACGGAAAAATCCTGCTGCCCATCGAGCAATCCGGCGTGGATGACGGCGCGATGTCCGTGGAGTTGACCTACGTCGGCACCAACACCTTCCCGCGCACCCGCGGCGCGGTCCGGTTCGTCTCCCCGCAATTCGACGTGCCGTTGAAGAATGCGCGCTGGGAAATTTATCTGCCGCCGGATTACGACTATCAGGATTTCGGCGGCACGATGACGCGCGAAGCGGTCGCCGCCTCGGCCGGGTCATCGGCGAGCTTCTCCGTTCTCGACTACTCGCGCATGGAACAGGCCAACCGACAACAGGCCGAGGTCGAAGTCCGGCAGGACGTGAGCACGGCGCAGCGCGAACTGGCCAGCGGCAACGTCCGCGAGGCCAGCGTGAATTTCTGGCGGGCCAAGGCCAAATCGGCCAAGGGAGCGGAAGAAGTCCAGGACGTCCAAAAACTCGAAGAGGATTTGCAAAACGCCCAGGCCAGCAACCTGATCAATGCCCAAAGCGAATTTTCATCGCGCAACGGGCGGGCGGCGGGCGGGCTGAATGCGCCCGCGCCCGCCGGCGCGCCCGTCGGGCAATACGACACCGGCGCCGCGGCGCGACAATCGGAAAAATTACAGCAGGCCCAGGAAATCGGAGTGGCCCGGGTCCGGCCGTTGCACGTGAACCTGCCGATCCGGGGCGTCTATTACGCGTTTACCCAGGTTTTGCAGACGGAACCCGGCAAACCGATGACCATTCAGATGCAGGCGGCCAACACCCGGGCGGTCAACTGGCCGGCGCGCATCGTGACGCTGGCGGCGGCATTCCTGGCGCTCTGGGGATTGGTCGCCCTGGTGTCGCACCTGACGCTGCGCGCCAAACCGGCATGAACGGAGGTCAATTTTTATGGCGGGTAAAGTTTGGTGGGGCGAGGCTGCTGACGAGCCGGCCCCGGCGCCTCAAAGCGAAGCGACGGCGGCTCGCGAGGACACTCGCCCCACCAAACGCTGCAAAATATACCGCCGCCCGATTTTGTATTCGTGGCCGGCCGCGCGGTTTGTTAACTTGTGCGGGACGATGCCAATACCGCCGCAACCTTTTCCCGCGGTCGTTGTTCCAATTGCCGGAATCTGCCATGACCACATCCCCGTTTGAAGCCGCGCGCGACATCTACCGGAAAATCGCCGGGAACATCTCCAAAATCATGCGCGGCCAGGCCGGCCCGACCCGCCAGCTCCTCGCGGCACTGGCCAGCGGCGGCCACGTCCTGCTCGAGGATTTTCCCGGCACGGGCAAGACCACCCTGGCCAAGGCGCTGGCCCGCTCGATTGACGCGCGTTTCAAGCGCCTCCAGTTCACGCCGGACCTGTTGCCGTCGGACATCCTGGGCGTCTCCATTTTCAGCCAGCGGGACCAGCAGTTCCATTTTCATGAAGGCCCGGTGTTTACCCACATCCTGCTCGCCGACGAAATCAACCGCGCCTCGCCGCGCACACAATCGGCATTGCTCGAGGCCATGGGCGAACAACAGGTGAGCGTGGAAGGCGAACGCCGGAATTTGCCGGAACTGTTTTTCGTCATCGCCACCCAGAACCCGGTCGAATTCCGCGGAACGTACCCGCTGCCGGAGGCGCAGATGGACCGGTTTGCCATGCAATTCACGCTC
Organism: bacterium; assembly: GCA_021780375.1. Lineage (GTDB taxonomy): Bacteria > Verrucomicrobiota > Verrucomicrobiia > Limisphaerales > UBA11358 > UBA11358. The sequence continues at coordinate 19,615 of JAJXYT010000076.1, read as the reverse complement.
GGCTACGTCCCGCCGGAGGAGGAAACGGCCATCCTGACCGCGCAACAGCATGACCATCCGCTCGACCAATTGCAGCCCTGCGCGACGCTCGCGGACGTGCTGGCGCTGAAGCGCGCGGTGGAAGACGTGCGGATCAGCGAGGAATTGAAACGCTATGCCGTGGACATCGCCGCGGCGACGCGCGCCGCGAGCGGCGTCCAGCTCGGGGCCAGCCCGCGCGCTTCCATCGCCCTGATGAAAACCGCGCAGGCGCTGGCCTTGTTCGACGGATTTGATTTTGTGGCGCCGGAACAGATTCAGGCGCTGGCGGTGCCGGTCATCGCGCACCGGCTGGTGCTGGAGCCGCAGGCGAGGTTCTCCGGCCTCAATGCGCGTGGCGTCGTCGAGGAAATCCTGAAGCAGCTCAAGGTGCCGGCGTAGCAATTTACGATCTGCGATTTACGATTGGCGCCACCACGGGCAATGTCCAGCCGGCTCGCAAATCGCAGATCGTAAATCGTAAATTCAAAGTGAAACCGATTTACCGGGTATTGTTCCTGATCTACCGCATCGGTTCGTCGCTGTGGTTCCGGGCGCGACGCCGGTTCACGCCGGCCGGACTGTGCGTGGCCGGAGGCTTCCTCGTCGCCGTCACGGTTGGCGCGGACGTGGAGAACAATGTCCTTTATCAGGAGTTCGCGCTGCTGCTCGCGCTGTTGATTGCCGCCTTCGCCGGTTGCCGGTTTTTCCGCGCCACATTTTCTGCGACCCGCGCCTTGCCCCGCTTTGGCACCGCCGGAACGCCGCTGCCTTACCGCGTGCGCTTGAAAAATCTGACCGGACGGGCGCAAACCGGGCTGACGTTGCTGGAAGATTTTGCCGATCCGCGCCCGCCCTTTGGCGAGTGGTTTGCGTTTCAGCTGGCCGAAAACAAGCGGCTCCGGCCGTTTCAAGTCAGCGAGCGGCGCCGGAACAATCCGTTCCGGCGGGTAAACCCGGTGGCCGTGCCGGTGCCGCCGCTGGGGCCGCGCGGGCAAGCGGAACTGAGCGTGGAAATTCTGCCGTTGCGGCGCGGCCTCCTGCGTTTTGCCGGCTTGACCCTGGCGCGGCCTGATCCACTCGGGCTCTTCCGCGCGTTCAGCCGGGTGTCCGCGCCCCAAACGGTTTTGGTTCTGCCGAAGCGCTATTGGCTGCCGCCCATCGCGTTGCCCGGCACCATGAAATACCAGCAGGGCGGCGTCGCGCTGGCGGCCAACATCGGGCGCAGCGAGGAATTCGTCTCGCTGCGCGACTACCGCCGGGGCGACCCCCTGCGGCACATTCACTGGCGCAGTTGGGCCAAGGCGGGCCGGCCCATCGTGAAGGAATTTGAGGACGAATTTTTCGTCCGCCACGCGCTGGTGCTCGACACGTTCACCGGCGAGCCGCACAGCGAACTGCTCGAGGAGGCGGTCTCCGTGGCCGCCTCGTTCGCCTGCACGGTGTTGACGCAGGAATCGCTGCTGGATTTGCTGTTTGTCGGCGCGGAATCGTATTGCTTCACCGCCGGACGCGGTCTGGCCCATGCCGACCAGATGCTCGAAATTCTCGCCTCGGTCCGTGCGTGCGCGGATAAACCGTTTGCGACCCTCGAACACCTCGTCCTCGCCCATGTGTCCGTCGTGAGCGGCTGCATCTGCGTATTGCAGAAATGGGACGGCGCGCGGAAGAGCCTGGTGGAAAAACTGCGCGCGCTGCGCGTGCCGGTGCTCGTGTTCGTCATCGCTCCACCGGGCAAAGCGAACCTGGATGCCGGCCCCTTGCGTGCCGAGCCGGAACGTTTTCATGTGCTCGAACCTGGAAAAATCGAGGAACAACTCGCCGGCTTGTCATGAACGAAAACGCTCCCGGACTTGAAACGCGCGCCCTCAAAACACCGCCGTTTTTGTTGCTGGCGGTCCTGCTCTTCTGGGGCTGGCAATCGGGCCTGTTGCTGGCCGGCGCGGTCATGGGCGTCCTCCTCGAAAGCGCGCGGTTCGTCAAAGCCCGCTGGGAATTGTCGGACGCCGATCTCCGCCGCATCCTGACGTTTTGCACCGTGCTGTTGCTCGCCACGGCAGTTTATGCCTTCACTTCCAACGAGGAGGGCGGCAGCTTGAGCGGTCTGATTCATGGACCGGCGGCCGCCCGGAATGCCACCCTCACCAGCGTGCGCGCCTCCAGCGCCTTTTTCCGCTGGCTGCCGCTGACTCTGTTTCTATTTATGGCGGCGCAGGCCTTCGGCGCGCGTGAAAAAATTCCCTGGACGGCCATCTCATTTTTTTCCTACCGCCGCGCGCAACGGGAGCGGAAATCCGGCCACCTCCCGCCGCCGGGCGGCGGCCTGAATATCTCCTATCCGTATTTCATCGTGTGCCTGTTTTCCGCCGGCGTCCATCCAAACAACGGCGGCACCTCGTACTTTTGGGGGCAATGCCTCCTGACCGTCTGGGCGCTGTGGCCGTTCCGATCACGGCGTTATGGCATCGCCGTCTGGGCGGGCACTCTGGCGGCCGTGTTTGTCCTGGGGTACTTCGGCCAGAGTGGGATTGGTGTGTTGGAGCGGGTCATCGAAAATTACAACCCGCAGTGGTTTGCCCGGTTCCTGCGGCAACGCACTGACCCGATGCAAGCCACCACGGCCATCGGCCGGATCGGCAAATTGGAGATGTCCGGCCGGATTGTCATCCGGCTGTGGACGGACAACCACACCCCGCCGCCGGAGTATCTGCGCGAAGCCAGCTACCGCACTTATTATTCCCCGAGACAAAGCTGGTATGCCGGCACTCCGCGGAGCGATTTCGCGAACCTGTCGTCCGAAACCAACCAGACGACGTGGGTCCTGCTGCCGGGCAAAACCAACATCGCCTCGGTCAACATCGCTGGTTATCTCAACGGCTGGTCGCAGGAATTGGGCATACCGGAAGGATTGCTGCCGTTGCCCACGGGCAGCGGCCGGCTCGAAAATCTGAACGCCGTCTCGCTCAAAGCGAACAGCGAAGGCGCGGTGCTCGCCGACGGGCCGGGACTCGTCATCTTTGACGCGCGCTACGGCCCCGGCGCCACGATTGATTCGCCGCCCGACACGAGTACCAATTTGCTGGACTTGACCGTGCCAACCAATGAAGCGCCGGCGCTCGAACAGGTCATTTCCACCATGCACCTCGCCGGCCGGGACGAAGCGCAAACGCTCCGGAACGTTTCTGGTTTTTTCCGGAACCATTTCACCTACAGCGTCTGGCTGGGCCCGGACCAGCTGGCGACCACAAATGAAACGCCGCTGGCGCGCTTCTTGTTGACCAGCCGCCGCGGCCATTGCGAGTACTTCGCCACCGCCACCGTGCTGCTGTTGCGCGAGCTGAATATCCCCGCGCGCTATGCCGTTGGCTACGCCGTCCACGAACAATCCGGCCGCGGCTATGTTGTGCGCGAACGCGACGCCCACGCGTGGTGCCTTGTCTGGGACGCGGATACCCGAACGTGGGAAAATTTTGACACCACCCCCGCGTCGTGGGTGGCCGACGAAGCCAAACGCGCGTCGGTCTGGCAGCGGCTTTCCGATCTCCGGTCGTGGATTGGATATCAAATTGCAAAATTCCGCTGGGGCCAAACCAACCTGCGGCAGTACATCCTTTGGGCGCTGGTTCCCATGCTGGCCCTGTTGCTTTATCAAATCATTTTCCGGCGGGGCCGGCGGCAGCGGCGGAAGGGGGGCGGGAAGACCGCGGCGGCCGTTTTCTGGCCGGGGTTGGACTCGGAATTTTACCTGCTCGAACGGAAGCTGGCTGCGCGCGGTGTGCCACGACAGCCCGGTGAGCCGCTCTCTGCCTGGCTTACGCGCGCTTTGGACGAACCGGCATTGAAGGATTTGCGCGGACCCTTGCTGGAATTGCTGCGGCTGCACTACCGTTATCGTTTTGACCCGCGCGGTTTGAGCGCACCGGAACGGGAGACGCTGACTCGCGAAGTGAAAGCCCGTCTCGACACCCTTTCACAAGTGGCTGGACCACGATGAGGCGTGATGAGAGTGAAATAAATCAAAAAATTTAACCGCAACGACCGCGCAAAGACCGCAGAGATTTTTTTCCACAGAAGCAAACGAAGCAAAGAAACCGCTCCTTTAACCGCAAAGACCGCGCAAAGAACTGCTTTCAAATCGTATATCGTATATCGTATATCGCAGGGTTCTCCGGGCCCGCGGTGGTTGAATTTCGGACCTGGGACGGTTCGTGCCGCTTTGTTCAGTTCGTGGGCTTGGGTTCAAAAGTATTGCCGGGAAGTCGCGCATTGGTTCTTGCCTCATCCGCCCGCTGTGGCTAGAGCTGTGGATGTCGGGCAGCAGCCCGCGTCCACCCATGACCGCCATCACCGCGACAGTGCAATGGTCAGAAGCAGAGCCTCCGGTTGAGGTTTCGACGCGCCATGAGCTTGACCAGGCGCTCCACCAGGTCGCCGCGCGTTGCACCCCGGGGCATCCCATCATTGTGGCCATCTATGCCCATGGTTACCAGGTCGGAATCGGGATCGGCCTGCACGAGAGCTTTGTCAGCATCAAGCGCCCGGAGCCGGACGCGCCCGAGTCCTGTTTCATCACCGTCGGCGGCAGCCCGGCGAAGCGCGGAGTGGTTTTTTTCTTTCTCGACACGCGTCACACCGAGATACCCCGGCACAATCTCATCCCGACCTCGCAGGCCCGGGAGGTGGTCAGAGAGTTCTTCGAGACGGGCCGCCGTTCCACGAGCGTCAAATGGGAGCAGTTGCGATAACTGCGGCGGCGCAGCCCGGGTGATGACGGGAGCCCTCCGCCTTCTGCCTTCCTGGCCGCGTCGTAGTGAAACGAAGACGGGAGCCCTTGGCCTTTAACCTTTGCCGTTTTTGATGTCATCTTCGTAGGGCACGTGGTTCACCTCGGCCCAGCCGATCACGAACGCCTTCATGGCCTCGTCACGGAATCCGAACCATTGGTCCTGAATCCCCAGCCGGTAGAGCGTGTCCTTGAAACGGTGGAAAGCGCCGTGGCCCTTGATCGCACGCCAAAGTTGTTCCGCGGCTTTCGTGTCGGGCAAGGACGCGATGAATCGCTCCATGTGACGGTATTCGTTGAACTCAAACTTGCCCGGCGGATCAATGAAGCGGTCCCCGCTGTGGTTCACAATCGCCCGTGCCGTTTCGACTTCTTCCTTCTGCCAACCCGGCACGCTCGTCAACGCTTTGTCGTTGCCCTCTTCCACGGCGCTCAGGATCTCATCCGCCACGCTGACGACCCGGCCGGTGTACCGGTCAAAATAGGTGCGCCGCTCCACGGACTCGAACTCGAGCGCATCCGTCAACGCGCTCAGTTTGGCGAGTGGGTTCATACAGCGACTCCAGCCTTGCTTGGACTTCACGGCTGCAGCACGGCGATGGCTTTCTGAACCGCATCCTCGGTGTCAAAGGCCAGATGCAGAATGAACTGCGTGCCGATGACCGCGCCGGAGAAGCCGCGCAGGTTCAGGCCGGCCTGACCCATCTTCTGCGTCACCCTGGCGGCGATGCCGGGGTCATTCTGCCCTTTTACCTGCAACGAATGCAGGTGGTTACTGACGGTGAACCCTTCCTCCGTAGCCGCGTCGATCTCCTGGTCGCCGCGCAGCGGGGTGACAAACACCACGCCCATCCCCGGCTTCTCAGGTGATCGGCGCGCGATGATGAAACCGAGGTCAGCCCCGGCCTCGGCGAGCGTGGCCAGCTTGTTTCCCAATGCGCCCGGTTTGTCCTCCACACTGGCAACCCAGACTTCCTCTTGTTCTGCAATCGCATTCATGGTTTCAGTCTCCTGGTTAGTGGTTGGTGGCTGTTGCTGGGGCCCGGAACGGCCCGAGCCGCCTGATTCACGCTATCACAGTCGGGCTGGCCTGTCACCCTGACAAAACAACCGGTGCTGTCCTGAATTCGCTCGGAGTTCCGCCTTTAGGCGGCACCCTGCCTTTTTACTCCACGTGAATCATCGCTTTCATGACGCCGTCACGATAATGGGCCACCAGATCAAAGGCCCGTTTGGTTTCTGCCAATGAAAAATGATGGGTCACCATCGCGTCCAGGTTGATTTTTTTGGCTTCAAGCCAATCAATCGCCTTTTGCGTGCAATGCGCCTGCCGGCGGACGTTGAGGACGGTGATTTCCTTCCGGCGCAGATCGTGGATGGGAAAAGAGACCGCGTCGAATTCCGGGATGCCGACGAGTGCCATGGTCCCGCCCGGCTTCAGCAAGCGCACCGCCTGGTCATAGGCCATCCGGTCACCGCTGCACTCAAAAACGGCATCCAGCAACAACGGTGCGGCTTTCGAAATTTCCCCGACCACGTCCGCGCGGTCCGGATTGCCGCAGTATTCGGGTTTTAGTTGTTGCGCGAATTTCAATCGGTCCGGGATTTTTTCCGTGATGAAAACATCGCCCACGTGGTTGGCCCGCAAGACCTGAAAGACCGACATCCCGATGGGACCGGCGCCGAGGATGGCAACACTGGCTTTGGTCGGGAGATGGGACCGTTCCACCGCATAAACGGCGATGGCCAGCGGTTCGGACAAAGTCGCCTGCTCGAAGGTCGTCCGGTCTTTGATCGGGAAACAACAAAATTCGGGTAAAACCAGATATTCGCATAGCGCGCCTGCCAATTGGCCCGGGCATCCCAGAAAAAGAAGTTCCCGGCAGGTATTTTCCCGGCCGGCCCGGCATTGGTCGCATTGGCCGCAATACACCGCCGGATCAATCGCGATGCGCTGGCCGGGTTTTACCCGGGTCACCTTGGTCCCGACCTGCTCCACGATGCCGGCGGCTTCGTGTCCGACGGTGAACGGAAACTGGATAACCTGCGAACCGATCCGGCCGGTGGTGTAATAGTGAATGTCCGAGCCGCAGACGCCTACCATTTTGATGCGGATCAGGACATCGGTGTCCTTGGCCAGGTTTGGTTCCGGGAGCTGTCGCGTTTCAAATTTCCTGATGCCGGTGAGCAAGGCGGCTTTCATGATGCCGGCCGATGGTTTTCGGGTGTAAAATCCTTCACGCGTTTAAATTAGACCTACACGAAAGCGGCACGATTGTCATGGCAGAATGTTTTAACCGCTCATCGGCATGAACGGCGCGAATGAGCGATGATTAGCGATGACATCGCGTTCTTCAAGACTGCCGGCACGCGGCTGGCGCTGTATCCGTTGAAGAAACTTGCGGAGGATGTGGACCCGCGGGTGGCGCCCGGGAAAGGACTTTCAGTGATTACTCTCGGGCATAACGTCAGGAAGAAGGAAGCAGTCGCCGAGGTGTTGGCGTTTGCCGAAAGGGCCGGTGGTAAAATCGAAAAGCCGGCGCAAGATGTATTCCGGGGCGGCCACAGCGGATATTCTTCCGATCCCGACGGCTACCGCTGGGAAGTCGTATGGGCGCCAAATGTTACCCTTGATGCGCATGGCCACATTGGCGTGTAAGACGGGCCGAACCTGCCGTCGCCGCCCACCCGGGTCCCCGGACTCTCACGGCTGATCTGAGGCGTTAAGATGCCTGAAATGAGCCACAGATGAACCCTGATGGGCATGGATTTCATGACCACGGACAGGGACCGGACGTGCGGTCGAAGCTGGCGGAGAACAAGACGTCCAAAGCCGGGTTCAGACCCGGCGCGTTCATTTCCGTTTCCTAAGAAGCTTTCGGAGCCGGAGGGTGGTCTGGTCTCTGTCAATTGCGCTGGCGGCCACAGCCAAAGTCAAAGCCTCCCACTCCGGCCCGTCGGCCTTTGGTTTAATGCCGTTCAACCGCAGGAAGACGAGGCACGCGCCCAGCGCCGCCCGTTTATTGCCGTCAATGAACGGATGATTCCGGCACAGATAAAACAGATACGCCGCCGCCACCTCGGCCAGATCCTTGTAAGGCGACTTGCCGCCAAAACTGGCTTGCGGCGCACCCACGGCCGATTCGAGCAGGGCCATTTCCCGCACGCCGTCCGACCCGCCAAACTGCGCAACCGCCCCGGCGTGAATCTCCCGCACGATGTCCACCGTGAGATGGAAACAATTCTCCGGCGTGGCGTTCATGCCAGCCTCTTCATCGTCCGGGCGTAATCCCTCATCGTCGCTTGGATGACCCGCGACACTTTTGCGCGCGCCACCTTCGGCCGCAGCGGCGTCAACACGATCGAACCGCCTTCGTGAACCGTGATGCTCACCTGGTCGCCCACTTTGAGGCGCGCCAGATCCATCAGCGCGGAATCAAACATCAGCCCCTGGGAGTTGCCGATCCTGCTAATTGTCTTGGTCATGATGTTAAACTATGTTTTACAAGCGGCCCTGTCAAGCCGTTGTCAACCGCCAAGAACCCAAAGCTCTCTGTGGTTCGATCAGCCAGAACACGAACTGGTAACTGTCTTTGGAACGTTTATGGCGCAATCGCCGCTGCGCCAGCAGCGCTGCCGGCCAGCCACCCGGCAATTCAAGCAGAGGCAGCGCATTCTCGGAAAGGATGGTCTTTGCTTACTCGCCACCAACGGCCGTCGAAACCGCTGTTAAGGGCAGAAGCAGATCGAGTCAGCATTATGAGAATTTAATCTGGTGCAAACACAACTGCAAAAAGTCGTTGCAGGTTTGTTTTGGGTTTCAGCAGATTGAAATGAGGCGTTCCAACGCCGCAAAATAATTTTTCTGTAATGCTGCCACTGTCCTCTGTTTGCCGAGGTAGATCCTCTTGCGAATGGCTGGCTTGCCGAGCCGTAGCCTTTGGGCGAAGGCTGGTCACGTGTCAAATTTGCCTCTCAGGATGGTCAAAAAGTAGCAACTGTGTGTCGCTGCCGGAGTTTCGCAAATTTCACAGTATCGGCATTGCCAACGGATCTGACGCAAGCGCGGGTGAACAAAGTATTTGCTCAAAATGAGTCAGGTCTCCAGCGCCTGTCCTTCATAGTTCCAACTGAGGAACGACGGAGGGTTTGATTTTCAGGATGCGGCCAAGCCGGGTGTGTGTGCTCATTTCTTCCGCTTGGGCGGTTTAAGTTGCTTCGCTTTCTTCGCCAGGTCTTCGACTTCCCGGGCAAATTGCGCGTCGGCTTGGGCGTCCTCTACCCGGCGGCGTTGCCGGTCGAACTTGTCAAACTCCAGTTCCGCTTTCCGCTTTGCTTCCCCGGCGGAAATGCTTCCCGCGTGCTCCAGAATGTCCCGGTCGCCGGCGCGCAGGAAGGCGTCCAGCTTGGCGATCCAGTCGTGCATCGTCATGGGACGGCGCTCCAGCGCCTGCAATTCGGCGAAGTCCAGATATTGCGTGACGATGAGGCTCAATTTCTTCAATTCCTCCCCGGTAAGGTAATTCTTGGCGATGGCCACGTCCGGCTTGCGCGGCTTTGTACCTTTCCACGAGGTCAAGCCCATGCCGTGCTTCGTGGCGTCGGCCCGCTGGTGAATCACCTCCGCCGCCGTGCGGCCGTGGATGGCCCAATGCATCTTGTTCTGCACCGTCTGGAAAAACCGCTGCGTCATCTCCGCGCTCGGATCGTAATCCACACTCGTCCGGTAGATGTCGCAAATCTTCCGGTAGAAATTCCGTTCCGAGAGCCGGATTTCCCGGATGCGCTGGAGCAGTTCGTCGTAATACTCGTTCCTCGTGCCGCCCTCTTTCAACCGCTCATCGTCCAGCGTGAACCCTTTGACGATGTATTCATGCAACCGCTGCGTGGCCCAGACGCGGAACTGCGTGCCACGTTGCGACTTTACCCGGTAGCCGACCGAAATAATGACGTCGAGGTTGTAGAAATCGAGCTGGCGCTGGACATTACGGTTTCCCTCCCGGCGAAGTGACAAGAATTCCTTGTGAGTTGCTTCCGGCTGCAATTCGCCCTCTGCGTAGATGTTTTGGAGGTGCAGGCTGATGTTTTGCTGGGTGGTCTGAAACAACGCCGCCATCTGGTTTTGGGTCAGCCAGACCGTTTCGTTCTCCAGCCGCACTTCAATGCGCGTCCGGTTGTCCTCGGTCTGATAGAGAATCAGTTCGGATTTCGGTTTCATTTCACGGATTCCACGATTTTGATTTCGGCCGGCGTCAGGGCGTAAAAGTCATAAACTGGGGCATCAATCTGGCTGTCGAGGATGTACCAGGCCAGATACGGCTGACAATAACTGCGGTGCCGCTCAAATTCCCTGATTGGCTCGTAAATTTTTTGTTTCATGCGGTGACGTATTGCTTTTGGAGGGTTTGGTGGAGGGATTCAATGCCAGGAAAATTTATATGCATCATCACAGGGTATTTCCTCATCTCCAAGCTCATTTTGCATTAATGCCCAATAAAGCAGCAGGTCGTAATTCAGGGTGTTGATACTTCGGTATCCACGGAGAAAATGACGGCACTTCAGATATTCTTCCGGGAGAATATCGTGTGGACGATCTGGATGAGAACCCGCCACCGCGCTTACCAATACCTCTCTCAACGAGTTAGCGTCTTCTGCTGCATTTGTCTGGGCGGTAGCGTCGCCTGGCGCATAAATACCAGCAAGCAGAGCGAAGCTGCGGAGTGCTCGGATGATGGCTTCAAAATTTCTTGTGTTGAGCCTATCAAATGCTTGTCGGGCTCGCGCAAGTTCTGAGAAATCGGCACGGCTGAACAGTGTGTCGTACCTGAACACATCGGGACGACAGGCGATACTGAACCCGTTTCCAAGCAGAAGGTGACGGAGTCCATTTAATTCTGCGAGGACATTGTCATACGAAAGAATTGGTGGAGTAGGCATGGCGATATGCAGCTTGGCATGGTTTTAAGCCGTGCCTTCAATTTCACTCTTTTCGCCCCAGATGCGGGCGAGGGTGGACTGGATTTTTTGCTCGAACCGGGCAATCAATTCGCGGTTGGCGGCAACTAGCGCCTGCTCGGCTTCGATCTCGGCGACGATTGAGCGTTGGGTATCAAGGTTCGGTAGAGCAATTTTGCGTTCAAGGACCGTTGATTGAGAAATGGATGGTTGCCCACCCACCTTGGCATATGAGTTTAGATTGAGATTCCGTAACGCTTGCTCCAAAAATTTTAGGTCGACAGGCTTGAGAAGTTCTTTCACATAAAGGGCATTATCCGTTACCCATGCCTTCGGCTCGCCAAGACGCTCGCTGTGGTCGTAGTTGAACTCGTTAATGATTTTGAGAAAGGCCTTGAGCGTCTCCGGGTCGCGGTAAGGCAGATAGGCGTTCTTGAAAATGTCGCGGAACAGAGGCGGAATGCCGGGATTCTCCGGCATCTTGGTAATGCCTTCGGCGTAGAGATTCAGCGTTTCATGCCCGCCAAGACCGGCGCGCATGAGCTTGGCCCAGCCGTAGCGGGCAAAGTCGCCGGTAAAGAACTTGCGCTTGCCGCCCATTTCCTCGGATTCGGCATCCATGTCATCCATGAATTTGTAAATCAGGGCGATGGTGATCTGCTCCACCTGGGATTTGGGGTCGGGGACTTTACCGACGAGGATGTCGCGGGCGGTATCAATGCGGCGTTTGGTATCGGAATCGAGCATAATGAATCAGTTGGCGAAAGACTGGACTGGAACGTAGTCCTTGACGTATTCAGGAATGAGGGTGCGGTATTTTGCCGGCACGGCCTTGAAATCGCGCGTTGATAATAACGGATTGGTGGCAAGATCGGTGTATTGCCGGGATTCGATGATGGACCGAATCTGGTCGCTGGTGACGTAGGCCTTGAAATAATTTTTGATGGCAGGAATGGCCCCGGCCTCGTCCGGTTTATAGTCGGCTACAAACTTGGCGAATTCTTCTTCAAGCAGTTCATCCTTGGATTTGAAACGCGGAATGAGGCCAAAGATTCTTTCCAGGATTTCGCGCAGCGTCAGTCGGCGATCCACGGAGGCGGCGCGGCGGAGTTTGTCGAGCGAGTAAAATTCGGTGGGCTTGTCGAATACTTCGTGGTTCACATAATCAATGACGCGATCCCATTGCCCGGCTTCGACGCTGGTGGCGATGAATTTGTTTTCGCGCACGTTATCCTCGAACCGCTGGAAGAACATGCGGTCAATCTTCATGCCACCGGTGCCGATAGTTTCCTCCTTGAGCATGGAGACGAGATCATCGCCGGCATATTCGTAAATGCCGGTGTAAGTCGCGGGGCCGCCACCACCACCGCCCTCACCGCGTCCCTTGGGCGCGGGCAGCTTGATGACCTGGTCGTAGTTGTATTCCTCCTCGAAATATTCGCAGTTGGCAAAAAAGTCGAACAGCTTGTAGGCGGTCTTGTCCGGCGCTTTGACGCTTTCCTTAAGGGTGTCGTCAAAAATTTGTTGCAGGAAATTGTGTTTGCGGGTGCCACGACCCTTGATCTGGATGAAATCCGTGGGCGAAAAGATGGGGCGGAACAGGCCGAGATTCAGGATGTCCGGGCAATCGTAGCCGGTAGTCATCATTCCCACGGTGACGCAGACGCGGGCCTTGCTGGTTTTGTAGGCGGCGAGAAAATTGGCAGAGCCGAGTAGATTATTGTTCGTCAAGTTGATGGTGAACTGCTGGGCATCGGCAATCTGGGACGTGACCTGCACGGCAAAGTCGGACTGGTATTTGCCAGGAAACATTTTGTCCGCCATCACGTTCAAAATCTGCGCGAGCTTGGCGGCGTGCTTCTGGCTGACCGCAAAAATGATGGACTTGCCGATTTCCCCGCTGACCGGGTCGCGCAGGGCGTTTTCCAGAAAAGTTTTGCAGAACAGCTTGTTGGTGGCGTCGGCAAAAAAACGTTTCTCAAACTCGCGCTGCTTGTAGGTTTCCTTTTGGTCCTCGCCTTCGTCATCCTTGAATTCGACGACAAACCCCTGTTCTGATAGCAGTTCGGTGGTGATTTCAGTCCGGGCATCCACCACTGTCGGGTTGATGAGGAAGCCGTCTTTCACTCCGTCCAGCAAGGAATAGCGGACGGTGGGCTGGCCGTCCTCACAGCCAAATGTCCGATAGGTGTCGAGCAGCAGGCGGCGCTCGAATTCGCGCGGGTCGTTGGTGGTGGGCTTGTGCTTGTCGAATTTTTTCAGGTAATCGCGCGGCGTGGCGGTAAGGCCGAGTTTGTAGCCGATGAAATAATCAAAGACGGCGCGGGCGTTAGCCGTGCAGATTAGCCGGAATCGTAGAACTTGTGCGTAGTTTTGCAATGGAAAACGAACAATTTGGGGGATGGGAGATCACTCAATTTCCAATTGCGGACTGCGAAATGCGGATTATTGATTCCGATTAATCGGGATTTCATGGGCGTTTCCGGCGGCCGTGGGCGGTGCGTTTCAAAAATCTTAATACCGCGGCTTCGGTGGGCCGGAGACGCCACGACGTGGCTGCTCTGGTTTAATTTCATAAAAAACCATGCCCACTCGCCGGATGTGATCAATCAAATCCTCCTGCGTCAAATCTGCAAAAAGAGAAAGGTCAATCGTATAAGGTAACAACAGGTCGTCGAGTTCTCCCATAATCGTCAACAAATCCTCGTGAGCCAGGCCCTTGCCATGCAGCGTCAAATCAATAAACTCCGATGGACTCTGATGAACTCCGACGAATCGCGAGCGGGTCGCGAGCAGGTTTACGATAGGGGGAATTCCTTTCGCGTATTTCGGGTATTTCGCGGTTTTGAGACAAATCTTTGTTTCCTCCGTTTTCTACTAAAAGAACCTGACAGCTTTTTTCTGCTTTTTGTGCCTTTTGGCGGCTGTTAAATCTGCGTTCATCTGCGTTTATCTGCGGTTCCTGGCAAAGTCCAAAGTCTAGAGTCCAAGGTCCAAAACGGCACGGAATCCGCTGTCTTTGGTCAGTATGAGCCTGAATCAATTGCTCAGTTTCGTGCCATTCGCGCGCCGGCCGGGTTCCGATTCGGATCGCCGGGCGTCCTCGGGCGCATTTATGGTATTCTTTTCACTCAATCTGCTGGCGGCGGTGTGGGGGTTGATGCTGCTGGTGAGCGCCGTCGCTCTTCTTGTTTTCGCAGTGCTCACACCCGGGGTGGCCTTTTTCAGCAGTCCCGGCGCGCGCGACGCAGAGATTCAGAGCATCAAGTCGGTCACTGACGCCGGCCTGCTTCAACGCAAGGCCGTTTATGACGTTGCACAAGGTTCGGCCAGCAGCGTGACCGCGAGCTACCTTTGTCATGTCGCCGTTGACACACTCTTGTTTATGATGATCGGGTCAATCGCCGGTCTGCTGCTGATTCGTTGGATCAAGAGACACCTGGGTACCGTCGCAGATGACACTGGCCCGGGGCCATCGCGAGCGGCCATTGAACTGCTCCATAGATTAAAGGGGACAGAAGGCGGAAGCGAAAGCTGAAGGCGGAGCGGCAAAGGCTGAATTCTAAATTTACGCGGTGGCGCGGGGAGTCCTGGGTCGGACGACTTCGGCGAGGAAGAGGAGTTTATAGATGTCTGGCCTGCGGGCCTCAACCACATGACTGGCGATTTCCGCCGGGTCGGCGCTCGACCGCACCAGTTTGAAGTCCCCGCAGCTTAGCCATTCGCCCATGCCCGACTTGACACACACCGGGATGAAACCTGTCTGCGCGCAGAAGCGGTCGGCCAACTCGGTGAGCTGCGCGCCTCTGCCGGCCAGAACCACCAGCGGCGCCTCCGGGTTGATCTCCATCGTGAAACAACCCGCCACGACCCGGCCATCCCGATGCAACAGAGAATACGGCGGCGAACCGTCGGCCCCGGTCGCATCCACGATCTCGCTCCAGGTGTAGCGGCGTCCTTTAATCAGTGACATGGCCTCAACGGGGTGGTGGGGCGGATTGTTTTGCGCGGGAACAGCGCAATACGGCCGGTCAAGGGTGTTGGCATGTTACGGACATTTCCCATAAACCACGCAGATTCGACGAAATGCATCAGGGCGTAAAGTCCTGTTGGACCAGGCCCTGTCAAAAGGCATTCTTTACCGCTGCTATAAAACATCCTAAGCCGCCCTGGATTTTAAGCAACAGGAAACCGCGTAAAAGACTTCGTCTCACGCGGTGGGTCGCGAGCCGGGTTACGATTTTCGATTTATGACTGGCATTGGCGGCGGGATTTGGCTTCGCCGGCATTGACCGGACTGCTTTGATTCTTCGCCATCGCCGCTTCCAGCAATCATTTCAGCCAGAGCAGCGTCACGCCCAGGTTGGTCTGTTCCAGGTCCGGGTCCTGCCGCAATTCCGGGACCGCGTCCATGAGCGCCAGCACCACGGGATTGAAAATGGAAAAGTTGTCACCGGGAACGAAGTCCTTGATGACGCCTTCCTGCTTGCGCAGCGCAAACGATTTGCGCAGGCCGGCGGCGAGCGTGCCGCCTTTGCCCGAGGAACCGTACCCGTGGATGACCTTCAACACCCGGACGCCCTCTTTTTGGGCGCGGCGGATTTCGGTGATCACCTGCCGGCGCGCTTCGTCCAGGCCGGGAAATCCGGCTTCGACGTTGTAAACGCGATAGGCGCTCATGCTTTCAGGCCCAGTATCTCGATGGTTTTAACATCCTGCCGGCCCGCAAAATACTTTTCGAGCGCAAAGGCAAAGAGTGGTTCGTCCGGAACCGCCAGGGCAAAGAGGGTCATGGACGAATGGAATTTGAGGTCATCCGGGTAACCGAAGATGTCGGATAGATCCCGATTTTGGACCTCCCCAACCAGCCGGGTGCAGCGGCGGAGCCGTTCGCCGAGAAGGGGATGGGCGGCATAGCGCCGCGCCTCTTCCAGGGAGCGGATGGCGTATCGCCGCGCCAGGCAGCTTTGGCCCAGTCCGATGACCTGGGGAAAAATGAACCACATCCAATGCGAGCGCTTTTCGCCGGCGGCCAGCTCGCGGGTGACCTGATCGAAGACCGGTTGCTGGGCTTCCAGGAAATGGGCGAATTCGTTGTTCATGGCCGGGGCTCCAGAGTCGGCGAATTCGGCCCGGCCTTCAACTGTTTCCCTGGCACGAACTTGATTTCCGGGTTCAAGATTTTCTTAAGAGTTGAATCCAAGCCAACGAAGGGAACCACTCGATTTGCAAATTCCGGTTTACAATTTGTTTAACCGCAGAGAACGGCTGAAGGCTGAAACCAAGGCGGGCGAACAGCGAACAGCGAACGGCCGGCTTTGA
Organism: bacterium; assembly: GCA_021780375.1. Taxonomy (GTDB): domain Bacteria; phylum Verrucomicrobiota; class Verrucomicrobiia; order Limisphaerales; family UBA11358; genus UBA11358. Next base: position 3,537 of record JAJXYT010000076.1, on the reverse strand, counting down.
AGGCTCAGTTCGGGGCTCCGCCGGGCTTTTCCGGAATGGTCAGCGTCAGGTTCACGGGGTAACCGGTGGTTCGATTCAAGGCCGTGCCGGGGACGTCAATCCATTGGCTGAGGTTGACGACAAATTTGAATTCCCATTGCCGGCGTTGCTGAAAGTCCGCAAGCGGCTTGTGCAGTTCATAACGGCCTTCCGCCACCCGCTGCATTTGCCAGGCCGGCGACGGGTTGCGGATTTTGCCGTCACTCGCGTCCAGCCACCGGTTGAAATCACCCGCCACGTGCACCCGGGCGTCGGGGGCAATTGGCACGCCAAACGCCGCCGGGTCGAATACAAACACCACTTCGTCGTGATCAACGCGGTAGCCGAGCACGGCGGCCGTGGGGTTGCCCGGCGCCGGACCCGACGGGGCGCCGGTGAGATTGGCATTAGTGACAACGTTTGTCCCGGCGGGAGCCGATTGGAAAATGATTCCGCGAAACACAAATGCCGCTGCCACCAGCACGCCAAGCAAAATGACAAAGGCGATTCCCGGCGCCAAAGAATTTTTTGCCGGCGGGGCGGCCAACCCCGAGGCCACCGGCGCCGTCGGAAGGCGGCGTTTGCCCGCCTGCGTGCCCGTCAGGATGAATTTCGGGTCGTCCGTCGCGGGTGCCTGGGGCACGGTGATTTTCTGGAAACACGTCGGGCATTCCATCACCGACCCGCTGTGGGAGGAATCGCACTTGATATGCTGGCCGCATACCGGACAGGCATATTTGAATTCGCTCATGGTTGTCCCACAGACTTCCGGCAAGTATCGGTTTCCGGAAGCATCTGATTTCCAGAGCATCGTAGGACGGAAATCCGGTTTTGCAATGGCAAATCATTGTGCCGAACGTCCTTTTGAGCAACAAACGGAGCCGGCGGCGTCGGAGATTTTGGAGGCCGGGCGCATTCGGGGGCTGGAACTGATTGTTGACCGGGTTGGCCAGGTGGAGCATGTTGTGCCCGGTGGGCTGACGTGGGAAGGGCTGTCAGGCGCTTCCGTGGTTGAGTAAATCACCAAAACCACCTGTCAAAGGAACCAACAGAATGAGATCAAAACTTCCGGTGTTAACCAGGTCTTCGGCCCGTCGGCTGTGGGTGATCCTCATGACCACCGCACTGATTTCAGGCGAAAGCGCGCCGTTGTGTTGGAGCGGGCCGTCCAACCAAACCAACCAGGTTCGCCCACCGCCTCCCGCCCCGTGGCAGGACAATCAGGTCATCGAACCCAAACAACTCGTTAAATCCCTGTCGGCGGCCAAGGGCGGGAAGCCGTTGGTGATTTGCGTGGGATTTCCTGTTCTTTACCAGGGTGGTCACATCATCGGGGCAAAATTCGCAGGGCCGGCCGCCAGACCGGAAGGCCTTCAGGCGCTGAAGCACGCGGTGCAGGGCCTGCCGCGGGAGACGCAAATCGTTGTGTACTGCGGATGCTGTCCCTGGCAGCGTTGTCCCAACGTCCGCCCGGCGTTTAGCACCCTGCAAGACCTGGGATTCACAAACGTCAAGGTGTTGTCCATCCCAACGAATTTTCGGGAGGACTGGATTGCCAAGGGGTTCCCCATTGCGAAAGGGCCTGAGAAACCGTGAGGCCCGGGACGAACACCGCAGTGAGGCGCGTGAATTCCGCGAGCGCAAGGAAATGCGCGGTGGTGTGCGTGGCTGCCATCGGGATAGCGTGGTGGGCGGCGGTTTCCCCGGCCCGCGGCGCTGAAATTACCGGGAAAGATCCGGCGGGTGCGCCGGGAGAAGCGGCGCCGGATTTTGCCCTGACGAATCTGGCGGGCAAGACGGTGCGGCTGTCGGATTTCAAAGGCAAAATTGTCCTGCTGGATTTTTGGGCGACCTGGTGCGCGCCCTGTCGGGAGGAAATCCCCGATTTTATCCAATTACAGAAGCAATACTCGGGCAGGGGTTTTACCGTGCTGGGCATCGCTTTGGATGAAGACGGCGCGGCGGTCGTGAAACCGCTCGCGCAAAAACTCGGCGTCAACTATCCGCTGGTGATCGGAGACACGCAGGTCGCCGCCAGGTATGGCGGGATCCAGGCGGTTCCGACGGCGTTTCTCATCGGACGCGACGGCCGAATTTTGAAGGCCTTCGTCGGCGCGCGCAGCAAATCCGAATGGGAACAAACCATCCGGAGGGCGTTGCCGCCGGCAGCGCCCGGGCAGAATTAACCCGCGTGCATCTGCGTCATCTGCAGTTTTATTCGGTTGAAGATTGGTCCGCCTTTGTAAGACTGCGGCGCGACACTTCGTGGATGGCTTTTTATTTGCGATTTACAATTTCTTCGGCTGCGCGGTGTGGCAAGTGACCCGCCTTCGCCCAGGGGCTGCGGTTCGGCAAGTTGGTGACTCGCCGGCGCAGTGCAAATGCCTCGCTGCCGTACCGGATTGGGACAACCCGCGATTGGTTTGAAACCGTTAGCGTCACATACCCCACTAAACCGTATTGGCAAGGGATTAGCTCTTTCCCGGCTCGATGGATGCAATGACGTGGATGATTCTTATCGCCGCCCTGATCGTGGCGGCTGGTGGCGTGGCCTACTTTGAAGCGGCGATGCGTCGCAGCCCACTTTCACAGCCCTCCCGGTCATTCCCCGGTCACCGGGAGGTCAGCAGCGAAGCGGAAAGCAAAGCGCAACCGGCGCCGGTCAATCCTCCGGCACCCGGTGAGGTTGGGCTGATTTCATCGGCTCTCCGGCGCTGCGACACCGGGCAAAGTCAGAGTTGAACGCCGTTTCTTAATCGCCACCACTAAACTGTCCTTAACACCCCGGAGTTTTTGCCCGGATTTTTTCAAGACGCACCCCAGTCGTACCCCCCTGCTTCAGTATTTCGTTGCACCTTCACGCCTCACCTTATGAAAACCGCATTCAACCGGACAGACGGTGTCCGATGGATTGCGTGCTCGGCGGGGATTTTGACATTAGGCGCATTCCTGGAAGTCTCCACCATGCCATCCCAGGCACAACAATATGCGGCGCTGCTTGAATTCACCGGCGACACTAACGTTCCACCCAGGCCGGTTTCAGAGTGGCATGGTGACACCCATTCAGTCTATGCCGTATTGATATGGAACAGCTGGCCGGAGGTGGGGACAAACGTGGAGCTGAAACTGGACCTCGGGCGGAAGGATGCGCAGAGCCTTTCCTCTATTCTTGATAAAGTGGGAACCAAACGGGCCGAATCAACGCTGGCGTCGGCCCGGGTGCTCACCGAGGATTTGATGTCCTCCACGGCTCGCGACATTTCACCCCGGAGAAGCCCCGTCGAGTTGACCGACCATCACGTCGCGGCCGTCTTCAGAAATACGGCGAGGGATTCCCTCGGCGATTACGTGAAGGACAATTACCATCCGGGCGGCATCCTGGAAATCCTTCGGGAAACGTTTCTGGGTAATTCTTTTGACAAGCGAATTGTGTCTCCGTTTTCCCCGGCTGACGCGGGGAATCCCGGCGCCGCCTATGCCAAAAAAGACGGCCTCCACGTCGGATTACGAAATATATGG
>JAJXYT010000146.1 GCA_021780375.1 bacterium | reverse complement strand
AAGCAACTTTCACGCGAAACCAGCGCTTTGCCGACATAAGCAATCTGCGAACTTTCATCCGACTCCACCTTGCCGCTGTCCCAGAGGTCCCCGGTGTCCGCGTTGAGCAACCCGGCTGAGGAGGCCACCAGAATTTGATACGCCGTCTGCTTCTCACCGCGTTGGTCCGAGGTCAGAATCCAGCTCAGACGCGGACTGCCGGCATCAATGCCCAGCGGGTCGGTCAGGTATTCGCACCGCAGGTCTTTAGCGGCCACGGCCGCCGAAGCAATGCCCGCCAGCAAAACCGCCCCTAACGTCAGTATCAGCTTTGATCGGTTCATGACGGCACAACCCTGCACCGGGCTGGAAGCAAAGCCCAGCAGTTTTAATTTTTGATTCAACATAGTTATATCTGTGCAAAGCTCTTTGGCCGGATGATTATTCTCCCGAAGGCGGCGGCAAAGGAACTCCGGGCGAAACCGGGATGCCAAAATCCGGCGAGCCGTCCGGGTTCCAGGTAAAACGCTGGATGCGAACGTCACGCTGGCTTGTGCCCGGACCGATGTGCGCGTGATAAACGATCCAGTCCTGCTTGCCATCCGGCGACTCGACGAAGGAACAGTGCCCGGGGCCAAAGACATCGGCAGAGCGTTGAAACACCGGTTCAGGTTTCTTGACCCAGGAATGCAGGTCTTGCCTTCCCAGCCGCCGCCGCCGATGAGAAATTGAAGATACTTCCGTTCGATTTTGAACGGAGGCGAGGTCAAGGTGCCGGTCGAATCATCGCCGCCATGGTAGGAGTCCACCAGGCCGTGTCCCTGAAAGCCGTCCACGGTCATTTGATTGGGCAAAGTGCCTGCGCCGGCCCGTTGCCGAAAGCCGTGCCGGTCACTGTCCATGCCCCATAATTTGTTCCCTCAAAATCCTCAATCAGAATGTCGGGATTTTGAGCGCCAGCCGTTGCCCGGCCCAAGGCCACGAGGACGGCCCAGCAATAAATGATTTTCAGTTTTTGCATTGCGATTTTCGGTTTATATCCGCTTTCCCGTCCGGTTGGCAAAGGAAACTATTGATTTAATTCAACTCAGGGGGTTTTCCCGTCTGCCAGGGCATCCAATCAGAAGTCATATCGTATCGCAAAATACACTTGTGGGCGGAACGGCCCGCCACGAAGCATGGGTTGTATGAAAGCCCAAAGCAAAGATTCAATGCGCCGATTGAAAAGCTTTTCGGACTTCAGCGGTGCTGGCCAGACTGGCCTGCGCCTCGCTGCCGGTCTTTTCCACCAGCCGCAACATCGCGTCGGTTAACGAACCGCCATAATAATAGGCAATGACATCGCGGATGCCGCTCTGTAACGGATAATGCGCGTCGGAATCGGCCATGCCGTTGAGCAGATCCCGCTCCTTCTCGGCCCGCAAAGCGCGCATCTCCAGTTCCAATGCCTGGACGGTGTTGTTTTGTAGAATATTTTTGTCCAGGGACGAATTGGCTCCCACCACACCGGTCGCAATCGCGGAAAGAATCGTCTTTGCCTCCTCACCACCAACGGCAGTGGAGGCCGCCGACAAACCAAGCGTGACAATTTGCATAAAAGTCCGGCAGCGCCTGGTGCTGCCCGCTGGTTGTCCTGTCTTCCGGGATGTTTGCGGACGTCTTCGGCCATAGCGCCAAGTCTCGAAACGGCGTCGCGTAAGACCTGAGGCGTGACGTTGAATTTCCGGCTCCAATATTCAACTTCGTATGGTTCCTGGAGGTTGATCCGGGTCCAGTCTTGCGGACCTGTTTTGGTTTTAATATTAGCGCTCCGCTTGTGAGCGGAAATGACCGTGAAATGGATCGCCGAGCGGCTGCGGATGGGGACTTGGACACACCTCAACCACCTGTTGTACTGCCAGCGGCACGAAACATCGCGATGCAATGGAAAAATGGTATGATACTAAGAACCGACCCGTTTCCGTATTGGGGCATCGAATCGAGTTGGAGTTTCAAGCTCGAATCAAACCGGACCGTATGCGGCACATCGAGTGTCCAGGCGGCGATTTTCGTCTGGCCGAGGGCGTTGGTAAGAACCAGCACCCAATCCTTTTCATTTCCGGTGTTGCGCCGGCCTTCAACGCCATCGCCGGACAATTCACGGGTCAGCGTTTGGATGGCCGAATAGGCCGGCTTGGGTTTGAGGTCCCGAGTGACGGTGCCGAAGTTCTGCTCGTTTTCAGCCGGATTGGCGCCGTCGTTCTTCCAGTCGTACCAGATGGAAACAGGGACGCCGTCCAGCAGGTTCGACAATTGCTGCCGGACCGCGTACTCCGCCTGGGTTCTCTCAGAGACGCTGCCGGTGTGCGATGAATAACCCCATTCCCCACTCAGAATGGGGATTTTTCTGCCCGGTGGCGCATAACGCGCAATGAGCTTCCGCAGTCGTTGAAAATCCTGGCCGGCGGTTTCGGGCGGCTGGGCGCGATAGGGATGTACGCTGACGCCGTCGAGATAGTCGAGCAGCCCGGATTTCATAACGGCCTCAAGGAAATCCCAGTCGAACCCCGCGCAGGCCGGCGCCACGATGCAGGCGTGCGGGTCGGCGGCGCGGATGGACTTCGCCGCCGCCAAGGCCAGCGCCGTGTATTGGGCAGCATCCGGGTGCGGTTTCCAGAAACCGCCGTTTGGTTCATTCCAGATTTCCCAAATCACGTGATGTCCACGGAAATGGCGCGCTGCCGCGCCTGCCCAGCGGGCGAAGGCGCCAACGCTTTCGGGATGTCGGGGCGAAGGGCCTCCTTTCTCGTAAAGGGGATTGGAGTAATCCAGAATGTAATAAGGCCGCAGGCCATGCCGCTCCAGGTTGGCGGTGAGCTTGTCGTAGGCCGACCAGTCGTAAATACCCTCTTTGCGTTCAATCGCGCTCCAGAAAAAATCCATGCGGACAATTTTGAAGCCGGCAGCGGCGATCATGTTCAAATCCGTTTCGTGGCCCTGGACGAAATGGATGTTGACACCAACGCCGTCCGGCAAAGTCAGCGGTGGCAGACCTTCTGCCCCGGCTGCAAAAGGCAGAATACAAATTAATACCGATAACCAGATGGATGTCATAGTTGTGAAAGGAATTTATCGGGCGTCAGGCCACCCTCGTTCATCAGCGTGATTTTGGTCCACGGTTTTCCCGGAATGCCATCGGCAACGCTGCCCCATTCGGCCGCCACCGTGGATCGCGAATCCGGCAGCGGCCACGGCGCATGGTTGGCGGCGCATTCCTGTCATGAACGTGAACGGGTCAGTCCCACACTTTTACAGTTACCTGGTTTCCGAGGCAAACCGGTAGGTCCCGGAACCAACTTCAAAATCAACCGCGTCTTTTTCCTGTCTCAGGAATTTCACGCCTTCGGCTTGATTCACGGGCCTGCCGCTTTCCGTGACCTCGGCGACATCTTTTGCCGGCACACAGACCGTGGCGGTTGTATTCACCGGCACGACGACTTCCAGGGTCAGCCGG
>JAJXYT010000133.1 GCA_021780375.1 bacterium | reverse complement strand
CAATAGCTGCATTTTTCCATCACGCCGCGCTGGCGCACCGTCACGTCCGGGTTCTTGGCCATCTTGAGCAGGTCCCATTCATCCTCCGGCCGCATGCTGCTCGTGTTCGGACTGTTCCACCAGCTCACCATGTCCCATTGGCCATTCGACTCGTGCAGGAGCGGTGTGGGATAAAACGGTCCTTTAAGATCAGCCAGCGGACGCTTGTTGTAATCGAGATAATTGAAACGGCGGACTTTGTAGGGACAATTATTCGAGCAATACCGCGTGCCGATGCAACGGTTGTACACCATCACATTCAAGCCTTCCTGGTCGTGCATCGTGGCGCTGACCGGGCAGACGTTTTCGCACGGCGCGGCTTCGCACATCTGGCAGAGCATCGGCTGATTCACCGCCTGCACGTCCTCAATCCACCGCTCGTACTGCTGCTCGCTGTCCTTGAGGAACGAGTCTGCTTCCGTCTCCTTCGTCGGGTCGGCGGTGTAATAACGGTCAATCCGCATCCAATGCATTTCGCGGCCGCGCAGCACCTGGTCTTTGCCGACAATCGGGATATTGTTCTCGCTCTGGCAGGCGACCACGCACGTGGCGCAGCCGACGCACGCCGTCAAATCCACCACCAGACCCCATTGCTGCAACGCCTTCTTCTCCGCCTGGTCCAGTGGATTGGGATACAACGGCGCGACCACCGGCGGCTCCTTTTCGTGCATTTCCCGGGCAAATTCCGGGTTCTTCCGAAACTCCTTCAGATTTGCTTCGCGCACGGCGGGCCGGCCTTCCATGGACCAATGATTCTGCGTGCAGGCCATCCCGTGCGTCGCGCCGGTTTTGCGAAGTCTCGCCCCGGTCTCGATGTATTTGCCGGCAAAAATTTTATAGGCATTAAACCCGACGCGGCTGCCGATGCGCCCTGCCCGGTCACGCCCGTAACCGAGCGCCAGACCGAGCGAATAATCCGCCATGCCCGGCTGCACCCAGATCGGACCGGTGACGTTGCGGCCGTTCAAGGTGATTTCCACCAGATCGCCGTTTTGCACGCCGAGTTCGCGCGCGGTCTTGCGGCTGACGAGCACGGCGTTGTCCCAAACCATCTTGGTAATGGGATCGGGCAGTTCCTGCATCCAGCCATTATTGGCGAAGCGACCATCGTCCATCTTTGCGTCGCGGAAGAAAATGACTTCGAGGTTGGTGGTGGATGGCGCGGCGGCGGCTTTGAGATCCGGTTTAGCAGAAGTGACGCCTGCCACCACCGTCCGGGGCGCGGAACCCGCTAAAAACCCGTTGAACAAAAATTGCTTCCACGCCTCCTCTGAACCACCGGATGTGGTACGAACGATGTAGTAAGGACTGGTTTGGGATTCACCGGCCAAACGGGCCAGAAATTCCAATTTCGTCAGCCCTCCAAATAACGGCTGAATCAACGGCTGAATGGGCACCAGCGTTCCGTCGCTCGTCACCGCGTCACCCCACGATTCCAGATAATGCGCCATGGGAAAATGCCAGTCGCTGATGGCAAATGTTTCATCCTCGTAATAGCCGAGACGGACAACCGATTTCGGTTTCTGCTTCGCCGACCAATTCAAATGGTAAACCGGATTACCACCCAGGATGACCAGGGTATCAATGGCCAGAGCGTTGAAATTCGTCAAATCTGCTTCAGCATTTCCCGTCGCCGGCAGCAGGGTCACGGTGGCGCCAATCGCACCGAGCGCAGAATTAATGGCGTGCGCCAGCAGGTGTGCCTCCATGGGCTGGCGCTGGCCGGCAACGACCAGGACATTTCCGCGATTGGCGGCCAAATCTTTGGCGCATTCGGAAATCCATTTCGCATCAATACCTGCGGGAATCGAAACCGGCGAACCGGAAACCCGCGCCAGGATTGCCGCGGCGACCTGTCCGACCAGACTCGCCGGAATCCGGAGCCGGTGGTCCGCATTCAAACCGGTGAGCGTAAACAGCGATTCGACGGCGTACAGCCGGCTCATGCCGCGGCTCTCCGGTTTGCGGCCTTTGGCAAAGCCGGCGATGTAATTATGCGCGCCGTCTTCGCCGCCGATGAAATCGCAGTCGAGCGACAAAATCACCTTCGCTTTCTCGAAATGGAAAATCGGACGCACCGGCTGGCCGAACACCCGCGTTGCCGCGCGCTGGTGAATGCCGGAATCAATCGCATCGTAAACAAACCAGTTTGATTTTGGAAATTTCGTCGCAATGATTTTCTGCAGCCGCGCCCGCGACGGCGACGTGCTGCTTTCCGCGAGGAACGCCAGTCCGTCCCCCTGGTTGGCCGTAAATTTCTTCGACAAGTCATCGAGGGCTTTCAATGCTTCGTCGCGCGAAACCGTCTGGCCGTCCCTGGCGAACCGTCGCGCCCGGTCAGGATCGTACAGATTCAGGATCGAAGCCTGCACATAGCGGTCGGTGCCGCCGTTGCCGCCGGGATAAAGCGCGTTGCCCTCGATTTTAATGGGCCGGCCGTCGTCGGATTTGACGACCAATGGAACCGCGCCGGTGCGTATCGGCATGGCCGTCGCGAAATATTCCGGTGTGCCATAATTGTAACCGTTTGCCGGCGCCTTGGAGAAGGGCACCAGTTCCTCTTCGGGCCGCCGGCAGCCGGACGCCATCAGTCCCAGACCCGCCAGCGCGAACGACGCGGACATGATTTTAACGAAATGCCGCCGCGAAACCGGGTCGTTGAACTCGCTGGCGCCCTGCGGGAACTCGCGGTGCAGCCACTCCTTGAACTCCGGCGTATCGGACAATTCATCCAGGCTGCGCCAGTAACGGCGGCCGGTCGCAGACACTTGGGCTGGAATATGAAGGTTTTGGCTCATTCGGAAACAACAGATGAATTTTCCCCGGCAGCCAATTTATGATTTACGATTGATGATTGATGATTGGAAGAAAACCACGAACGGCGGCCGCAGGCGGACGCCAATCGTAAATTGTCAATCGTCAATCGTAAATTCATTAGCGGTGGCAGGCTGAACAGTTGTCGAGCGATTGGACGCGCCAGTCATGGACAAACTTGACGCCGTTGGTCGCCTGCATTTCCGCGGCGACCTCCGCATTGGTGCTCCATTGCCAGCCCAAATCGGTCACTTTGCTTTCGGGCCGGATGAACGCCGCCGGGTCGCGATGGCAGTTCAAGCAGAACGCCATGGTGAGCGACCGGGCGTGCCGCACCTCGTCCATCTGGTCCACGCGTCCATGACATTCCACGCAACTGATGCCGCGGCGCACATGAACGGAATGGTTGAAATACGCATAATCGGGCAGCCGATGGATTTGCACCCAGTGAATCGGCACGCCGTTGGTCGCACTCTCCCGGACGAGCGCCAGTCGCGGGTCATCCTTGAGCACCTGATTGTGGCAATTCATGCAGGTGGAAGCCGAGGGGATGTTGGAGAACCAGGATTTTTCGACGGTGGTGTGGCAATAACGGCAGTCAATGCCCAGTTGCCCCGCGTGCACGGCGTGCGAGAACGGCACCGGCTGGATCGGCTCGTAGCCAACGCGCGAATATTTGGGGGTAAAATAGTAGGTAAC
>JAJXYT010000087.1 GCA_021780375.1 bacterium | reverse complement strand
CGGGTGGTGGACTTCATGCTGATGTCCCGGGCGGTGCTGCGACGGATCAAGCTCAATATCCTCTTCTCCATCATCTACAACGCGGTTGGTCTCGGGCTGGGCAGCCTGGGGATGCTGGGGGGATTGCGAAACGGCCAAAGGGATTGCTGGTGACGCTGTTTGTGAACTGGCTGGTGAAGCCATTCAGCATGGCGCTGCTGGCGTGGATCTTCATGGAACACGTTTTTGCGGCTGCTGGTGGCGTTTGCGCCGAGTGTGATGTTCCTCTGCGGCGTGGCGCATGTCATCGTGCCGGCCAAAGTGCTCATCACGTCGGTGGTGGTGTTCATCGTCATCCCGCTGGCCGCCGGCTGGCTGACGCGCACCGCGCTGCTGAAATCGCGCGGCCGGGACTGGTTCGAGCAAAAGTTCCTGCCGAAATTTCATCCGGTGATGATCGGGGCGCTGCTGCTGACGCTCGTGCTCATCTTCGCGTTTCAGGCGGAAAACCTCACCACCCGCTGGTTTGCCGTGCTGCTGCTGGCCGTGCCGATTGTCCTCCAGGTCTATTTCAATTCGTCGCTGGCCTATCTGCTGATGCGCCGGTTCCGGGTGCCGCATAACGTCGCCTCGCCCGGCGCGCTCATTGGCGCGAGCAACTTTTTTGAGCTGGCCGTGGCCGTGGCCATCACCCTGTTCGGTCCCGGTTCCGGCGCGGCCCTGGCCACCGTCGTCGGTGTGCTCGTCGAGGTGCCGGTCATGCTCTCGGTCTGCCGCGTCTGCAACCAGTCGCGCGGCTGGTATCAATCGGGCGAAATAACCGCATGAACATTCAACATTCAACATCGAACTTCCAATGAGATCAATACACGCCACTGGGGCGTGGTGGTGCATTTTGCAGCTTTTGGTGGGGCGAGCGTCCTCGCGAGCCGGCTCGTCAGTAGCCTCGCCCCACCAAATTATACCAGTGCCCGCTTGGACATTGAGCGTTGAATGTTGAATGTTCGATGTTTTCCCATTTTATGAAACCCACCGTCCTCATTCTGTGCACCGGCAATTCCTGCCGCAGCCATATCGCCGAAGGTTTTCTCCGCGCGGCGGCGGGCGACTTCGTCAACGTCCAGAGTGCCGGTTCCCATCCCGCCGGCTGCGTTCATCCGCTGGCCATCCAGGTCCTGGCCGAGGTGGGCACCGACATCGCCGGCCACCGCTCGAAACACCTGAAGTAATTTCTCGGCCAGCGCGTCCACACCGTCATCACCGTCTGCGGCAATCTGGACGAGGGGTGTCCGGTCTTTCCCGGCCAGTTGCAACGCCATCACTGGCCGTTTCTCGATCCCGCCCGGGCCACCGGCAGCGACGAGGAAATCCGAGGAGGAAATCGTGGAGGCCTTCCGCCGGGTCCGCGACGACATGCGCCGCGTGTTTGAGGCGTACGCGGCGGGATTGAAGGATGCCAAGGAGACAGGAAACATCGAACACTGAAGTTCGCCCGTAACGGGTGCGTCTGGACACCCGCGCCAAAAATTCATCGGCCGGCGGTCGAATCGTGGCGTCGGCGTCCTCGCCGGCGGGTAAAAGCGGCGTCCCGCCGCGTGTTTTTGATTCGCGCCCCGGGACGGTGCTTGAACCCGCAGCCGGGACGGCTGCGCTACCATGCGGGTGTCAGGAGGCACCGCCCGTCACCGGCAAAAACCTTCGGCGTTCGAGGTTGGACATTCGTGGTTCGATGTTATTTGAACTTCTCGCCCCGTTTCAACGGATGCCCTGCCAGAAACTCTGTGACATTCAGCCGCCGGCCGCCTTCACGTTGCAATTCCAGGATTCGCAACGCGCCTTGGCCGCAGGCCACCACCATCCCGTTTTTGTCCGCCCATAGAATGGTCCCGGCTTCCCCGGAGGCTGCCACCACCTCCGCCTGCCAGATTTTGATCATTTTGGTGGGAAGCGCTTCGTCGCTTCCCTGACCCTTTGAAGGCAAGGGCACTGACGAAGCAGTGCCCTCCAGCGTTTTTGGCCAAAACGTGTAAGCCCCCGGCCAGGGCGTGAAGGCGCGCAAGCGGTTGCAAATCGTTTTCGCCGGTAAATTCCAGTCAATCCGCCCGTCTCCCTTTCTGATTTTCGGCGCGTGACTCACACCTTCGGCGGGCTGCGGTCGCGGCTGGATTTTCCCGGCGACATAATCGGGGATGGTTTGAACGAGCAATTCCGCGCCGAGTCGCGCCAGCCGGTCGTGGAGCGCGGCGGAATCATCCGTCGGTTGAATCGGCGTGCGGCGCTGGGCAACGATGGGTCCGGTGTCCAGCCCGGCATCCATTTTCATGACCGTCACGCCGGTCTCGGCATCGCCGTTGGCGATGGCCCACTGGATCGGCGCCGCGCCGCGATACTTCGGCAGCAGCGAGGTGTGAACGTTCAGGCAACCGTGGCGCGGCAAATCCAAAATGGTCTGTGGCAAAATCTGGCCGTAGGCGGCCACCACGATCAGCTCGGGCCCCCATCCGCGCAGTTCCGCGTTGAATTTTTCGTCACGCGCCCTGGCCGGTTGCAGGACCGGCAGTTTCAATTTCTGCGCCAGCGCCTTGACCGGTGACGGCAGCAATTTAAGTCCACGACCCTTGGGTTGGTCGGGCTGCGTGACGACGGCGGCCACGGAGAATTGCGCGTCGCGCGCCAGCGCTTCAAGACTGGCGCAGGACAACTCCGCCGTGCCCATGAAAACAATCCTCATTTATGATTCAGGATTTATGATTGATGATTTTCTGCCGCAGGCGACCGGTAACCCAATCGTAAATCATAAATCAAAAATCATAAATCCAGTTCAAGCAAGCTTCACGACGTGTTTGAGGATGTCGAAAAACGTCTTCACCGGCGGCTGGTCGGTGTTGATGCGATGGACGAGCTTTTTACCGTAAAAATTGATGACGGGCTTGGTTTCCTTCTCGTAGGTCTTGAGGCGCTGCCGGATGGTGTCGAGGTTCGCGTCGTCCAGGCGGTTGTCCTTGATGGCGCGGCGCTGCATCCGGGCGACCAGGTTTTCCCGGCTGGAGGTGAGATAAAACATGGCCACCACGTCGAGCGTGTCGCTCAACATCTCGGCCTGCGGCACGCTGCGCGGGATGCCATCGAGCACCAGCGTGTCTTCGCCGGGATGAAACCGCCCGATCTTCGTGCTGCTGTCAATAAACTGCCGCCAGAGTTCAATCGCCGGCTGGTCCGGCACCAGCGCGCCGCGGCTGGAATATTCCAGGAAGGTCTTGCCCAGCGGACTGTCCGGACGCAGGCTGCGAAAGACATCGCCGCAGGCGCAATGGAAAAATCCCGGGATGACGCCGAGGTTCCGGCCGTGTGTGCCCTTGCCCGAACCGGGCGCGCCGAACATCAAAATGGTCCGATATTTCATAAAAACGACGCGGAACCGGTGACCCGTGACCGGAAAACACCACCCGGCGCCGGAACAACTTTCTTGTCACGCGTCACACGCCACAAGTCACAATCCCCCCTCACGCGTCCTTGTGTTTGAGTTGAATTTCCTGAATGTCGGCGAACGGCACCATGACTTCCTTCCCGCCCTGCACCACCTCGAAATACGCCTCGTTGGCCGCGATGCGGGTGATTCGCTGGGCAACCAGCTGCGCGCGCCCCGTCTTGATCACCAGCACCAGGTCCTTTTCCGCCGGCCGCCGGACGACACTGAAGAAGCCGGAAAATTTCGTTTCAAAAAAACGGCGGTTGAACATGAACTGGCCGCGCTGGAATACCTGGGCTTCCGGGTATCCGGCCTTCGCCCCCGCCGGGGCGACGTGGACCCCGCCCGCGGCCAGGCCTTCGGCCACCGGCGCCGCCGCGCCCGGCACCGCGTAGGTTTGCGCCTCCGCCGGGGTTTGCGCCTCGGCCGGCGGGGCCTCCGTGCGCACCGGCAGGGACAGAAAAATAATCGGCCCCAGAACCGGCAGCACCGCCGCCAGCCCCATCACCAGCCCGATGGGCCGCGCCCGCACGATCGCGATTTCATAGGCGGCATAGATGTTCGCCGCGTAAATCAACAACAGCGCGATGAACCCCACCGACGAGGACAGCAGCGCGGCGATCAGGGACTCCGGCGGCGGCAACTCCGGGCGCGACACCTCGTGGATTGCGATTGCCTCGTTTTTGGGTTTCGGCGGCGGTGTTTCGATAAACGGCTCGACCAATGATTTGGCTTTCGGGTTTTTACCGAGCTGCTTCAACGCCTCCTGGGAGAACTTCGGCCACACCACGTTGGTGTAGGTGTCGTCCGGCGTGCGGAGCGTGACCCCGCTGTCGTTGAACATGACAATGTCGCCCGAGACCGAGGTGCCATCCGCCAACTGAAACGTATCGGCGCGGGTGGTGGCGGACCCGCCGCACAGGCCCAGGCTTAAAAGAATCCAAAACAGTTTGCGCACGGGTTTTCTTTAACAAAGACGCGCCCGCAGCGAAAGCAAATTTACAGCGGAAGACCTCTGGAAAATTGTGGCAGCGGACGCGAGTCCGCTCTAATTTCCTTCATAAATCAAAATATTCCGCGCGGATTCCCTGTCCGGCGCAGTGCAAAATGGCCACGCTCCGGTCGGCGCCCGGCTTCGGCTGGCCCGCATAACCGGGATTGAAATACAGCACGCCGTTCAGCGACTCGCAGCAGCGCTGGTGCGTATGGCCGAACACCACCACCTCGGGCCGTTCGCGCGCGAGGCGTTGTTGCAGGGCTTCATCCAAATCATGCGGCCGCACGATGTGCTGGATGAAAAACTTCCGGCCGGCGATGTCAACGGATTTGACCGGAGCGTAACGCAACGCCGGATCGTCCGTGTTGCCGCTCACCGCGGCGACCGGCGCGATCTGTTCCAGCTCCTGCAAAATCCACGGCAACCCGATGTCCCCCGCGTGCAGAATGTGGCCCACCCCCGCAAGGAGTTCCGGGATTTTCGGGTCCAGATAATTATGCGTGTCCGAAATGACGCCAATCTTCATTGAAGGACGGAGGCCGGAGGGCGGAGGACCGAGGTCGGAGATCTGACCGCTGACTTCTGGCCGTTCACGCCTTTGCCTCCTCCGGTTCCTCCTCGGTTTCCGGCTCCGGGCGCGCCCCCGCTTCCTTCTCCGCGGGCGATTCGGCGGGCGCGGTCAGTTTCATCGCCGCCGCGAACAGCGCGGTGAACAGCCCGCCGCTCAAAAGGGTGTTCCGGAAGAATTCCCAGGTCGGCGGAAAACCGGGCTGGCCGCTGGTCAGCGCCTGAATCCAGCCGGCGAGCGTTCGGGCGTAAGCCGGGTTTTCCAGCCACGCCAGCGTGTTGGTAATCAGATAAAATGCAATCGCGCCCAGCAACCCGCCGGCCACCAGTTTGAGGAAGGACGCGCGCCGTCCCATCTGCCGTCCGAACCAGATGAGCGCCGCATAGACCAGGTAATTCAACAGCAGATAGCCGCCCACCGGGGCCGTGTGATAATAAAACACGTTCAGCGCCACGTCGGTCACGCCCATCGTCCCGAGCGGCAGCCACCAGGCCATGGCCCCGGACAGATAAACGCCCGCGCAAAAGGCCAGGGCCGTGGCCGCGGTGAAATTCGGCGGAAACAACCCCGGCCAGCGGCTCAACGCCACCAGCACTACAAAAATCCACGGCAACCAGCGATGCCACGTTTTGTTCACAGACCCGAAAGATAATCCGGCGCGCGAGAATGACAAGCTGTTCGCGAAACAGCCATCTATTTCATTTGGGCACGGACGCGCGGCCGCGCGGCCGCCTGGTTCCGGCTTTTCAGCATCCGCATATTTTCCGCCCGCGCGATAACGCGCGCGACGTAACCGGCCATGTTTTCATCGGGTTTCTGTTTCAAGGCCAGCGCCGCCAGTTGTTGAGCTTCAGCCAAATTTCCCTCGCTGAACGCTTTCTCCGCCTGGTCCAAAACCTTGCCCAACCCGCCCGGCGGCGGGGCGGGCAGGGGCGTCTGGAATGCACAGGGCACGCCTGCACTGGAGGGACTGCCGAACAGGCAGTCGTAGAGATGTTCATTTACCGTTGAGAAATCGCTGAAAATAACCTGTGCGTTCGCGTTGTTGAACGAATGAAGAATTTCTCGCTTGTTCATTGGCGCCAGCAATTGCTGGTAGGTGCGTTCATCGTAACCATCCAATAAAGTGGAGCCGGTGCCAAGGTAGAATGCCCGCGGCGCTTCATATTCCAGAATCGGGAAAAGGTCGCTCTGGACTATTCCTTTGCCGGCAATGGCAAACCCGGTTTGTTGGGAGGCCAGTTGTCGCGCCATCAACGCCTCGGGTGAATGAATGTCAATCATTTCCATGTCGGCCCGGACGGATTGAATGGCGAATCCTTTTTGAAAGACCACCGGACCGGTGGGCCACGGCTGCTGTGAGCCGAGGAGGACGATGTCGCCCACGCCGGTGTCCCATACTTCCAGATACGGAAACACCGACCCGAACGTGCGCAGCACCAGTTCCACAATCTGGTCGTCTGTTTCATAAAGATGAAACCATTGGGCCATGATGCCGCCAGGCTTCAAGC
The DNA here is from genome assembly GCA_021780375.1 of bacterium. Taxonomy (GTDB): domain Bacteria; phylum Verrucomicrobiota; class Verrucomicrobiia; order Limisphaerales; family UBA11358; genus UBA11358. The sequence goes on along the minus strand of JAJXYT010000087.1, from coordinate 7,545 downwards.
GGCTGGCGGCCAGTTCGTAAAACTCTTGGCTGAATACGCTGCCCACGCCCACTGCCCATGGATTTGACGGTTCCGTGATGATGACATCATAGCGCTGGGGCCGGAGTTTGAGCACGGTGCGCGCATCTTCGATCCATAAGTGAGTCCGGGGGTTATTGAGCACGTTGCGATTCCAGTCTCCAAACAAAGGCGCGGCCTGAATGACCGGGTCGCAATTCTCCGCCAGATCCAGGCGTTCGATGGGGTAGTCCAGTACCGCCCCGGCGGTCATGCCCGAGCCAAAACCCAGCACGAAGACATCCTTTGCCTCCGGTTTGGCCAGCAGCGGCAGGTGGGCCAGCAATAATTGATTGCCGACATCCAGCAACGTTCCGGCATCCGGTTTGCCGTTGATGCGCAAACCAATTTCCCCCGGCGCCACAATGCCATCCACCTTTTCCACCGACACGGTCGCATCGGGTCCGTCCTTGTAAAACAGGATTTTAATGTGTTTTTCCCGCCAGGCCATCAATCCCGGTTGAAATTGTTTTTCCCATACGCGGAATATTCCCGAGCTCATCACGGACTGCCAGCTTTGGTCGCCGAAAATAAACAGACTGGCGGTCAGCAGGCAGGCTCCGGTGGCGCCAGTGATCCCCGGTTTCCAGCTGCGTCGCAGCGCCACCAGCAGGGCCATGGCTGCCAACACCAGCGCCAACACACCAAAGGCATTGCGTAGTCCCGCCAGCGGCATCAGAAAGAATCCAGTGAGCAATGTCCCGCCCACCGCTCCCAGAGTGTTCCAGGTGAGCAGCAGGCCCACCTTTTCCCCCAGCGGCTTGTCCCCGTGCGAAACGGCACGAATCATCAGCGGCAAGACCGATCCGATCCACGCCGCGGGCAAACCAAGAATAATCACGGAAATGCCCACGGTAATCAGTTCGTGATAGATGTAACCCACGGACGTGCGGGCCAGTCCGGTGCGGGCAATCCGGTACAAATCCACCCAGCGCTCAATGTTGAACACCAACACCGCCAGCCAGGCCGCGGCAATACAGAGCAGGACGACGATCATTCCCTCACTCGAGCGGCCCCGGCGGCGGGGCGAAGCAATCCACGCGCTGCCCAGCCCGATGCCCAGAATAAAAGCAATCAACACCACCGCAAAAGACTGGAGGGACGGGCCAAAGATCAGGGCGAGCGATCGCGACGACAACAGCTCCAATCCCATGGAAACCCCGCCGGTCAACGCCACCAAAACCCCGGCCCAACGCAGCGTTCCGGGGGAGGCATCTTCCATCCCTGCGTGAGACATGGCCGTTTGCTGTTCATTCGCCCGGCCTGCCCATCCTGCCCGGCTGAGTAGAATGGCCAGGGTGCCCACGATGATGTTTACCAGGGCGGTCAGGTGCAGGGTCTTGATCATTCCGAAACTTTGCACCAGCCAGAAACCGGCCAGCGCCGCCCCCAGCACGGCGCCCAGGCTGTTGACCGAATAAAAACGCGCGGACCGGCGGCCCGCGTCGCCCGGGGAAAATTTTTGCAGCCAGGCTGCCAGCAGCGGCAGCGTGCCGCCCATCAAAAGGGTCGGGCCCAGCAACAGCGCCGCACTCAGGATGCCCTTGAGAACCAGCAACAGGCCGGGGTGAGTGACCATCGGTGAACCCAAGGCGATAAAAACCCGGTCGGCCAGCCGGTCCAGACCAGGGTACAAAACGGCATAAATACCCACGAGGATTTCCAGGCAGCCATAAGCTTGGACCGGTTGCCGCAGCCGATCGGCCCATCGACCGAATATCCGATTGCCCAGCGCCAGTCCACCCATGAACACCGCCAGCACCACGGTCTGCGCATATATGGTGCTGCCGAACATCTGCGAGAGGAATTTCGACCAGAGGACTTCGTAAACCAGGGCGGTGGCGCCCGAAAAAAAGAACAAGGCCAGAACCATCCACCCGCGGTTTTTGAATTGCATGCTGCAATTGTAATGACCGGCCTCCCTCATGGCAAACTCCGCCTGCGCCAACCCATGGCGCAGTTTGGTGGGGCGAGACTACGGACGAGCCGTCCCTGCCTGCCACTCTTGTAGCAGCTCGACGTGAGTCGGCTCTGATCTCTTCTTTCCTTTAGAATGATCGAACTGACGTTCGATGCCACGGATACGGCCTTCGGTCCTGGCGCAGTTTGGTGGGGCCAGGCTCCTGACGAACCGGGGCAGAGGGGGGTTATTCTTCAAAAGGCTCGCGGGGACGCTCGCCCCACCGAAAGTGGCAAAATGAGTCACTCTCCTGCGCACTGATTCTGTTTGAGAAATGCCCGGTTCTCTGGCACAACCACACCCAACATGTGCGCCCAACGGATTGTCCTGACTCTCCTGATTGCCGGAATGCTCGCTTCCGCCGCCAGTTGCAGTAAATCCGAATCCGACCAGTCGTCCGCGACCGTGGCGCCTTATATTCCCTCGGCCGATATGACCGCCCGCGTTCATTGGCTCGGTGAGGACCGCCTGGGCGTTACCGCCCATGCGTTCTATCTCATGCGGTTGTGGCAGCTTCCGGCCAGCGCCAAGCTCCAGGACCAGACCCTCGCCAGACTTTCCGCCGCCCCTTGGCGGCTGCCGGCGGGTGAAACCACCACCAATGACTCCAGTGCGCGGTTGCGACCGTTGCTCAATGACATCGTCTGGAATGAATCCTATCTTGAAGTCCACCAGCCGGCCCGCCAGCCGGCTGAATTTGTTTTTGCCATCAAGTTGAACCCGGACCGCGCCGGAATCTGGGAAACCAATCTTGCCATCGTTTTAAAATCATTGACCGGGACCGGGCCGGTAGCTTCAGCCACCGATCCTCATGGCTGGGTGCTCCAACGGACGGCCACGCCCAATCGAATTGAACTGACCCATGCCGGCGGCTGGACTATTGTCAGCGCGGCGCCCGACAACCATGCGCTGCTGGCCGGGGTTTTGGACTGGATTCGCCACGACCAGCTTCCCGCCGTGGGTGGGGGAACGAATGATTGGTTGGAGGTCGAGGCGGACCTCTCACGATTGGCGGCCATCCTGCCGCCATCATGGCACCTGCCCGCCCAGTTGCCGGAAATTTCCCTCGCCCTCAATGGCGACGGCGCCAATGTACTGACGCGCGGTCAATTGACTCTTCCTCAACCGCTTCCCCTCCCATTGGCAGCGTGGAATTTTCCCACTAATTTGATCCCGCACCTGCTGGACAGCTTCACCGCCGTGCATGGCCTCCAGCCCTGGCTCTCGTCCTTTAAAATCCTGCATGTGCTGCCCCTGGACGCACCGCCCGACCGGCTTTATTTCTGGTCGCGGCCGGGTGCGCCGTCGCAGGAATACTTTGCCGCTCCGGTGCCGGACGCCAGCAATCAGGTCAATCGGCTGACGGAATATCTGCTGCAAAAGAGCAATCCCTGGCTGGCCGCGCACGGCTACGTCAGCTTCGATCATTCACCGGACGCCAACGGGGTGGTGTGGGGACACATGCCAACCATCCAGCCGTTCTTGCGGTTCGCGGACACCGCTGCCGGGGGCGTCATTTTCGGCGGCTTGCTGCCCGACACCCATCCCGGCACCAACACTCAGGACAATCTCTACGCCCGCCCTTCGCCATCCCTTCTGTTCGCCCGCATTTCGGCCCAAACCAATCTGGTCTATTACGATTGGGAACTGACCGGGTCACGGATTCAGCCGTGTCTTTATCTTGGCCAGGTCTGGCGCGTGGTTTCCCGGCACAGCCAATTGCCGGATGAATCTCTCAGTGTCAGGTGGCTCCAAACCATCACGCCTAGACTCGGCCCCTGCACCACGTCCATCACCTGCACCGGTACCAACCAACTTTCCTTTGTCCGCCAGTCCACCCTGGGCTTTACCGGGGCCGAATTACAGCTCATGGCTGACTGGCTCGAATCCCCGCAATTCCCGCGCGGCCTCTACTCCCTGCTGACCCCGCCGTCTGCTCAGCCGTGAAGGGTGGCGAGTGACCCGCCTTCGCCAAGGCTACGGCGCGGCAGGCGAGTGATGAGTGGAAAACTACTGACTACCGACTACTGACTACTGACCACTGACTCCAAAGTTGGATGTTGAATGTTGAATGTTGAATGTTTCCCGCCTTCGACGCTCGTCCCTCGACCCTCGACCATAAATAATCCGTGTCTAAAACTTCGTGTGTTTCGTGTGTTTCGTGGTTAAAACTTGTTCGTGTTCGCCATCCCCAAAACCATGCGCGCCGTCGTTTATCGCGGCGTCAACGACCTCCGCCTCGAAACCGTCCCCGTCCCGCGCCCCGGCCCGAACGAACTCCTCGTCAAAGTCGCCGTCTGCGGTGTTTGCCCGACCGACATCAAAAAAATCCAGCACGGCACCGTCCCGCCCCCGCGTATCTTTGGCCACGAAACCGCCGGCACCATCGTCCAGATCGGAAGCCAGAAGGCAGAAGGCAGAAGTCAGAAATCACACTCCGAACCCCCTTCCAACTCCCCCGGTGGGGCGAGCGTACCCGCGAGCCGCTCCAACTCCGCCGGTGGGGCGAGCGTACCCGCGAGCCGCTCTAACTCCCCCGGTGGGACGAGCGTCCTCGCGAGCCGTCTCCTGAGCAGTTTCAAAATCGGCGACCGCGTCGCCCTCCACCATCATGTGCCCTGCCTGGACTGTCATTTCTGCCGGCACCATGCCTTTGCCCAGTGCGAAACCTACAAACGCACCGGCATCACTGCCGGGTTCGAGCCGGCCGGCGGCGGTTACGCCGAATACGTCCGCGTGCTGCCGTTCGTCCTGCCCGGCGTCGTGAAAATCCCGGCGAAAAATTCCTTTGAAGAAGGCGCGATGCTCGAACCCGTTAATACCGTGCTCAAGGCCGTGCGGCGATTGAACCTGTTGCGCGGCGACGCCGTGCTGGTGGCGGGGCAGGGGCCGATTGGCCTGATGTTCACGCGCCTGCTGCAGCTCGCCGGCGCCCGCGTCCTCGCCACCGATTTGTTGGAACCGCGATTGCAGCTCGCCAAAAAATTCGGCGCGAAATGGACGCTGAATGTGAGTAGCAGCGGACGTAAGTCCGCTCATTATTCCGGTAAGGCAATTCAGAGCCGACTCACGTCGGCTGCTACAATGGGCAATCTCGACGCCGCCGTCATCGCCGTTCCCTCCGATGCCGCCGTGCTTGAAGCGCTCCAGCTCGTCCGCGGCGGCGGCCAGGTCCTGTTGTTCGCCCACACCAGGCGCTCCGATGCCGGAAGTCAGAAGTCAGATGTCAGATGTCAGACCTCCGACCTCCGACCTCCGACCTCCGACCTCCGACCTCTGGACTTCTCCAGCATCTGTCTGGACGAGAAAGACCTCATTGGCAGTTACTCGTCGGATTTCACGTTACAGGCCGAGGTGGCGCGTCTGGTCTTTTCCCGCCAACTCGACGTGCGCCGTTTGATCACCCATCGCTTTCCATTGGCCGAAACGGCAAATGCCATCGCCTTGGCGGCGAAACCGACATCCGAATCCCTTAAAGTTCTGGTAGAGGTGGACGAGGACTGATTTCCTCTCAACCCTCAACGCATGGTGGCCGCCAAAACCACTGCGGATTCCCTCAAAACCCTGGTGCAGGTGAGCAATGGCTGATGGGTGGGGCGAGCGTACTCGCGAGCCGCTCCAACTCCGCCGGTGGGGCGAGCGTACTCGCGAGCCGTTTTGTTGAACCGATTTTCCCTTCACCCCGGCTCGTCAGCAGCCTCGCCCCACCAAACCAGTCCTTTACGCGGTCCAACCGCGTGAGGCACCAGCCTTTTGCGCTGATCCTCCGTCGGGTGTGTGACAGATTTCTGGCCAAATGAAGAAAATGGGATGTTTTCATGTTGAAATATGTCTAGTGAATAGACATATTGCCCCGATGAAAACTCTTCAAGCCCGACGCGACCAAATCCTTCAGCAAATGGCCCAATGCCAGTCCATGGAATACGGCTGCCTGCGCGCCGAACACCGCCCGGCTGCCGGCGGGGGTTCCAGCGGCCCCTATTACCAGCACCAGGTCTGGGAGGCGGGCAAAAACCTCAGCCAGCGCATTCCCTCCCCAGACGTCCCGGCCTTGGAAGCCGCCATCGCCAATCGGCAACGCTTCGAACGACTGGCCCGTGAGTTCATCGCTCTCACCGTGCAAATGACGCGCCGGACCCAGGACACCGAGTCCGACGCTAAAAAAAACGCCAGACGGTGGCGGCGGCCCTCGCTACGGAAGCCCAGCAGTTCCTGAATCTGGCTCATGAGCGCTTGGCGGCCCAGGGATGGAACTCGGCGGAGTGGGTCGAGATTGGCTTGCGGGAGGCGCTGCTCAAAGACGGACGGCGTTGGCTGGAAAGCCTGCTCAATGACCCGACGCTTGGGGTGCCGGGGGATGCCACGCAACCGGGAGAGAAGTGTACCCCCGGCGTCACGCGTCAGGTAGACTCGGTCTTCGGCGCCCTGAGGCTGCGCCGCAACTACTATCATTGCGCTCAAACCGGCTCGGGGCGTTACCCGCTGGATGAGGCCTTGGGATTGGTCGAGGGCCATACCCCGATGTTGGCTCGCCTGATGACGCGGGCAGGCGCTCAAAGCGGCTATGCAGCGGCCAGCCAGGACCTGCGCGTTTATGGAGGCATCGAGGTGGGGGGCCGGCAAATCCACCGACTGCTTCAGATCACCGGACCGCAAATGCAACGGGCGCTGGCCCAAGCGCCGGCGGTGGTGGTGCCCGCACCGATCCCCGTGCTCTACGTGAGCGTGGACGGAACCGGCGCCCCCATGGTGGCCGAAGCTTTGGCGGGGCGCAAAGGCAAGCAACCCGACGGCAGCGCCAAAACCCGCGAGGTTAAACTGGGCTGTGTTTTCACCCAACACACCCTGGATGAACAAGGCCATCCGGTGCGGGACCCGGGCCTCGACGACCTATCTGTGCGGGTTGGAAACGGCCGGAGATTTTGGCACCCGCCTGCGCCAGGAAGCTTTGCGGCGGGGCATGGGGCGCAGTCAACGCACCGCGTTGTTGGGCGATGGCGCCGCTTGGATCTGGGAACTGAGCCGCGTGAACTTCGGACACGCCACCGAAATCCTGGACTATTACCACGGCCGGGAACACCTGACGAATTTGGTTCAAGGACTGGCTGGCCAGGGCACCTCCAGGGCGGATCGATTGCTGGATCGGTGGGAAGATTGGTTATGGCAGGGCGAGGTGGACCGTCTGTTGCAGGCGGCCCAACGCCAGATAAACCGCTTGGGCACCAAGCGTGGGAAAACGGTGGTCACCGAAATGAACTACTTTGAGAAGAACCGTGCGCGAATGCGCTATGCGGAGTTTCGCAAACTGGGATTGTTCATCGGCTCGGGGGTGGTCGAAGCCGGCTGCAAAACCGTCATCGGAAAACGGGCCAAGCAGTCTGGCATGAAATGGACCGAGGCGGGACTGCTCAATGTCCTCAACCCCCGATGCGCTTTGATGGGCGGGCAGTTTGATGACTGCTGGGAGCGTCGCAGCCAAAACTAACGCCTCGATATACTCGCCCTGGCCAGAAATCTGTCACACACCC
>JAJXYT010000103.1 GCA_021780375.1 bacterium | reverse complement strand
GGTCATCTACATTGCGGTGGTGTTTGTCGGCGGCGCGTTGTTGGCACCGTGGCTTTTCTGGCTCGCGCAGGAATTCGCCCGTTCGTTCCCCAAAATTGCCGCCGAACCGTTTAACCGGTATGTGGACCGTTCCCTCCTCCTTCTCGCGCTGGCGGGATTGTGGCCGTTGTTGCGCGCGCTGGGCATCACTTCGTGGCGCGAAGCCGGTGTGGTGGAGCCGCACGGCCAGTGGCAAAAACTGTTCGGCGGCCTGTTAACCGGCTTCCTTTCGCTGGCCGTTGTCGCGGGGATGGCGATTCTGGGCGGCGGCCGGGGTTTTATCCAAGGTGTGACCGCGCACGAAGCGGTGGCAGTCATTTTTAAAGCCATCGGCGCGGCGGTGGTTGTCGCCGTCATGGAGGAGATCCTGTTTCGCGGCGGCATCTTTGGCGGCTTGCGAAAATTCTTCTACTGGCCGCTGGCGCTCATCGTCAGCAGCATGGCCTATGCGCTCGTTCATTTCCTGCGGCGGGCGGATTTTAGCGGAGCCGTCCACTGGCATTCCGGTCTGAATTTGCTCCCGCGCATGATGGGCGGATTTGTGGATTTTCAAGCGCTCGTGCCCGATTATCTCAACCTCACGCTCGTGGGCGTATTGCTCGGCCTGGCCTATCAGCGCACCGGCAATCTTTATTTTTCCATCGGCCTTCACGCCGGCTGGGTTTTCTGGCTCAAGACTTACGGCGCGTTCACCACCGCGCTGCCCCACGCCTCCACGTGGCTCTGGGGCACCAGCAAAATGGTTGACGGCTGGCTGACGTTGATTGTCCTTGCCGGCGTGCTGGTCCTGTTCAAATTTTTACCGCCCGGCCGCCAGCATGAACCGTTCACCATTTCCCAATGACCGCGCTGGCCGCATCACTGCAAAAACGCTTCGAGGTCGGCCTCGCCTTTTTCTATCCCGAAGGCTGTCAGGTCTGCCGGACGGAACACGCCACGGCCGGGGACGGCTTTGTCTGTGCGCGTTGCCGGTCGCAGGTGCGTTTCATTGAACCGCCGTTTTGTGAACGCTGCGGTTTGCCGTATCCCGGCGATATCACCGCTCCGTTTGAATGCGCGAACTGTCGTGAAATGGAATTGCATTTCCGCTCCGCCCGCTCGGCGGTGGTAGCGCACAACGTCGTGCGCGAGGTGGTCCATCGCTACAAATACCAGCGGGCGCTTTGGTTTGAACCGTTTCTGTCGAATTTGTTCCTGCGCCAAGCCCTCCCCGCTCTGCGCCGCCGGGATTGGGATTTCATCGTGCCGGTTCCACTGCACGCCGTGAAACACCGCGAGCGCGAATTCAACCAGGCGGAACGGCTGGCCGCCCGCCTGAGCGCCGCCAGCGGAATCCCTTTGAACTCAAAATGGCTCCGGCGGATCCGGCCCACGGCGACCCAGACGTTGCTCACGCGGCAACAGCGCGCCGCGAACATGCGCGGCGCTTTCGCGGTCCGCCCGGGAGTCCGGCTGGACGGCGAACGGGTGATTCTGGTGGACGATGTTTTCACCACCGGCGCGACCACCAGCGCCGGCGCGGAGGTTTTGCAGGCCGCCGGGGCCGGCGACGTTTGCGTCTGGACAATGGCCCGCGGTCTTTAGTAATATGGCCAGGTTAATGGCCACAACCACTTTCACCAAAAAATCGCTTGGTTTGGAGGCCGGCGAGCCGGCTTTGACCCCGCCGCCAGCCAAAGGCGCGCAGACAAACTTCGCCAAAAAACCCAAGCTCGGGTCGGGCAAATCTAAAAAACGGGACATCCCGGAAGGACTTTGGACCAAATGCCCGAAGTGCGAAGCGATGGTTTTTGACAAGGAGCTGGACGAAAATCTGAAGGTCTGCCCGAAGTGCGAATATCATTTTCCGGTCGGCGCCCGCGAGCGCATTCACTCCCTGGTCGAGACCTGCACGTTTGAGGAGATGGACGCTGAAATGACGAGCGTGGATCCGCTCAAATTTGTTGACAAGACCCCCTACTCCAGGCGCGTTCAGGAGCATCAGGCGGCGACAAACCTGAAAGACGCCGTCCTGACCGGCATCTGCAAGATTGGCGAACACCGCGTGGCCCTCGGCGTGATGGATTTCAGTTTCATTGCCGCGTCCCTGGGCTCGGTCGTTGGTGAAAAACTCACGCGCCTGATTGAACGCGCGACGGAAAAAGAGCTCCCGGTCATCATCATTTCCACCAGTGGCGGCGCGCGCATGCAGGAAGGCATGCTCAGCCTCATGCAGATGGCCAAAACCTCCGCCGCGCTCGCTTATCACGCGCAACGCCGCCTGCCTTATCTCAGTGTGCTGACCCATCCGACCACGGCGGGTGTCATGGCCAGTTACGCCAGCCTGGGCGATCTGATTCTGGCCGAGCCGGGAGCAATGATCGGGTTTGCCGGGCCGCGCGTCATCAAGGACACGACCCAGGCTGAACTGCCGCCGGGCTTTCAAACCACGGAATTTCTGCTCGACCATGGTTTGATTGACGCCATTGTCCCGCGCAAGGAGATGAAGCAACGCTTCATTGAATATCTGAGCTTTCTGAACGGCCGGCAAAAGGTCGCCACGGCTGCCGCGGCTTAGGTTCGTTCATCTTCGGCCGTCGTACCACAACGTGCAGGATTCACGCCGGGTCAGGGCGCGCCGGTTGAAAAGCACGTGAACCAGCAGTTTCAGATGATCCCACAGGGTATAGAGCCGCAGCTTGCGCGCGGAGGTCACCAGCGGGTGGCGATGCAGGATCACAATTCCCGTGCCCGTCTTTCGTGACCGTTGCTTCAGCCGCCGGCTCAAATCCAGTTCCTCCGCCGCGAACAATTCATTGTTGAACCCGCCGAGTTCCCGAAACGTCGCCGCCTCGATGAAAATGAATGAACCGGCGAGCCAATGTCCCATCCGGCTGGAATAATTCCAGAGCCCGGTAAAGAATTCGGCCGCCCAATGTTTTTCATCCATCCGGACGGTGGCGCCGCCGGCCACGCACCGGCCGGACTGAATTTGTTCCGCCACTTCCTCAAACAGTCCGGCGCTGGGACGCGAATCGGCGTCCACAAAGATCAGCCAGTCGCCGGTCGCCGCCGCCGCGCCGCGATTGCGGGCGCGGGCGATTTGATTGACCGGCTCAAACACGACCAGAGCGCCGGCGCTTCGCGCCATTTCAGCCGTGCGATCGGTGGAATTGTTATCGCACACGATTAATTCAACCTTCCACCCTTGCCGGATAAACGCATCCGCCGCCGATTTCATCTGCGTGAGCGATTGGCCCAGCAAGCGCTCCTCGTTAAAAGCCGGGACCACAATGGAAATTTTCACCGCCTCCAGCTTGAGGTATTCATTACCGGCTTTCAACAGGAGAATCCGGGCGGCGGGGGGGGGCTTTATTTTCCGCGTGCTTTTTCCGCGGCAATTTCGGTATTTTGTGGCATGACCATTTGGATTCTTGCTCTGGTGTTGCTGGCGGCGGGGGCCGGCCTGGGATTCCGCCAAGGCGCCATCCGCACGGCGATTTCTTTCGTCGGGATTGTGAGCGGCGTGTTTTTCGCCGGAATGCTGGGGAATCTGCTCAAACCGCTGTGGCCACACGTGGGCATGCAAAATCCCACATTGATCTGGGCGCTGGCGCCACTGGCGGCCTTTATCTTCGTTCTGATCCTGTTCAAAGTGGCGGGCTTTTTTGTTCACCGGAAGGTTTATCTGTATTACAAGTACAAGGCGGGCGATTTACGGATGGCGCTCTGGGAGCGATTGAATTCACGGCTCGGGCTGTGCCTGGGCTTGCTGAACGGCACGGCCTACCTGTTGCTGGTTTCCTTTGTCATTTTCAACCTCAGCTACTGGACGATTCAAGTCGCCCCCTCCAGCAATGAATCGATGGCAATCCGGGTGATCAACCGGATGGGGGCCGATCTCGATGCCACCGGTCTGGCCGGGGCCGCGCGTTCGCTCGTTTCCCTGCCGGACCGGTATTACCAACTGGCCGATTTGGCCGGATTGTTGCGCCAGAACCCCAGGCTGAAAGACCGGCTGAAAAATTATCCGGCATTCATTTCCCTGGGTGAACGCGATGATTTCAAACAACTCGGCCAGGACAGTGGTTTTCAAAGTGCGTGGGAAAGTTCCGCGCCCATCGCCCAAATCCTGCGCGACCCTCAAGTCAAGGCCATGCTCCGCAACAACGACCTGACCGGGATGGTCCTGGGCCTCTTGGAGGCGAATTGGACCGATTTGAACAGGTATCTCAAGACCGGTAAATCGCAACGCTATAATTCCGAAAAAATTCTTGGCCGGTGGGGCTTCAATGTCAACGTGAGTGTTGGCACGCTGCTGATTGCGCGGCCCAACCTTCCTGCCGCGGAAATCAAGGCGCTGCGGAGCATGTGGTCCCGGGCTTACGCCCGGACGGTTTTCGTGGCGGGAGCGGACCATCAGGCGTTTTTGGAAAACATGCCGCGTTTCAAGGTGGAAAATGGTGCGGCCACCGTGGCGGAAACGACGACCTGGCAGGGGCAATGGAATAATGCCGGCACCAACTATGATTTGACGCTCAACGGCAAATCCATGACCGCCCGTAGCGACGGGCTGCGGTTGACGATTAAATCTGGCAGCGATGTCTGGGTGTTTGACCGCGAGTGACAAACGGGATCAAGACCTCCGCAAATCGCCTGCTTTCAAGGAGTTTCAGGCCCCGAAACGGCCCGATACTTGCTCACAAACCAGGGTATGCGCATGCGTATCATTGTTATTATAACGCTGATTGTTTCAGTCGGCGTGATTGCGGTCGCTTATCAAAAAGACAAGCCCGTGAGGGAGGCATTGAACAACACATTCGGGCCAACGTTCAAAAAAGTGTTCGGTGAAAAGCTCCATGCGGCAAACCCCAACCCGGTACAATATCAGGCGCTGGGTTCCTCGACGAACGCGGCCACCGGCCCCTTGAACCGGAAAAATCTCGGCGTGCTGCCGCTTTCAAACCACGTTTCGACGACGGTCCCCCTTGACCGGAACACGCAGTGCACCCTGACCCCCACTTTGCTTGAAAGTGGAAAACTTCAAATCATTCTCACCATGGAAACCACGGGAGCCGACGGCAAACCGTCGGGCATGAATGTCGCCCGCGTTGTCGCTCACTCCGGGGAACCGTTTGATGTTTCCATCGACAACCTGGATTTGGCTTTTACGCCTCAAATTGCCGTGCAATAGACCGGCGGAACTGGTCGGGGCGGTGAGATTTGAACTCACGACCTCTTGCACCCCAAGCAAGCGCGCATACCAAGCTACGCTACGCCCCGCACCAGGAAGTTCATTCTACACCTTCCGCCCTGGCGTTCAACCGCGAAATCACTCGCGTTTCTTTGAAAGGGTATGGGTCGCCAGGCCGTAAAATGCCTCAGCGCACTCCATCAGCGTCTCCGACAGCGTCGGATGCGGATGCACGCTCAACGCAATGTCTTCAGCCGTCGCGCCCATTTCAATCGCCAGCACCGCTTCGGAGATCAATTCCCCCGCGCCCGCGCCGCAAATGCCGACGCCCAGCACCCGCTCGGTTTCAGGATCAATGATCATTTTGGTCATGCCGTCGGTCCGGTCAAAGGAAAGGGCACGGCCGGAAGCCGACCATGGGAATTTGGCGATTGCATATTTTACACCGCGTTCCCTGGCTTCAGCCTCGGTCAAACCGCACCAGGCCAATTCCGGGTCGGTGAACACCACGGCGGGAATGACGATTTCATTCAACGGCACGCTGTTTTCTCCGGTGATGCTCTCGACGGCGATGTGCGCCTCCTTGTTTGCCTTATGCGCCAGTAAAATGCCACCCGCGATATCGCCGACGGCGTAAATCTTCGGATCATCCGTCTGCTGCCGCTCATTGACTTTGACAAAACCTCTTTCGTCCAGCTCCACCCTGGTGTTTTCCAGACCCAGATTGGCGCTGTTCGGCACGCGTCCCACCGAAACCAGCACCCGGTCGTATAATTCGGAAAGCTTCTGGCCGTTGTGCTCCATCTCGACCTTGATTTTTTTTCCGGCGGTCGCCATTTTGGCGACCTTCGCCTTAAGCCGGATTTCCTTGAACGACCGTTTCGCATTTGACACCACCGGACGCGCCAAATCGGGATCGGCGCCGAGCAAAATACCGTCGAGGGCTTCCACCAAAACAATCCGGCTGCCAAGACCGGCATAGACCGTTCCCATTTCCATGCCGATATAACCGCCCCCCACCACCAGCAAATTTTCCGGAATGTCCTCGACTTCCAGCGCCTCGGTCGAGGTCATCACGCGCGGATTGCCCAAATCGAACGCCTTGGGCAGGGCGGCCAGGGAGCCCACCGCCAGAATCGCCTGTTCAAATTGAATGAACTGCTGCCCCTGCCCTGTTTCGACGCGCAACATCTGCGAACCCTCGAAATAGCCGCGGCCCTGAATCACCCGGACGCCTCGCATTTTGGCCAGCGTGGCAACCCCGCCCGCCAGTTTTTCCAGAATGGAGTTCTTCCAGGCGCGAAGCTTGTCCAAATTCACCTCGGGTTCGGCAAAGGTAATGCCGCGATGGGCTGATTCGCGGGCATTGACAATCTGGTGGGTCGCGTACAGCAGCGCCTTCGATGGAATGCAACCGCGATTCAAACAAACGCCTCCCAGCCGCTGCTCGCGTTCAACCAGAATGACTTTTTTACCCAGGTCCGCCGCGTAAAACGCCGCCGCGTAGCCGCCCGGCCCTGCGCCGATAACCACAATTTCAGTTTTGATCGAATCCATAATTAAATCCTGCTCGTCCTCGTTCTCGTCCTCCTCCTCGAAATCTTGGAACAATAATTCACTTTCCGTTCCGCTTCCGGTTTCCCGGATTCATTTTTATCGGATACTTCGTGAAAAGCGGTTGAACCATCGAAGCGGTCAATCAATCCGCAAAGCATTGATACAATCCGCAGCAGTAATTTCTTTCCTTCCGCTACGCGTTCCTTGGTGGTCGCCTGTTTGGCTACCAGTGCATCGAGGCAAGCGGCGCACTCCGTCGCCGAACCACGCGCATCGTCGAAGGATTTTGCCCGTACCTGACGCTGGCGTTTACCATTGCCTTCCGCTGTGTTTAACAGAGTGGAGAGACTGGCGCGATCCAATTGGTCGCGCACCTCGGCGGTTTTGCCGACTGCGTTCTGAGAAACCTCTTCCAGCAACGGTGTCACCCACCCGATAAACTTTAACTCGAGATGGTACACGTCGAGTTTTTCATGGTCGAACAACGCCGCTTGGGATTTTCTTTCGGCTTCAGGATTTAACGGATTTTGATTCATTCGATTACGAGGAGGAGCACGAGGACGAGGAGGATTACAATTTCACCGCTGCTTCCTTGAAGTCCTGTAATGCCGTGACCAAATCCACCATGAACCGCGCTGCCTCCCCGCCGTCAATGACGCGATGGTCGTACGACAGCGCCAGCGGCGTCATCATGCGGATTTCGACCTTGCCATCGCGGGCGACCGGCTTCATGTCGCCGCGGCCAAGACCAAGAATCGCGACTTCGGGCCGGTTCACAATGGGCGTAAAATGCGCGCCGCCGATCGCGCCCTGGTTGGAAATCGTGAATGTGCCGCCTTTAAGTTCGTCGCCGGATACCTTCCGCTCGCGCGCCTTTTGGGCGAGCTGTTCCAGTTCCCTGGACAAATCCAGAACGGACTTTTTGTCCACGTCGCGAATGACCGGCACAATCAAACCCTGCTCCGTGTCCACCGCAATGCCGATGTGGTAATACTCCTTGAGGACGATCTCATTGCCCGCCTCGTCCAGGCTGGAATTGAAAATCGGGTGGTTTTTTAATGTCCCGACCAGTGCTTTGAGCACCAGCGGTGTCAGCGTCAGGCGCGCGCCCTTTTTTTCGTATTGGGGGGCGAACTTTTTGCGGAGCTTGTTCAGTCCGGTGAAGTCGGCCTCGTCGAATTGCGTGACCCGCGCGACGGCGTTCCAACTCTCCGACATCCGCCGCATGATCACCTGGCGCAACGGCGTCAGCGGCTTTTTGCTCACCGGACCCCACTGCGAAAAATCAATCGGCTCGGCAACCGGTCTGGCGGGAACGCCGGCCGCGCCCGACACCGGCCTGGCGGCGGCCTTGATCAGCCGCTGAATGTAGGCGCGCAGGTCACCGAGAACGATTCGTCCCCCGGACTCGCTGCCGCGAATCCTGGATAAATCAATGCCCAATTCACGGGCCACCCGGCGCACCGACGGCGAGGCCACCGGCGCAGCGGTTTGAACTGGTTCCTCCTCGTTCTCGTTCTCGTCCTCGACGCTTTCGGTCGGGGGCGTCACTCCGTGCGCGCCGGCGGCGGGCAGAGGACGGCCCGCCCTGCCAACAACCGTCGGTGCTGCCGGTGCGGGCGCAGCGGCCGGCTTGCCGCTTTCGTTTAATGAAATCAGGCGCTGGCCTACGTTGATTTTATCGCCGGGCTTGACGTGAATTTTAGTGACCACCCCACCGCCGGTGGCCGGAATCGAGGCCACCGCCTTTTCGTTCTCGAGTTCGAGGATGGCCTGGCCTTTGGCAATTGGGTCGCCTTCCTTCACGAAGACGTTGACCACCACACCGGAATCGGCCCCTTCACCCAATTTGGGAAGTTTTACATCCATAAATTGACAAGCCGCGCAGCATGGCGAAAAGGGCGGCAACTTTCCAGAAATAATTTTCCGGGCGATTAAAACAGGGATGGGCCGCTCAAACAATCTGTGGCTGGATTTTCTCCGGGTTGATGCCCAGATCCTTGATGGCCTTCTCGACGGTCTGCCTCTGGATTTGTCCTTTCTCGGCCAAAGCGTAAAGCACACCGATAACCGTGGATTCGGCGTCAATTTCAAAAAAGCGGCGCAGGCGGGCGCGCGTATCACTGCGGCCAAAACCATCCGTACCGAGCGTGAACAGGCCGCCCGGAACCCACGGCGCAATCTGGTCGGGGACGGTGCGAATATTGTCGGAGACGGCGATAAAGCTCCCCTGCTCTTTCGCAAGCAATTCTTCAAGGTAGGATTTTTGGGGCGGCTGCGTCGGATGCAGCATG
The DNA here is from genome assembly GCA_021780375.1 of bacterium. GTDB lineage: Bacteria > Verrucomicrobiota > Verrucomicrobiia > Limisphaerales > UBA11358 > UBA11358. Next base: position 5,038 of record JAJXYT010000103.1, on the reverse strand, counting down.
TTCCAGCGCCGGCAGCGAATCGCATCCGTGCGGAGCAGCTTGTAACTGGTCGCGCTCCAGACGTCGGCGGAAACGCCGTAACGTTCGGCCAGAATTTCCTGCGCTTTCAAGGCCGGGTTGATGATCGGTCCACTGCCGAAAATGTGGGCTTTGATGCCCGTAGCAGCCGACGTGAGTCGGCTCCGACTTCCCTGAACTGAAGATGGAGCGGACTTGCGTCCGCTGCTGCGAATAGAAAGATTCGGACCCGGTTTGAATTTATACAACCCTTTCAAGATGCCGTCCTCGACCCCGGCGGGCATTGGCGGCATGGGGTAATTTTCATTGTAAAGCGAGAGGTAATAAAATATTTCCTCGCCCTCGGCATACATCCGGCGCAAACCATCGGCAACGATAATCGCGAGTTCGTACCCGAACGCCGGGTCGTAGGCCAGCAACGTGGGAATCGTGCTGGCGTGCAACAAACTGTGGCCGTCCTGGTGTTGCAACCCTTCGCCGTTGAGCGTGGTGCGACCGGCGGTCGCCCCGAGCAAAAAGCCTTTCGCCCGGATGTCGCCGGCCAGCCAGAACAAATCGCCGACGCGTTGCGGTCCGAACATTGAGTAGTAAATATAAAACGGCACCATCGGCACCCCGTGCGTCGCGTAGGAGGTGGCCGCCGCAACAAAGGATGCCATCGAACCGGCTTCAGTGATGCCTTCCTCGAGAATCTGGCCATCCTTGGCCTCGTGATAATAGAGCAGCGACTTGCTGTCCACCGGCTCATAGAGCTGGCCTTTGGACGAGTAAATGCCGATGTCTTTGAACAACGCGTCGAGGCCGAATGTCCGCGCCTCATCCGGAATGATGGGAACGATATGGCGGCTGACGCTTTTGTCCCGCAACAAAAGACTCAACAATCGCACGAAGGCCATGGTCGTCGAAGCCTCCGTGGTTGAGCCTCGGAAGGATTCGCCAAAGGCATCGCGTTTGGGCACGTCGAGCGGCGGCGCGGTCACTTTGCGTTCCGGCAGAAACCCGCCGAGGGCTTTCCGCCGTTCGAACAAGTACTTGATTTCCGGACTGTCGGGCGGCGGCCGGAAAAACGGCGTCTCGGCAATGACATCGTCGCTGATCGGAATTTTGAAGCGCTCGCGGAACTCGCGCAATTCCTTTTCATTCAGTTTCTTTTGCTGGTGCGTGATGTTCCGGCCTTCCCCGGCCTCCCCAAGACCGTAGCCTTTGACCGTCTTGGCAAGAATCACCGTTGGCTGGCCCTTGTGCTCCGTGGCCACTTTATAGGCCGCATACATCTTGCGGGCATCATGGCCGCCGCGGAGCAATTTGCTGATTTGCTCGTCGGTGAGGTGGTTCACCAATTCGAGCAGTTCGGGATATTTGCCGAAAAAGTGTTTGCGAGTGTAGCTGCCCGGTTCAACGGAATATTTCTGATAATCACCGTCCACCGCCTCTTCCATGCGCCTGGGCAAAAGGCCGGACTTGTCGCGCGCCAGCAAATTGTCCCAATCGGCGCCCCAAATGACCTTGATGACGTTCCAGCCGGCGCCCCGGAACAAGCCTTCCAGTTCCTGGATGATTTTTCCGTTGCCGCGCACCGGGCCGTCCAGCCGCTGCAAATTGCAGTTGATCACCCAGATCAAATTGTCGAGATTCTCGCGCGCCGCGAGCGTGATGGCGCCGAGCGTTTCCGGCTCGTCGCATTCGCCGTCCCCGAGAAAGGCCCACAGCTTCGGCTCTTCCTTCCAGTTCACCAGGCCGCGCGCCTGCAGGTAACGGTTGAACCGCGCCTGATACAGCGACAGAATCGGGCCAAGCCCCATCGAGACGGTCGGGAATTGCCAGAAATCCGGCATCGAATAGGGATGGGGATACGACGACAACCCGCCGCCTTCCGCGAGTTCCTGCCGGAAATTTTGCAGATGCCGCCCGTCCAGGCGGCCTTCCAGAAACGCCCGCGCATACATGCCGGGCGCGGCGTGCCCTTGAAAGTAAACGAGGTCGCCCGGAAATGTCCCGGTGCGCCCGCGCAAAAAATGGTTAAACGCCACCTCATAAAGGGTCGCCGACGAGGCAAACGTCGAGATGTGGCCGCCGACATTCGTGGTGGAGTTGGCTTTGACGACCATCGCCATGGCATTCCAACGGATATAACTTTTGATGCGGCGCTCGATGTCGCGGTCGCCCGGAAACGGCGCCTGCTGCTCGGGCGGAATGGTATTGAGGTATGGAGTATTGGCAGCCTGCGGCGCGGAGCGCAACTGATTGGCCAGTTTTTCCAGCAGCCGCGCGGTGCGCTCCGGCCCCTGGCTCTCCAACGCCAGTTCAAAGACCGATTGCAGCGATTGGCTCCACTTGTCGCCGTTGCCCCTCCCGGAGCGCCCGGCCCCACCGGAATGCGAATCGTAAATTTCTTTTTTGTCAACCTTCACTGTGTTATCCACTTCTTTCAATCGCGCGGAAATACGCTTAAAAATCAGACCAGATTCATGTGCCGAGCGCCAGCGAATTCAGCGCCACTGCAAAATGAAATTACTTGACCTGACGCTCACGTCGCCCGCTGAGAATCTCGCATGTGATGAGGCATTGCTCAACCAGGGCGAGGTCCAGGGGGAGGAAATCCTCCGTTTCTGGGAACCGCGGGAATACTTTGTGGTGGTCGGGTATGCGAACCGGGTGGGAACGGAGGTCAACCTCGCGGCCTGCCGGGCCCGCGGCATCCCGGTTTTCCGACGTTGTTCCGGCGGTGGAACGGTTTTACAAGGACCCGGTTGCTTGAACTACACACTGATCTTACAAATCGGGGCGCATCCCTCGCTCGCCAATATCTCCGCGGCCAACCGGTTCATCATGAAACAAAACAGCGGCGCCGTCCAATCAGCCCTCGGCCGTCAGCCCCCGGCCATTTCGGTTCGCGGCCACACCGATCTTGCGCTCGGTGACCGCAAATTTTCCGGCAATTCCCAGCGTCGGCACAAACGCGCCCTGCTTTTTCACGGAACCTTTCTGCTTGACCTTGATCTCCCGCTGATAAACGAGGTGTTGCGAATGCCTTCCCGGCCAACCGACTATCGTAATGGCCGTGGCCACAGCGATTTTCTGATCAATTTAGTTGTGACGGCAGCCCGGTTGAAGACCGCGCTGAGGAAGACCTGGCAGGTCACCGAAGCACCGCTTGATTTTCCCGTTCAGGAGACACACCGGCTGGCGGCGGAAAAGTATTCGACCCCGGGCTGGAATCTCAAATCGTAGTTCCGCCATTCCAATCCTTTACGCTCTATCGCCGCGCACCCTGACAAGTAGTTTGACGAAGTGCCAGCTTAAACGTAGATTGCGCCTGAATGCTGGCCGTTGAATCAAAGGTGGCGAGCGCAGAAACGGCTGACTCGCTCAAAGCCAACCCGAACCGTTCCTGGAAACACATCGTGGAACCGCTGGAGCCATTTCTCCAAGCGGTCACTCAACGATTGCTCGAGCAGGTCAATGATTTTGACCCGCAAATCGTTCCCTACGCGCAGTATGCCCTCAACGGCAGCGGCAAACATCTGCGCCCGACACTGGTCGCCCTGGCAGCCAATGCCACCGGCAAAACCGCCGACGCCCATGTCAACGCGGCCGTCATCATTGAAATGGTTCATCTGGCCACGCTGGTCCATGACGACGTCATGGACGAGGCCGAAATCCGCCGCGGTCGGCTCACCCTGGCGGCGAATTGGGGCAACGAAATCGCGGTGCTTTTTGGCGACTGCCTGTTTGCGCAGGCACTGAAGCTGGCGGCCAGTTTTCCGACCCCGGAAGTTTGCCGCGCGGTGGCCATGGCGACGAACACAGTTTGCTCCGGCGAAATCCTGCAAACGCAGCATCGCCGGAAATTTCAGGTTTCACGGCATGAATATTTCCGGGTCATTGAAATGAAAACCGCTGAATTGTTCACGCTTTCCTGCGCTTTGGCGGCGCTTTTAAGCGAAGCCACCGTCGAGCACCGCACGGTGCTGCGGCACTTCGGCGCCGCCTTTGGCACGGCCTATCAGGTTTATGACGATTGCGTGGATTTGTTCGGCTCGGAAGCAAAGGCCGGCAAATCTCTCGGCACGGATTTGGCCAAGGGCAAACTGACCTGGCCGGTTTTGCTGGCGTGGGAGCGCGCCAACGTGGCTGACCGCATACAGCTGGAAAACCTGGTCAAGGACTGGCAAACAGAGAATCTTCCGGCGGTAAACGAACTGCTGGACAAATACGAGACCTTTGAGCCGACGCGCGAAGTGATTGCCAATTTTTTGGACCAGGCCCGGCGATCGCTGCGCCGCTTGCCGGAGTCGAACGGACGCGCCGGTTTGTCCGAGCTGGCTGATTTTTTAGCGCAACAAACCGAGGCGCTGGCTGTTAATGTTAAGTACCCATGATTATGTCTGAACCAGTCGCACGCAATGATTCCGGGGCTTCCGCACCTGCCGAGGAGGAGGTGTTGGTAAAGCGGGCGCGGGCGGGCGACTTGGAAGCTTACGATGAACTCGTTCAGCGCTATCAGGAGCGCATTTACGCAACGGTTTATCACATGACCTCCAATCATGAAGACGCCAATGACCTTGCCCAGGAATCGTTCATCAAGGCGTTCCAGGCGTTGAAGTCGTTCAAAGGCGGCTCCAGTTTTTACACCTGGCTTTATCGGATTGCGGTCAACAAGACGATTAATTTTCTCAAACAGCGCAAAAATCGTATCCACATGAGTCTGAATGACTTGGATTTTAACGCTGAACATGATCCCGATCTGGTTGCTTTTGTTTCCGACAAAACGCCGCGGCGCGAGGCCGGTTTAAGCGAGCTGCAAGAAAAATTGAACGCGGCCTTAATGAAACTGTCAGAACCACATAGATTGGTCGTGGTCCTGCATGATGTGCAGGGGCTCTCGCACGAGGAAATCGCGAAAGTCATGGATTGTAATATTGGCACGGTAAGGTCGCGGCTGTTTTATGCGCGACAACAATTGCAGGCTTGGTTGTCCGATTATTTGAAACCAACATGAACGAGAATCAGCCGAACT
>JAJXYT010000130.1 GCA_021780375.1 bacterium | reverse complement strand
ATAAACTCTTCCTCGGCATCCCCGAACCGGAACGGATGTTCATCAAACATCGGGTCACCGACCTCGAGGTAATCCGCGACTGGTGCCGGAACATTGATTACGGCCGCAACCTGCCGCTCGTCGCGCTGATCGGCGGCAAGATCATCGGTGACGCGACATTGCACCAACAGCTTGGCGGATGGCGACGGCATATTGGCCGGGTCAGCGTGCTGGTCCATCCCGAATTTCGCGGGCGCGGTCTGGCGCGGGCGCTGGTGGGTGAAATCATTGAGATCGCGCGGAGCGCCGGCCTGGAACGGGTTGAGGCAGAATTCATCGGCGAACAGGAAACGGCCATCAAAATGTTCGCCATGCTCGGTTTCAGCCAGCTTCTGCGCCTGGAGGAATACGTCAAGGACATGCAGGCCGTCTCCCACGATTACATTCTGATGGGTCAGGAGCTTAAAACCGACGAGGAATATGCCGGTGTGGGAGGATGACACCGCCGGACATCTGCCCGGGCTGCGGCGCGGAAATTCCGCCCGGCGCCAACGCCTGCCCGGAATGCGGCGCGGATGAAAAAACCGGCTGGTCCGAGAAGGCGCGTTACGACAACCTTGACCTGCCCGACGGGAATTTTGACTACGAAGATTATGTAAAACGCGAGTTTGGCGGGGAACGAATTGTCCCGCGCGGCGTTCATTGGTTCTGGTGGATTGTGACGATTCTGGTCGTTGTCGGCCTGGTTGGTTTGTGGCTGCTGTGACTTTGCCGTTGGACAAAAAAAAGCCCGCTCGGGTGAGCGGGCGGCAAATGTTGGCCAACCTATTTCTTCTCAGACTTCGTTTCGGTCGGTTTGTCGTCTGCCGGTTTTGTTTCCGCCGGTTTGGCCTCTCCCGCGGCCGCCTCCGAGGGCGCCGGAGCAGCCGGGGTATAATCCACCCATTCCAGAATCGCGCGCAGGGCAGCGTCACCTGTCCGCTGATCCATTTTGACGATACGCGTGTAACCGCCATTGCGTTCTTTGAACGCCGGCGCAATCTCCTCAAAAAGGATTCGCAAGACGTCTTCGTTTTGACGCCATTTACGGCGTGCATCCTTGGTCAGTTGGACCGCCGGCGCGCGCGTGTGCAACCGCGCCGCGACCAGGCGGCGCGCTTGAATTGTGCCCCGCTTACCGAGCGTAACGATTTTTTCGGCCACGGGCCGCGCCGCCTTGGCCTTCGCCAGCGTCGTGGTTACGCGTTTATGTTTGATGAGGCTGGAAACCAGATTTGCCAGCATCGCATTGCGGTGCTCGGAGGTGCGACCCAGTTTGGCCGTGCGTTTTAAGTGTCGCATAGAAATGCTCAGTTGTTTTCCGGGGCTTCCTTGGGCGGGGTGTCGAGCAGGCCGGCTTCAAAATTCATGCCCAGCGACAGTCCCAACGCCTGGAGTTTGTCTTTGATTTCGTTCAATGATTTCTTGCCGAAGTTGCGGTACTTGAGCATTTCCTGCTCGGTCTTCATCGCCAACTGGCCGACGGTGGTGATGTTCGCATTATTCAGGCAATTCGCCGCCCGCACACTCAACTCGATTTCGTTGACACTCATGTTGAGCAGCTTCTTGAGCTTGGCCTTCTCGTCGTCCTGCTTCGATTCCGCTTCTTCAAATTCCACGGCGTTCTTGTCATAACCCACAAACACGTCGAGATGATGGGCCAGAATCGCCGAGGCCTGCGTCAACGCGTCATCGGGTGAAATGCGCCCGTCCGTCCAAATTTCCAGGATTAACCGGTCATAATCCGTGCGGTTGCCAACGCGCGCAGCTTCCACGGCGTAACGCACCCTGGTCACCGGCGAAAACAGCGAATCAATGGCAATCACGCCGATGGGCTGCCCGGGTTTCTTGTTCTCGTCGCTCGGGCAAAAGCCGCGACCGATTTTGAGTTCCAGCTCCATCTCAAACTTTTTCTTTTTGTCGAGCGTGCAAATAGGCTGGTCGGGGTTGACCAGTTCGATGTTCTGGTTGAGCTGGATATCCGCGGCGGTCACCGCGCCTTCCTTGTTCACGGACAGCAGCAACGTCTGCGGATCGCGGGTGTGGGCCTTGAATTTGATCTTCTTCAGATTCAGCACGATGTCGGTCACATCTTCCACCACCCCGTCAATCGTCGCAAATTCGTGCATGGCGCCGTCCACCTTCATCGAGGTGATGGCCGCCCCTTCGAGCGAGGACAGCAACACGCGGCGCAGCGAGTTGCCGACGGTGTGGCCATACCCGGTTTCAAACGGGTCGGCGACGAATTTGGCGTAGGTTTCCGTGGCGGTTGCGTCATCCTTCTGCAACCGTTTCGGCATTTCAAAACGTCCGAGACGTACTGGCATATTTTCCTTTCAACAATTTTAATCTGACTTGGCCGGCGGTTTATTCCCGCGGCCGGCCAAGCCCGTATAATTGTTCAACGTGGTTATTGTTTAGCGGGAATAAAATTCGACGACCGCCTGCTCATTGGCAATCGGTTGGATTTCGTCACGCGTCGGAATCCGCATGACGGTACCTTTAAACTCTTCCTTGCTCAAAGACAACCAATCCGGCACCGCGCGGCTGGCAGCCATCTCCAGATTTTTCGTCGCCAACTGGCGCGACACGTTTGATTTTTTCACTTCAACCGCGTCGTTCACCTTGAGGCTGTAAGACGGCACATTCACCTTGCGGCCATTCACCAAAACGTGGCCGTGCGACACCATCTGGCGCGCCGCAGCGCGGGTGTTCGCAAAACCGAGATGAAAGACAACATTGTCCAGGCGCGTCTCCAAAATCTGCAACATCTGCTCGCCCGTCACACCGCGGCGCTTCAGGGCCTTCTCGTAAACTCCGCGAAACTGACGTTCCATCAAACCATAGTAATAACGCAACTTTTGTTTCTCGATCAGGCCCAGGCCGTAATCGGTGTGCTTGCGCCGCGACTTCGGACCGTGAACGCCGGGACCATAATTGCGGCGTTCCAGATATTTCGACGGGCCGAAAATCGGCGTCCCGAAACGGCGGCTGATGCGAACGCGAGGACCTGTATAGCGAGCCATAGAAAATTGATGATTTGCGATTTTTAATTGACGGCTTTATACACGACGCTTCTTACGAGGGCGGCAGCCGTTGTGCGGAACCGGAGTAACATCTTTTATGGCGCTGATTTCCAGGCCGATGGCCTGCAAGGCGCGAATCGCCGATTCACGGCCGGACCCCGGGCCTTTAACGCGAACTTCAATTTCCTTCATGCCATGCGCCATGGCCTGGCGGGCGGCGTCTTGCGCCACTTGCTGCGCCGCGTAAGCCGTGCTTTTGCGCGACCCTTTGAAACCGACGCGACCGGCACTCGACCAGCCGATCAGATTGCCGTGCAGGTCGGTAATGGTGACTTGCGTGTTGTTGAACGTCGCCAGAATGTTGGCGACGCCGGTGACAATGTTCTTGGCGTGCTTGGCCTTGATGATTTTCTTGGCGGCGGCGTCCTCGCCCAGCAGTTCGGCAGCGCTGGGAGCCGTGCCAGCCGCCGGTGCGCCGTCAGTCTTGGGAGCTTCCGCAGCCGGAGCAGCAGCGGCAGGCGCCGCTTTCT
>JAJXYT010000118.1 GCA_021780375.1 bacterium | reverse complement strand
ACGTGGTAGATGGCGCCGGGGTATTGGCAATTGCACTCGCAACTTTCTGGCCATGTCAGAAGGCCATCAACTCACCCCGCGCTTGTCAATACTATATTACTGAACCGTTCACGCCATTTTCCTCAAAACAAATTCACCGCTGCGCGCGCTGGGTTTTCGTTTAACCACGTCCCTCGGCAAGTAATTTCACTTGCTCTTTCAAAAGCGTTAAAGGGTAAAAGGGCAAAATCTAAAGCCCCCTCACACACCGAAACCCGATATTGTAGAAGTCGTAGTAGTTGCTGCCCGGGTGGTTGCTGCCGCGATAGGCGCAACGCGTGTAGTCGGCGTAGAGGTTCCAAACGCCGCCGCGCAAAACACGGTTGCTCCCGGCGGCCGGCCCGGTTGGATTGGTGTTGGTGGGTTGTCCGTAGGGCGTCCCATACCAATCCCAACACCACTCGAAGACATTCCCGGCCATGTCATATAGCCCAAAGCCGTTCGCCGCAAAATACCCCACCGGACTGGTGTAGGGTGCCACTCCGTTCGTGAAGGCGGCGTTGTAGCCGTTCGGCCCCAAATCATAGCTATAAGAGGTGGTGCTTCCGTCGTAGTTGGCCAGATTCTCCGTGATGACGTTGCCCCACGGAAACCGTTGCCCGCTCAACCCGCCCCGCGCCGCCTTCTCCCATTCCGCTTCCGTCGGCAACCGATACCCAGCCGCCGACAAATTCATATACGGCGTCACCTCCCCATTCGTATAAACCTGCGTGAAGCCCGCATCCGTGTAATACACCGGCGTCAAACCCGCCTGCTGAGACCGCGCATTGCTCCACTTCACACAGTCATACCAGTCCACCGTCTGCACCGGATGATTCGCCGCCTTGCCCGCGCCGGCATCCACAAAGCCATACCCGTGGTTCGTCGCCCAAAAATACACCGACTGCCATTGCGCATAGCTCACCAGATTCACGTCCATGTAAAAGGCCGACACCGTGATGTTCGTGGGAATGGCATCGCCCTCGCCGTCCAGATTGTCCCCCATTGTGAACGTCCCCGCCGGGATCAGCGCCATGCCGCCGGGAATCGCCAGCGTCGCAGCCGTCACAGCCGTCACAGCCGTCACATTGGTCAACCCGCCGCCATTGCCGCTGAACGCGCCGCTCAAGTTCAGGCCCGTTTCATTGTTTGTCACCACCGCGGCCGGCAATTGACCGGCGGGAATCGTTCCGCTCAATTGCGCCGCCGGCAATGTTCCCAGCAAATTGCTGGCGCTGCCCGCGCTATCGGCCAGGATCGCATAAGGCGTCGGCGTCAGATTTTGCACCGGACTCAACGCGGCGGAGCCGTTCACGCCGTCGTTGAACCAAATTTGCAGTTGCAGGTTCGGCTGGTTAAACAGGGACGCGCTGATGGCCGTCATGTTCGCCAGCGTGGTGTCGCCCAAAACCACGGTGAACAATCCGTGGTTCACGGCCACGCTCACGGCGGCGGCCGGTTCGCTGCCCGCGACGCTGGTGCCGTCGTTGCTCCAGAAAGTCGTGTAGGAAATGTTTGGCGGCGGCGGGGCGATGGTGACGGCGGGCGCGCTGGAATAGCCGGAGCCGGGCGAAAGCACTGTGATGCTGCTGACAACGCCGCCGCTGACGTTGGCCTGCGCCGTCGCGTTGCCCGAAACCGTCACCGTCGGCGCGCTCGTGTAGCCGCTGCCGCCGTCGGTAACGCTGATGCTGCTGACGAACTGGTTTGGCGCAATGCCGCCCATGTTGGCGACGGCGCGCGCCTGATGATTGTAGTTGGTGCTGGTGACAAGTGCAAATTTGAATTGCCCCGCGCCGTTAAAGTTTGTGCCGTTGTCCTGCACTCGTCCTTGGTAGGTGAACGCCGCGCCCTGCGCGGCGGCTGGCTTGATGCCGGCGAGAATTACCAGCGCGAGGAGCAGGTTCTGAACTTTATTTTTCATGCGTTTTGGATTTTCTCAAGGTGTTGATTTGCTGATTTAACCGGTGATGCGGGAGAAAAATTTAAATCTATTGCCTGGGTTGGTCAGGTGGAAGTGGCATGGAGAGGCATTCGCCGACGGCGACTGGTTGAACTGGCGGCGGTGCGAGGCCGGTCTTTCCGCCGACATTTTTCATTTTTTCATCTGAACCGTGATTTGTTGGCTTTAGCAGAAAACTGTTTTACCAGGTTCTTAGAATTGTGGCTGATTGCAAAATCGTGACAAGTCGGCTATTTGGCCTACACCGGCAATCAGGGAAAAGCTGAAATGCTGAAAGCGGAAAGCAAAACGAGGAAATGGGAGCGCACCTCATCCGTCCTGCAGACACGTCGACTCGCTCGCGCCCACTCGCTCGACCCGATGGGCCTTCGACTGCGCGAATTCCTTCCAGCGCTTCCCAAGCGCCGGAAGTCTCCCCATCGGATGCGGAGAAGGGAACCGATGAGGCGGCTACGGTTTGGCGGGCGGATTGTGCAGAAAACAGGCGCCGGCGTGGTGGTGGCGGCATATCGGCGGGAGCGTGCTGTTTGCGGAACGGGTGAGGGTGATCAATTGCTCCATGATGCGCAATACCAGCTCCGTGCGCGTGGAGACGGCGAGTTTTTTGAAGAGGCGGTTCAAATGTGTGTGAACGGTGTGTTCCGAGATTTTGAGCCGCCCGGCAATCCCCGTCTTGGGCAGATTATCAAAGACGCCTTGGACAATCTGCAATTCCCGCTTCGTGAGGCGCAAAGTGCGGCCAGTCTCAGTCCAAGCCTGGTCGGTTAGCAGTGATGATCCCCGCAACTTGCGCCGAGTGTTCCCCAGGCCGTGCATACGCAAGGATGCAATTGCGCGAATCTGCCGACAAGAACGAAAACATTTCACGGCCAACATGTTTTGGACTTCATTGGGACCGTGTTTCGCGGCAAGCTTATATGCTTTGGTGTGATACGTTTCGTAAAGTCGTCCTTGGATTACGGCTCGACAGGCATTCGCCTGCCAAAAATCCAACGGCGGCTCGCCGCGCCGGAAGTTGTCCCATCACTCAAATGCCCTTGCCGTTGACGACAAATCATGTTTACCTGTCGGTCGGTCAGTATGAGCCAGCCTGAAAGCAACCGCCTTGCCGGTTCGCCGCCCACCATCTACGTGGTGGACGATGAACAAGTCTTGCTGGATTTGGCGGAAATGATTTTGAAACCGGCGGGTTTTGAGGTTTGCCTGTTTCATGACCCACAAAAGGCGCTGGCGGAATACACTGCCGCCCAATCTCCCCCGGATGTCCTCGTCACCGATTACGCCATGGGACGGATGAACGGCATGGATTTGATTCGTGAATGCAAACGGCTCAACCCGCGGCAAAAAACCATCCTGCTCAGCGGCACGGTGGATGAAGGCATTTACATCGGTTCGCCGGTCCAGCCGGACCAATTTCTGGCCAAGCCGTATCAAATCAACAAACTGGTGGAAGTGATTCGCTCCCTGCTCGCGCCGTGAGAAATTTCGAGTTTGCCCGGCGAAGCCGGACGGAGTATTGAATCAGTACGATTATGAAAAAGCTCGAAAAGATATTCTGGAGTGTGGTTCTGATCCTGGTCGTGCTGGCTATTGTTGGGGGCATTGTCGCCAGCATGTTTCTCGGCGACATCGTAAAGAAAGGCATTGAAACGGTCGGCCCCAGGATCACCCAGGTACCGGTCAAAGTGGATGAAGTGCGCCTGACGTTGCTGACCGGATCGGCCAGCATCAAGGGCTTGGTCGTCGGCAACCCGGAAGGTTATCAAACCCCACAAGCCATTAGCGCGGGGATGATCTCCGTGGGCGTGAATCCCCTGTCTGTGCTGTCCGACAAAATCGTCGTGCGCTCGCTTCACATTGAATCGCCGGAAATCACTTTTGAAGGCGGCCTCAGCGGCAATAATCTCAGCCAAATTTTGGACAATGTAAACGCTTCGGCCCGCACCACCGCAAAACCCGGTGCGGTCTCGACCAACGCACCCGCGCAAACCAAACCGTCCAGGAAACTTGAAGTGGATGATCTCCTGATCACCGGCGCCAAGGTGCATGTCAGCCTGACGGACCTGGGAGGAAAGGAAATGACGCTTCCGCTGCCACCGATTCACCTGGTCAATCTGGGCAAAAACCAGGATGGCATCACGGCGGCCGAATTGACCCGAAGTGTGCTGGACGCGGTGGTGACCGCAACGCTGAAGGCCGTCAGCAAGGCTGCCTCCGACATCGGCAAGAATGCGGGGAACCTGCTGAAAGGCGCCGGCAACAATGCGGGCGCTGGCACCAGCAACCTCATCAAAGGGTTCGACAAGTTGCTGGGAAAATAGGGTAGGGTCGGTCTGCCGTTTTGTCCCGGGTAATGGCGGTGATTTTGGGATTGCAAGCATGGCGGGATGCTTTTAGTATCCTGTTGAAGCCCGAGGTGAGGTTATGTTTTTTGGCGTTGACTATTATCCTGAGCAGTGGGTCTTCCCTTACAGCGGCACCGCTGACAAACCCGAGGGAGCTTGGGAGCATGATGCCGAATTGATGGCCCAGGCCGGCATCAATGTCGTCCGCATCGGCGAATATTCCTGGGGCCTCTGCGAATCCAAAGAGGGCAAATATGATTTCCAGTGGCTGCGCCGGGTCATGGACATCATGCAAAATCAAAATATCAAGGTTGTCCTGGGCACGCCCACCGCCGCCCCGCCCATCTGGCTGGCGAAAAAGTATCCCGGCATCTTGCCGCTCGACGAACATGGTTTGGTCAAACACGAAGGCACGCGCCGGGCGGCCTGCTTCAACAATGATGCCTATTGGAACGCCTCCAAGCGGCTGGTCGAAAACATGGCCCGGGCGCTGGGTGACCATCCGCAATTGATTGCCTGGCAGATCGACAGCGGCCTCGGCGGACATCAGACCGAATGGTCGTTCAACGAGGATTCGCGTTTGGAATGGCAAAACTGGTTGAAATTGAAATACAAGACCGTCGAGCGCCTGAACGACCAGTTGGGCCTGCGTTACCTGGGGCAGATTGTCTCCTCCTTTGAGGACGTGCCCATGCCCATGTCCGCGCCCACGTCACACAACGCGGCTTTGTCGCTGGACTGGCACCGGTTTTGCAGCGACGCCCTCGTGGCGTTTGTTCGCATGCAGGCCGACGTGCTGCACGAGCTTTGCCCCGCTCATCCCGTCACCGTCAACCTGCGCGCGCTCCACCGGAAATTCGATCACTTCGACATGGCCGATGCGGTGGACTTTGTCTCCGTGGAAAGCCGGCCGGCCATCAAGACCAGATCCGCCGAACTGGCGTGCGACATTGACATTCTCCGGTCGCTGAAAAAAACGGACATCAAAACGCCCGACGGCGACTGCGGTTTCTGGGTCATCGAACAAAAAGCCGGCCAGGTCAACTGGCAGGACGTCAACTCGCTGGTGCGGCCCGGCATCATCCGGTTGTTCACGTATCAGCTCATTTCCCGGGGCGCCTGCGGCGTGTTGTACTATCACTGGCGCCAGCCGCGCATCGGCAACGAAAAATTCTACGGCGCGGTCCTGCCGCATCATCTGGAAGGCAATACCCGGGTCTTCAAGGAAATCAGCCAGATTGGCGAAGAGCTGAAACTGCTCGCGCCCGCACTCAAGGACACCCGGGTCGTGGCGCAAACCTGCATCCTTTACACCCACGACAACGATTGGACGCTGCAACAGCCGATGCAGCCCAACAAATTTTTCAGCCTGCGCGAGCACATCCAGCTCATCTACAACGCGCTCCACGACCGCAACATCCCCGTGGATTTTGCGCGTCCGACCGAAGACCTGTCGCCGTACAAGATTGTGTTCGCGCCATCGCTGCACCTGCTGGCCGCCGGCGAGGCCGACCGCCTCAAACTTTACGTGCAGAACGGCGGCACGCTCGTCAGCACCTTCAACACCGGCCTCGTCAACGAACACAGCATTGCACCCGACACCGGTTACCCGAACGACATGACCGATTTGTTCGGGCTGGAGGTTCTGGAATTCGATCCCATCCCGCCCGGCGAAGAAAATCACCTGACCTTCAAGGGCGCCTTTCCCACCAGCCACGTGCATCCCGCGCGGCTCTGGTGCGACATCATCGAGCCGAAGGGCTGCCAGATCCTGGCAACTTACGCGAAGGATTTCTATGCCGGCCGGCCCGCCATGACGATGAACACCTTCGGTCTCGGCCGGGCGGTTTACCTCGGCACCCTGAGCCACCAGCATTTTTATCACGACCTCGTGGTCTGGCTGCGCCAGATGTGCGGATTGCAACCGTTGCTCAAAGTTCCCGAAAACGTCGAAGTCAGCATGCGCGAAAAGGAAGGCGTGCGCGTTTACTTCCTGATCAACCACCAGAACTCGCCCCTCCGCATCCAATTCTACAAACCCATGCACGATTTCCTCACGGGCAATACGTTCTCCGGCAACTACGACATCCCGCCGCACGGCGTGCTGGTCCTGGACGAACGCATCGAAGCCAAACCGGTGGATACCGCTGCCACGGTTTGAATCCGGGTGCCTGTTTCCGGGTGAATTCTCTCAACGCAATTTTCGCCGCCCTCGCCCTCTTGAGCCTGGCGCTCGTCCTCTGGCAATGGCTGGCCGCCCGGCGCTTTCCCCTCCACCGGCGCGTCGCCGACCCGTCTTTTGCGTCGGCCGTCACTTTGCTTAAGCCCCTCAAAGGCTGCGACGAAACGACCGCCGCTTCACTGCAAAGCTGGTTCCATCAAAATTACCCCGGTCCGGTGCAAATCCTGTTTGGCGTCGCCGAGGCCAATGACCCGGTTTGCAAAATAGTGGGTGGACTCATTGAACAAAATCCGGGGCGCGACATCCAGCTCGTCATCTGTGGTGAAACATTGGGAACGAACGGCAAAATTTCCACGCTCCTCCAACTCGAGCGCCTGGCAAAATACGAGTTGATCCTCGTCAGCGACGCCGACGTGCGCGTGCCGCTGGATTTTCTCGCCAATGCGGCCGCGTTTTTGCGTGACGAGCAAACGGCTCTGGTGAATTGTTTTTACCGGTTGGCGAACCCCGTCACCACGGCCATGCGTTGGGAGGCCATCGCCATCAACGCCGATTTTTGGAGTCAGGTATTGCAGGCCGCCAGCCTCAAGCCACTCGATTTCGCGCTCGGCGCGGCCATCCTGGTGCGCCGCCAGGCGCTGGCTCAAATCGGCGGCTTCAAGTCCCTCGCCAATTGTCTCGCCGACGATTACCAGCTGGGGCATCGCATCGCCGAAAAAGGCCATCGGATTGCACTCTGCCCCGTCGTCATCGAATGCTGGGATGCGCCGATGAACTGGCGTGACGTCTGGCATCATCAACTCCGCTGGGCGCGCACCATTCGCTCCTGCCAGCCCCTGCCCTACTTTTTCAGCATCCTGGCCAACGCCACCTTCTGGCCTTTGCTCTGGCTGATATCGGAGTTGCCGGGTTTATCCGTGAAAACCGGCCAAATCACGGACTACGGTTTCTTCCAGACTTCCGGATCGGGGGTCGGAATTCCCTGCGGTATGATGGTCGCCATTGCGCTTCTTTTAATCCGGATGGTTCTCGTCCAAAATCTGCAACGCCGATTCACACCGGACCGCAAATTGGTTTCGCCGTTCTGGCTGGTGCCGGTGAAGGATTTGCTGCAAGTGGCGCTTTGGTTTGGGGCGTTTACGGGTAACACCGTCGAGTGGCGCGGACAACGAATGAAAATGAGCGGCGATGGAACTTTGCTCGAAACAAAGTAAGCGCGTCCATCGCTGCCAAAAGCCCAGGCTTTGTGGCCTCCGACGTCACCGATGATCTGAACGTCAGCCTGCCCACGGGGAAAGGGCTGGAAGAAAACACCGAAGTTGCGGCCAAATGCCGGCCCAAGTCGTGGCTATGGGAATAGCATGGTGCGGTAAAACCGCTGCCGGTCCGGTCCGATGGCATTGGTCGTGGTCAGGGTGGTATTGGTGGCGGTGATGGGGCCGCCAAGATTCAGCCAGTTGGTTGAGAGCAGATTGGTTTTGTATTGCACCTGATAAACCAGCCCGGTCGTCGCATTCCAGGAGAGCTGGAACGTGTTGTTCGCCGCCGGGCTGATTTGGAACACCGTGGGCGGAATGGGCACCACGCTGACATCATCAAGCCCGAGGTAACTGTTGTCGTCCCGGCCGCCAAACTGGAGTACGGTGCTGGTTTCCGAGGCGGTGACGATGAATTGCAGATTGGTCCAGCCGGGCGACGGCAGCGCGGCCATATCAACCTGGTCAAAAAGAGTGGTGCCGTTCCAGGCCACACTGAATTCATTGGGAGTTAAGCCATCGGGACTGTTCAGCCAGCAGGACAATAAATACGGCCGGCCGGGAACAGTGGTCAGGGTCTGGGAGAGAGTGGCCAGGATGCCGGCCTCCCCAATCATGGCGACATAGTTGCCCGAGTGAGTGGAAAAGTAGCTGTTGGCAGAATCAACATAATTATATGGAGAAGGATCTCCTGCCAGGACCCAATCGGTAAAATCACCGGTTTCAAACCCGCCATTTTGGACCAGTTGCGGCAGTTGCACCGTCAGCGTGAACAGCCGGGTTTGGGTGACGTGGCTGGTCTGATTGATGAACAACACGTTGGCAGTATAAACGCCCGCCGCCAGGGTGTTGGCGGTGGCATTCAGACTGGCGGTCACGGTGCTGCTGGCGCCCGCCGCCAGGGTGCCGACGGCCGGTGAAACGTTCAGCCAGGACGACGGGTTGACCAGACTCCATTGCAGCGAGGAAGCTCCGACATTAGTCAAGGTCAGGTTCTGTGTGGTTGGACTGAATGGCCCGCCGAACAGGCCGCTGGAACTGAAGCCGCTGGCGGGTGTGATGAACAGGGTGTCGGACGGGACGACAATCGAATAACAGCCTCGACCGTGCGTTGCCGCGACCAGGGTATCACCCATCCAGAACAGTTCGTCCACGTTGACATTCGCCGGGCCGTCGTTGGAGGCGGACCAGGTTGTGCCGCCGTCGGCGCTGGCAAAAATGCCCACTTCGGTCCCCACGTAGAGCGAAGCACTGTCCGACGGTTTGATGACGAGCGAATTGACGGGCGCGCTGGGCAGTCCGCCCGCGATGTTGGCCCAGGTGGTCCCACTGTCGGTGGTGCGCCAGACATTGCCGCTGCTGAATCCGCCGAATGTTGCATAAACAAGGCTCGAATTGTTGGCGTCAATGGTGACGCGTGTGCAATAGCGCTGCGGCAGGTTGGGCGTGCCGAGGTTTGCTTGAAACCAGGCGGGACTTCCGGAAGTGCCATTGGTGGTGAAGTAAACGGAACCGTCATTGTAGCCCACCCAGATGATGTCCGAATTACCGGGCGCCACCGCGATGGCGCTGATTGGTTGGCCGATGCTGGCTTTGATCGCCGTCCAGACAGGCGCAGCCGCCTTGACGTTGGTGCTGGCCCAGAGACTCATCCCTCCCGCCAGCATGGTATTGGGATTGTTCGGGTCGAGGATGAACGGCGAGATGAAATTGAGGCTGCTGTCGTTGGCATCGCTCAAGCCGGTGTCAATGTAGTTCGCGGAGGCGCCGCCATCGGTGCTGCGATAGACCTGGAGGAAAACATATTCTCCGTAAAAATAATTCGGGTCGGCCGGGTCCGACGCGCAGAAGCCGCCATCGCCGCCAGACATGGTGGTCCAGCCTTCCACGCCGCCGCCGGTTGTGTAACTGACCGTGCCATTGTCCTGCGCGCCGGCCACGATGGTCCCGCTGGTCGCGTTCCCGGCGGCGCCATAAAACTGGGTGATGCCGAGGTGGTTGTTAAGGTCCGTCCAGCCGCTGCTGGGGGTAACCGTGTAAACATTGGTCGCGCAATAAATTCCCCCATCGTTGCCAAAAAACACGGTCGTGTTGTTCACCCCGTCGAAACCCGCCGCGTTCACAATCGCATGCTGGTCGGCGTGCGCGGAGGAAGGCGCCAGCGTCCAATCGCTGATTTTCGTGAGCGTGGCTCCGCCATCCGAACTGCGCCACAGGTCGATGCCTCCGACGATCAGCGTGTTCGTGCTGGTCGGATCGATCCAGATGCAATTGCCATACCATCCCTGGTCGCCCAGGTAGTTGTTCCCGGTGTTGACAAGGCTGTAGGAGTGGCCGCCATCGGTGGACACGTAAATTTCGCCGGAATTGTTGTCCACCGAAGCATAGACCATATCGGGGTTGCTGCGGGCGTAGGCCAGTTCCACCCGGCCGGCCGCAAAGCCCGCGGGTGCGGGCAGACCGGCCGCCGCCCACCAGGTGACCCCGCCATCCATGGAGTAGAAAGCGTTCCCATTCCAGCCCGAGGCAACACATTGGGTTCCGTCGGTGGGGTGGTCCGCGACATCCAGGGTTTCCGTGGCACTGACCGAAGTCCAGTTGGTACCGCCATCGACACTCCGGAACAGACCGCTTCGGGTGGCGGCCAGGAGAATGAGGCTGTTGGTGGGGCAGATGGCCAGGCGGTTGACGTAAAAGAATGAGGACGTGGCCGTGGACGAAAGTTGCGTCCAGGTCGCGCCGCCATCGGCCGTCTTGAAGATGCCGGCCCCTTGAACCGAATCAACATTGTAAACGCCTTCGCCGGTGCCGGCGTAGATGATATTCGGATTCGTTGGATCCATCGCCAGGCAGGAGATGGCGAGGTTGGCCATGAAATCATCCAGCGGAAACCAACCCGCCGCGTTATTGGTTGTTTCCCAGACCCCGCCATCAACGCCTCCCGCCCACAGGAGGCCGTTGGTGGCAGGGTGAACCAGAATAGACCGGACGCGTCCGCCGATGTTTCCCGGTCCCAACCAGGTCCAGCCCGAGGATTGGATGCCGGCGACATTGGGTGTGATAAACGAGCCGGAACCATCCGACCTTTGAACAGCCGGGAACAGATGATTTGCGGCCGCACCCGGCCTGGCGCCAGAGATTATTTGCGCCCGCTGTTGCGCCGCCTTGAGCCAGGCGTTGGTCGGGATTTGCCCGTGTTCATCACGCAACTTGAGCAGGCGAAACTGGATGGCGGCGGCATGAAGATCCACCTGCGGATGCCTGAGTTGCCAGAGCATGATCTGCAAGGTGGATTCCGGCACTCGCTCGATTTCCCGGTTCGAGAGGCTGAATCTATCGTGCAACCCTTTAATCTGTTCCAGCGTGATCCTGCGTTGGCGGATGATCTCCTGGTCCGTGGGTTCCATCGCCGGCACAGTGATATGTTTTCCGGCGCCGTTCGCCATGTTTGCCTGGGCTTCAACTTCGCTGCGCGCCGTCGGCGTGGCAAACCAGACTGCCGCGCTGACAACGAAAATGACGGTATGCCGAAAGTGACCCTGCATCGGATTACTCATGCAATAACCAGAATCCTTTCTCCTGATCCCGGAACAAAGCGGCAAAAATCGGATTTCTGTGTGGAACGAACTTATAACCCGGATGGCTCGTGAATTTCAAGATAAAAGCAGAAAATCTGGAATTATAAAAGAATGCTGCTAATTCGACTGTTGTTCCCGCCCTTCGGACGGCTTCGGGACAAGATGGTGCAAACCATTTTCCTGCTGGCCAGCCGATTGACTATAACTGCTCGGCAAATGCCTTCACCAATGAATCCAGCCAATCCAATTCCACCGGAGTTTTTAATTCCCGGGAGCGTTTGAAGTCCGGCTCGAACAATTCCTGTTTCAGGTTGTCCACCGTGGCGGAGTCCGAGAAGGCAACATCCAATTCCTGCGAGACGCGCAGGCTCATCTTCTCCAGGTTCGCCGAGCCGACACATGCCCACCCGTCATAGATCGCCGCCTTTACGTGCGTCATGCCGGGATAGATAAACACCCGAATCCCGTTGCGGACCATCGCGTTGGCCATCACCAGATCGCTGGTCTGCATGATGCCGACGTCGCTCTCCGCCGGCACGATGACCCGCACGTCCACGCCGCGCTGCCGGGCCGCGATGAGCGCCCGCAGGATCGTGCTGTCATTAAAATAGGCGCTTTCAATATAGATATAACGTTTGGCCCGGCGAATGGCCGCCAGTTGTGCGTGGTAAATCTGCAATTTGCCGGTCGCCGTGCGCAGCACCCGGATGTCAATGTCATCGGGCGAGGTGTTCCGGCGCAGATGTTCGCGGTCGAACACCGTGGCCCAGGCATAACCAAAATCGCCGAACGGCCCCGCGAACGCCCAGGCCTTCCGGTAATCCTTTTCCAGCCGGCCAACCACCGGCCCCGTCAAACCGACCATCAGATCGTGCCACTGGTAGCGGTACACCCAGCCGATGTTCATGCCGCCGACGTAAGCCTGCTGGCCGTCAATGATGAAGCATTTCCGGTGGTCGGTGGCCAGCCACGGATCGGTGTTCACGCGCACATGAACGTCAGAGCCGGCTTCGAGATAGGATTTGATGTCGCCCGGCGGCTGAAAATCGGGCGGCACGGCCGAGGGCGGGGCGCCTTGGGCGAACAACGATCCAACGTCATCCATCAACACCCGGACGCGGACGGAGCGGGATCGTTGTTTGAGGACGTCGGCGATTTTCACCGCGTAATTATCGGCGCCAAAAATATAGACCATGACATCCACGTTGTGCCGGGCATTTTCGATGGACTGGACGAGCGCCGGGAAAAACGCATTTCCATTAATGAAGAATTGCACCTGGCCCTCATACCGCCGGGCCGACACGACGCCGTCCAGTTCCTTTTCCCAGGCCGCCAGGTTCATCCCCGGTCCCGTGTAAAGCGGCGGCGGGGCACCGCTGGCATCCGCCGGCATCGCATCCAGCATGGTCATGCCCGAACTGCCGATGTGCCAAAGGCCGCGGCTGACCAGGGTGAACGGATTTTTGATGGCGGTGATGACCAGGCTTTTGATGAGCAACGAATTCAAGGCGCGCAAGGCAAACGAACCAGGCACGGCGATGGGTGCCGCTTCCGGATCGGCCGGGTAACTCAGGAAAACAATGAGCCGCTCGCGGAGGTTCACCAGTACATAGGCGGGGTCTGCGCCCGTCAGGAACAAAAAGCGGCTTTGGGTCGGGTCAATCGCGCTGACGCTGGCGGCCAGCCGGTTGACGGCTTCCCGCGAAAAATCCGCGTCGCTGAAGGTGTGATCCACGGTGATGCCGGGAGGCTCATTTTCCAGGTTGACGACTTTCAAGGCATTGGTGGCATCCCGGTAAACGACGATTTCCATATTCTGGACCAACAGCAGCACGCCGTGGCCGGGTTGGTCCGGCGCCAGGCCGGCAAAGACGGCATGCAGAAGCTGTTTCCATTCCGCGGCGTCGCGAATGATGAGCCGATGGCCCGGATTGACCACCGACTTGCGGGCGGCGCGCTTTTCTTTCTCAAAGGTAAGCACCGCGAACTGGCACTGATATTCTGCGGCCTTGTTTTCTGCGGGAGTCCACGTGGCATGGGCAAAAGCGTCCTTGCCTCGGAGCGGGTAGCGAATTTCAAGAGTGTTCCCGGTGCTATAGGCCGTCAGGTTGGTAATGCTTTCCGGCTCGATGCGCTCCAGGTACTGGCTGCGCGGACCGGAGGTGGCGCAACCCGCCAACACCAGCACCGCCAACAGTGCGACCAGGCATCGGACAAGCGCAGCATGAATTTTCATGTCATGGTTCAAAGGGGCGAACGAGCAAGTCTATTCGCCCGACGATGCGCATGATGGCTGTTTGGGTGCAACTGGCAATTTTCTTCCATCGGAGAGGACAATGACTGCCTTTGGCGGAGATGGTAAAAACCACATCGGTTTGTTCATCGGGATATATATCGGGCAAGTATATGACAGATAAAGGCGGCTTTTGTTCGGATCGACCGGACTCTTGTCGGTGTCGATGCGCTTTTGTTTCAAAATGGACATCCACGGCGATGATCTGGTGAAGGACGAAAGACCGGCCAACCGGTTGGTTCCCGGCCTTCAATCGCCTGGGACAAATGGTGCGGCTTGTCGGCCGGGGTTGGTTTCGGTAAAGTTATTGCGGTCGGGCGCTTGGCGCAGTGGCTAGCGCGTCTCGTTTACACCGAGTAGGTCGGGGGTTCGAATCCCTCAGCGCCCACCAGCCCCGAACGCTTTCGGGGCTGCCGCGTCGAAGTAAAACGGAGACGGGCAATAATACACACCTTCTCATAGAGGCTCCGAACTGCGGCTCGGCAAGCCGGCCAGCCGCGATAAAATAATCGAATCAAATCTCCCCGCTAAAACCCTGCTGGCGCAGCGCTTCAAACAACACCAGGGCCGCGCAGTTCGACAGGTTCAGCGAGCGCGATTTCTCATTGAACATCGGAATCCGCAACCAGCGTTCGCGATTTTGTTCCAGCAACAGCTTTGGCAAACCGGCCGTTTCACGTCCGAAAATCAGATAATCGCCCGGCAAATATTTTCCTTCCGTGTAAAGCTTTGGCCCTTTCGATTCGATGAACCAAAACCTGGCAGCGTCAGCTTTATGAGCCGATTCGAACGCACCCCAGTTTTTCCAACGATGCCATCGAACGTGCTGCCAATAGTCCATGCCCGCGCGCTTGAGCTGCGCGTCATCGAGCTTGAAGCCGAACGGCTCGATGAGATGCAACGCCGTTCTCGTGGCCGCGCAAAGCCGCGCCACGTTGCCGGTGTTCGGTGGAATTTCCGGTTCAACCAAAACGATGTTCATTTGCTGATTTGTTGCAGCGGACATCAGTCCGCTCATTCAAAAGTTGGAGCCGACTAACGTCGGCTGCCACGAGACTTTTTATAAAAAACCTTCCACAGCACCAGGCCATGCGCCGGCGCCGTCATGCCGGCCACGCGCCGGTCTTTCTTTGCCAGCATCCCCCTGATTTCCGCCGGCGGAAACTTGCCCAACCCGACCTGCACCAGCGTGCCGACGATACCGCGGCACATTTTGTAAAGAAAACCCTCGCCTTCGATGATGAAGGTCAGTTGCGGACCGGATTTTTTGATGTCGCACCGCGTGAGCCTCCGCCGGGTGGATTCCATCTCGTAATTTCGATTGGCGGCGAATGATGTGAAATCGTGTCGTCCGACCAACTGCCGTGCGGCGGCACGCATGGCCTGTAGATTGAGCGGGCGCGTGACCTGCCAGGCGCTGTGGCGAAGCAGCGGATTCATGGCCGTGTGGTTCCAAACGAAATAGCGGTATTGCTTGCCCGCCGTGTCGAAACGGGCATGAAATTTCTTTTGCGCGCGCGAAACCGACAACACGCGGACGTCTTCCGGCAGCCAGGCGTTGATGGCCAGCGCCAGCTTGCGCACCGTCATTTTGAATTCGGCCACCGGCACCTCAAAATGCGCCACCATGCCGAGCGCATGCACGCCTGTGTCCGTGCGGCTGGAACTGTGGACGATCGGGCGGCTGGGGAATAATTTCGCCAGCGCTTCCTCGACCTTTTGCTGGACGCCGGTGCCGATCTTTTGCGTCTGCCAGCCTTCGTACGCCGTGCCATCGTAGGCAATGGTCAGTTTAAATTTTAAGCTGTTCACGGAAGAATCTAACCACGGATAGACACGGATGAACACGGATAAATAAAAACCGATCGGCGAAAGTCATGAAGCCCAATGTGTTTCAAGATTCTGCGTTCATCTGCGTTCATCCGCGGTTTGATATCAGATTCCATCCAGATAACTTTGCAGCAAAATTGCCGCGGCCATCTTATCCACCTTCTCTCTGCGTTTCTCGCGCCGGACCTTGCCCTGGATTAAAATCCGGTTCGCTTGCGAACTGGTCAGACGTTCGTCCCACAGCTTGATCGGAACGGTGACGGCGTTGCGCAATACGGCGACGAATGCCTCGACCTTTTGCGCCGCCGGACCGTAAGTACCGTCCATGTTGCGGGGCAGACCGATGAGGATCAGGTCAATTTCCTTTTCGACGAGCAGTTTTTTCAACCGGTCCAGGAAACCCGCGAACGGCCCGGCGGGAATGTACTCCAGCGGCTGCGCGATGGTTTTGGTTTCATCGCTGACGGCGACGCCGATGCGTTTGGTTCCGTGGTCGAGGGCAAGGATGCGCATTGAGTCAATTCCTCTGCAGGTTACTTTTTACGGCGCGTTTCGACAATCACGGATTAACCACGGATTAACCGCTGCCGCAAAGCAGCCGCCGAGGTAACGAGGCGGAAAAAGGATGGCGGATTCCGGGCAAATTCCGCCTCCTCACGCCGGCGGCTGCGAGTCGGCGCCGTCCCGCAGCCAGCTGGTGTCCCCAATCAAATCGGTCATCATGCCTGTCAAATCGCTTTTGGGAATCGGCAGATATTTGCCGGTGGCCTCGGCGAACGGCTGGCCGTCGGAATTGGCCAGCACCGCCTTGGCCTCAAAAATCCGGTTCTTGCGGTTCGCCAGCAACTCGCCCGTGGCGATAATTTCATCGTCGGGCCGGACGGGATTTTGAAACCGCACGGTCAGCTCGGCGCAGAACGCAAACCGCCCCGTCGGTACCGCGCAGGCCCAGACCATGATTTCGTCCAATACCGTCGTCAAAATACCGCCGTGGACGATACCGCGAAAACCGATGTGCGCGGCGCGCAACCGGAAACGCGTCTGCACGGTGCGCCCGTCGGTCGTAAAACGCAGTTTAAGCCCGACAGCGTTGCTTTCGCCGCAAACGAAGCAATGATGGGTGTGAGGCAATTCACGCATCACAGCAATAGGCCGTGGAACTGCGTCGTTGGGCAAGCAAAATTCAACAGTCGAAAGAAACGCGGCGCGGCAGATGATGGCGATCGTCAAGAGGACTGGAAATTTCCGTTCAGGTTTTACGCTCGCCCTCAACCTGACCTTCTCCCCCGGGAGAAGGAACAGTTATTGGCCGTTTTTTTTGGTTTTGCCGATGGCTATCCGAAAAATTCAGCCCCACCCACTCCAAAGCGGCGGCGAATCGGTCACCTTCTCCTGGGGGAGGAGGCCGGGATGAGGGCGGACGTCCACAAACTAATTCATTTTTACAACCGCCCTCACCTGCTTCCTCTCCCCCGGGAGAGGACATGCGCTTGGCCGTCACCCGACGACTCGTGCCACTCATGCCTGAAGACACACATGCCTGAAGAATACTGGACAGAAACTGACAGGCAAAATACAGTCGCAAACGTGAAACTTGGGAAATTCAACATGGCATCTCTTGTTTCAGCACTTCTGGCGGTTTGCACTTTTGTTCTCTGGCTCGCAACATTTGCCGTGACCCCGTGGGATCACAAGATTTCGCTTACAAAAAATTTCCACGTCAGCGTTTGGAAAGGATTTAGTGGCGATACACTTGGCCGTCTCGTTATCTTCAACGATGCCCAATACGGGCCGTATCGTGGCAGCATTATGCGCCTGGGAGGTGATAGTGATCATGAAACCCGCTTGGGCTGGCACGCAGGTGATTACGACTTCGGCCAAATAACGTTTACCAACGTGGACAACACAATTGACAAACTAAAAGCCTGTGATCTACCAGGAATTTATTTTCGCCACTGGCAGATGCATGACCGAGTACGTCCGCTTTGGACCCTGATGGTCAGTCTTTGGTATCCGCTTTTTCTGTTCAGTGTTTTACCTTTAATTTGGATTTTCCGCCGCTGGCGTTCGCGGCACTCTAAATCTCCGCAGACCTAAATTTCTTTTCGTGTCTTTCGTGGGTTTCGCGGTTAAATTTTCGCCGCGATGGTTCAATATCTCGATCTGCTCCGGCTGGTTCTGGAACGCGGCAAGTTCAAGGCCGACCGCACGGGCACCGGCACGGTTTCCGTGTTCGGCGCCCAGGCACGGTTTCCGTTGCAGAACAACTTTCCCCTGCTCACCACGAAAAAGCTGCACGTCAAATCCATCATCTATGAACTGCTCTGGTTTCTGCGCGGCGACACGAACATCAAATATCTCCACGAGCACGGCGTGACGATTTGGGACGAGTGGGCGGACCCGGACGGCAGCCTCGGCCGCATCTACGGCGCGCAATGGTGCGACTGGCGGACGCCCGACGGCCATTCGATTAATCAGATTGACCACGTCATCGCGCAAATCCAAAAGAATCCTGACAGCCGCCGACACATTGTCAGCGCCTGGAACGCGGGAGAACTGGACCAGATGCGGTTGGCGCCCTGCCACGCGCTGTTCCAGTTCTATGTGCTGGACGGCGAGTTGAGCTGCCAGCTTTACCAGCGCAGCGCGGACTTGTTTCTCGGCGTGCCGTTCAACCTTGCCAGCTACGCGCTGCTCACCCGGATGATGGCGCAGGTTTGCGGGCTGAAACCGGGCGAATTCGTCCACACGTTCGGCGATTTGCATCTTTACCAGAACCATCTCGGACAGGCGCAGTTGCAGCTTTCGCGCGAGCCGCGTCCCTTGCCGCAGATGAAATTGAATCCAGCCGTGACAAACATCCGCGACTTCAAGTTCGAGGATTTTGAGCTGGCCGGTTACGATCCGCACCCGGCCATCAAGGCGCCGATTGCAGTATAGAAAACCTTCAACGCCAAGACGCGGAGACGCCGAGTGAAGATTCTTTGCGGCTCTGCGGCTTTGCGTTAAAACTCAGACCATGAAACACTTTCAAGCCATCGCCGCCATGTCGTTGAACCGCGTGATTGGCGCGGACGGCCAGATCCCGTGGCACCTGCCGGAGGATTTCAAGTGGTTCAAAAAAATGACGCTGGGCAACGTCGTCGTGATGGGACGCAAGACGTTTGAAAGCCTGGGCCGGCCGCTGCCCAGCCGCAAGAACATGATTCTCACGCGCCACCCGCAACGGCTCATCAAGACGCATCCGGAGATTTTCGGCCAGTACCACGAGTGGCGCGGCGGGCGTTATCTCAAACGCGCCTACCAGTTTCACTTCACCCGGCTGGAGAAAAACCAACGGACGGAGATGCTGATTTTCAATTCACTGGACCGGTTGAGTCCGGAGGAGTTTCCGAACGACATCTTCATCTGTGGCGGCGCGCAGATTTACGAACAGGCCCTGCCGCGCTGTTCCGATCTTTATCTGACTTTGGTCAAACGCGAGGTGTCGGGCGACGCCTTCTTTCCGCCGTTTGAAGAGAAATTTGTTCTGGCTGAAGAAATCCGCGACGAACCGGAGTTCAAGATTTTGCATTACCGGCATAAGTCGCTAATCAAGTAGCGCAGGCGTCCTCGCCTGCGTGTTTGCAGGACGCATGACTGAATATCTGCGCCGGAAGTGTGGCCCCCCCACCCTGGCAGCCGAGACGGCTGCGCTACATTGAAACAGGCGGACCGTTTCCGATCCGCCTGCGTGAATGAATTCTGACAGCAGCAGTTATTCCTTTGCGTCATGCTTGGCCTCGTCAGCGGCATCGAAGGCGTGCTGCAACGCCACGAGATCTTCGCCGGGCTTGAGCGAATCGAGCATTTTCTGTTCTTCCTTAAGCTGCTCGTCGGAGTAACTGGCCGCCTTGATGGACAGGCCGATGCGGCGTTCACCCTTGTCAATCTTGATGACGCGCGCGGTCACGTCCTGCCCGACCTTGAGCACGTTCTTGATTTTGTCCACGCGCTCCTCGCTGACCTGCGAGATGTGCACCAGACCGTCAATCTCATGCTGCAACCCGACGAACGCGCCGAAGCTGGCGAGCTTCGTGACCTTGCCCTGGACCACGTCGCCGACCTTGTAGAGCTTGTCAATGTTCTCCCACGGGTCTTCGCCGAGTTGTTTCATGCCGAGCGCAATGCGCTGGTTCGGCCGGTCCACTTCCAGCACCATCGCCTCGACTTCGTCGCCCTTTTTGAGGATTTCCGACGGATGATTGATTTTGCGCGTCCACGAGATGTCGGACACGTGAATCATGCCGTCGATGCCTTCCTCCAACTCCACAAACGCGCCATAGCTGGTGAGATTGCGGACCTTGCCTTTGACGCGGGTTTTGACGGCATATTTGGTTTCGGCGCTGTCCCACGGGTTGCTTTCCAACTGGCGGATGCCGAGGGAAATTTTCTGCTCCTCGCGGTTGATCCCCAGAACAATCGCTTCGATTTCCTGGTCCACCTTGAGCATGTCGCTGGGTTTGGCCACGCGTTTCGTCCAGGAAAGTTCGGTGACGTGCACGAGGCCTTCCACGCCCGGTTCGAGCTGCACAAACGCGCCGTACGGCACGAGGTTGACCACCTTGCCTTTGACGCGCGCGCCGACGGGGAATTTTGTTTCGATGTTGTCCCACGGATTGGCCATCTTCTGCTTGAGGCCGAGGCTGACGCGTTCCTTTTCCTTGTTCACGTCCAGCACCACCACGTCAATTTCCTGGACGACCTTCAGAAATTCGGACGGGTGGCCGATCCGGCCCCAGCTCATGTCCGTGATGTGCAACAGGCCGTCAATGCCGTTGAGGTCAATGAACGCGCCGAAATCGGTGATGTTCTTGACCGTGCCCTTGCGGATGTCGCCGGGCACCATTTCGGCGAGCAGTTTGGCGCGCTTCTCGGAACGTTCCTGCTCGATGAGTTCGCGGCGCGACAGCACGATGTTCTGCCGGTCCTGGTTGATTTTGACGACCTTGAACTCGTAGGTATTGCCGACAAATTGCGCGAGATTTTTCGGCGTGATGATGTCAATCTGCGACGCGGGCAGAAACGCCTCGACGCCGATGTTGACGACCAGGCCGCCTTTGACGACGGACTTGACCTTGCCCTGGATGGTGCCGCCTTCGTTGCAGATGGTGAGGATGCGCTCCCAGTTGCGTTTGAATTCGGCCTTCTCGTGGGAGAGGACGACCGTGCCTTCCTTGTTTTCGAGCTTTTCGATCAGGACATCAATTTCGTCGCCAACCTTGATGGCTTTGATGTCTTCAAATTCCTGGGCGGGGATGACGCCCTCGCTTTTGTAGCCGATGTCCACCAGGACTTCCTTGGGGCGGACTTCGATGATGTGACCTTTGACGATATTGCCGGCGGCAAACGGCAGCGAGCCGGTTTGCTTCATGGCTTCTTCCATTGTGAGCATAACTGTATTTGAACTGCGGGAACTTGGGGACCCAAACGGCGGGAACCGAAGCTCCATTGCCTAACTACCGACGCTGCAAACGGCAACGGAGGTTAAACCACGTAAAACGTGGCATAGGTTAGGTTGTTGGTTGACTGCTTTTTCTCAGCCTTGATGAACGTCCGCACACGCGGCGTTCAGGCAATGTAAATAATAGCGGAAACGCGAAGAATGGCAAGGGGGAAATTAATAAACCAGATTCGCGCCAAAATCGGGAATTTTACCGGCTTTTACTTCTTTGCTCCATTGATCCAAATTGCCGTTATCCATTGTCCAAAACTTGCGGCACAGCTCGAAGTATTGCAGAACCGTATCCCGGTCGCCCTTTTCAAGTAAATCTGTTGCCAAACTCATGTTCGGACCAAAACTGTCCATTTGTGGAGAACCCGGACTATTGCCGGCTTTCAGCAGGTACATTTTGGCGTCTTCAATTCGTCCCTCTCGTACTGCAATTCGTCCCAGTACAAGATTGCCATCTTGAATTGCATTGCCGTAATTCCAATCACTGCGGAACTGCGGCGCGAGCGCAAATAACTCGGTAGCGTAATTTTTGGCATCCTCAATCCTGGCGCCTTTGCGTTAAATTCCGCGAAGAAACTTCTGAATTTCGTCGTGGCTGCCGGCCGTCAGGAACAAAAGCGACCCGGCCCAGTTTTGAAAAATCAGCCGGACGTCCAAACCAACGCGGACTTCAAAAAAATTTCCCGCCAACCGGCAAATGCCCAATCCTCGAGGGGCATGCGGGTGTCCGAAATCCCGCTCCAACTGCTGCAAGGCCATTCCGATTTTCCGGCGCGTCGCCTTCGGGTACTTTCGGATGCGGGCGCGGAACGACTCGCTCAGTTCCAGCGGTTTCAATCAGCCAAATCCTTTTCCAGACTGCCGGAAAATCGTTTGATTTTCCCGCGCTTCCGCTCGGCTAATATTTTCCGCTCCATCCGTTTTTCGAACCGCCCCATTTCCGCCGGCGTCACGCCATATTCCCGCCAGGCATAATCATCCGACGAAACGGTCACCGGCCGCAGCGCCACGATCTGGTCGCCGGACACGATGCCGATGTCCTCGCCGCGCTTGGCCTTCTCCAGGATGGCGGAAAGGTTGGCGCGGGCCTTGGTAATGGTTAGAGTCGTCATATCGTCTTTTTAGCGTCTTAAGCGCGCTTTGTCAGGCGGCATTCTTCCGCAGTCCGGATGCTGCTTTGCGCCAGCGCTTTTGTCCAAAACAATTTTGTAGCAGCTGGCGTGAGCCAGCTCATTCTCGAAATTTGAGCGGACTCGCGTCCGCTGCTGCAATTTTTAAGAGATTACTCCACCCAGCCCTGCGCTTTCAGCCAGAACAAACAATCGCCGGCCCACGGATGCGGATGCGCAAAGGGCGGCTTGTCCTTCAACCCCATGCCGTGGCCGCCTTTTTGGTAAATGTGCAGGTCAAAGGGCACATGATTTTTCCGCAGCGCTTCGGCGAACATCAGGCTGTTTTCCATCGGCACGGTCTTGTCCTCGTAGGTACACCAGATGAAGCACGGCGGCGTGTTCGTTTTCACCTGCAATTCGTTGGAAAGCAGCTTCACCAGCTTCCGCGACGGATGTTTGCCGAGCAGATTGTCCTTCGAACCCTGGTGGGTGTATTCGCCCATCGTAATGACCGCGTAACAAAGAATGCCCAGATCCGGCCGTGAACTTTGCCGCTCAATCGGGTCGTCCGAATTCGTGTTGCCGGCATCAAAATGCGTCAGCAACGTCGCGGCCAGATGCCCGCCCGCCGACGAACCCATGATGCCGATGCGGTGCGGATCGATTTTGTAATCCGCGGCGTGGGCGCGGGTCCAGCGCATCGCGCGCGTCACATCCTGAAACTCAGCCGGATAATGATAGCCACTCGAGCCGAGCCGGTATTTCAGCACAAAACAGGCAATACCGTGCTGATTCAGCCAGAGCGCGTAATCGCGCCCTTCGTGCGGCGCGAGATGTTCGTAACCGCCGCCGGGACAAATCACCATCGCCGCGCCGGTGGCGTTCGTCGAGTCGGGCAGATAGGGTGTGAGGGTGGGAATGTCCTGCGGCCGCGTGCCCAGCGCGCCGGGCGCGCCGTTGGGCCAGAGTGGAATGGGAGACAGAATTTCAGCGCGTGACATAATCAAAGACGACAGCAGAATTACCGATGCCAGATGTGTTTTCATGGTTTGTTTGGCGGCGAAGTTTATGGGAACGCGGAACTATTTTCTACCAAATTTATCTTAAAAATCCGACAAACTGATAGACGCGCCGCCTCACCCGTCTTTCGGCCTTCGTTGCAGGGCGACAAAGCACTCAGGACAAAAGATTAAAAACATTCTCCCTTCCCGATCCCTCTGTCCAATCATTCGAATATCCCGGCGCTGGTTCAGGGGAAGCCTCGGCCTCCAGAATCAGGCTCGCATCGGGACCATGAACAACGCGATGGGAGCGCCGAACACCGCCTCGGCGCGGTGCGAGAACGGTTCGGAAACGGGCCGAGACGGTGCTCGGCGCTCCGGGTTCAGGAGGAGGGCCGGGGGTCGGGGGGCACATGTCCAGATCGTTTGTTGCCCGGCTAAGTTTTATTTGGTTTGACTGCACGTCCGAGCTGGCCGTTATATCAGTGCCCCAGCCATTTCATTTTTGAATGAACGCCTCGCCGGTCACCACATCCAGTGTCCATTCCCGCGGAGCCGGGAGCCACAATTTGCCATTGCCGATTTCCAACGGCATCCACAGATAACGGGAATCCCATTGGGTCCTGGGTTTCCAGATGTCCCCCATGAAAATAACCGTGGTGGTTTTGGTGCCCGTGACCTTGAGCATCATGGTGGATTGCGAACCGTAGGTGTTCGTTTCGGGTGCGGCGATGTCCTTGAACTCCGACCAGGGACCGGACAGTAGTTTGGCGGTGGCGTACTTGTTCGGGTTGGGCCGCCAGCCGGTCAGTTCCGAGCCGATGACATAATAAAGTCCCTGGTAATGCACGATCGCCCCGCCTTCGAGATGATTTGTGAAAAGGCACACGTCCGTTTCCACGTTCAGATAATCATCCGAGAGTTTCGCGATGTGGAACCCGTTTGGCCGGTCTTCAAAAATCAAATACGCGGAGCCGTCGTCATCAATGAACTGGCCGATGTCCCGGCTTTCATGGCCCAGCGGACGGAAACTCTTCACGTATTGGTAATCGCCGTCCACGGTGTCGCAAGTGGCCACGCCGACGCCGGCGAACTGGTAACGGCGGTCGTCGAAGTGCATGTACATGACGAACTCTTTCGTCCTGGCGTTGTAGAACACCTTCGGCCGCTCGAGCACCCAGCCGCGGCCCAGGTCGGCCGGGTCGGAAAATTTGACGACGTCCTTGCGAAAGGTCCAATGGGCGAGGTCCGGCGATGAGTAACAACTGACGTAACGGTTGGTGCGCGGCAGCCCCTCGCTCCGGTCCTCGCCGAACCAGTACCAGGTATCGCCGAATTTGACGACGCCGCCGCCATGCGCCTGAACGTGGCGACCTCGGTCATCCGGCCAGATGGCACCGGGCCTGATGGTCTGCGGCGCTGCCGCGGTGGTTAGAGTCAACAGACAAAACAGTACCAGCAGGAGTGTTTCCACCGCACAAATCCTCCACCGACCGCCGACCGGGATTGGTTGGTTTTTCAATTGCACAAAACGCATCTTCATGGCTGGACGGGAACGGAGCTTACGCCAATTCGCCGGCGTTTCAACCATGCAACGGGCGCATCCAGGCATAGTTCTTTTTTGGAGTTCCGCCTTCAGGCGGTCTGGGCGAAATCCCATAATTTGCCGCGTAAACGCGGAACTCCAAACCGCACTCGTCATTCCGTTGAGAACAGTGCGTGAATGCGCACCCATTCACCCCCGGCGCCCGGTCGGCTCACGCCGGGAGTGGTTGGCCCTTTGTTTCAGGCGCAAAGGGCAGAATCAGCAGCCCGACGAGATAAATCAACGCCACCGCGCTGGCGGCCAGACCGAAGCTGCCCAGCACCGTGACCAGATAACCAGTCACAAACGGACCGATCGAAGCCAGCACCCGGCCAATGTTGAAACAAAAACCGGCGCCGGTCGCCCGAATCCGGGTGGGATACAATTCCGGCAGGTAAATCGGAAAGCCGGTGAAAATGCCGTTGTTGAAAAAGCCCAGCAACGGCAAGAGCAATAACACATGGGCGTAGGTTCGCGGCGTCAGAAACGTCACGGGCAGCATCACCAGGCTGCCGACACACATCAGGGCAAAGACCCGCCTCCGGCCGATGCGGTCGGCCAGCGGCCCGAAACTGAGATAACCGGCCAAAGCCCCGACATTCAACAGCATGGTGGCATAGCTGGCGCGACTGGTGAGTTCGGACGCGCTCAGGCCATGCAAATCCGGCAAGGCGCGAATGAGGGTTGGCGTCCAGTTCGTCGCGCCCCACAAACCGAACACGGCTACAAATGCCAGCCCCGAGCCGACCAGCGTGGGACGCGCCAGTCCCGGCGCGAACAATTCTGCCAGTTTCCACCGACGTGTGCCCCCGGTTTGTCGTTCCTCCGCGCGTGCCTTGACCCAGCGTTCCGGTTCCTTGATCCACAAGCGCACGAGTAACGCAACCAAAGCCGGTGCAACACCGACGACAAACATGGGGCGCCAGCCAAAATCCCGCAGGAGCAAACTGATGACGGCTGCCAAAAGAAATCCTCCCGCCCACGCCGACTGTAAAATGCCCGCTGCCTTGGCGCGTTTCTTTTCCGGCCAGACTTCCGCAACCAGCGCCGCGCCGGCCGCCCATTCGCCGCCGATGCCGAGCGCCGTGATGAACCGGAACAATGCCAGTTGCCACCAGGTCTGCGACAACGCGGCCAAACCCGTGAACACCGCGTAAATCAGGATGGTGAACACCAATGTTTTGGTCCGCCCGAAATAGTCCGCCATCACGCCAAACAAGACTCCGCCAATCGCCCAGCCGATCAGGAAAATTGAGAAGATGATTCCACCATACCAACCGATGACATCGGCAGTGACCGACCCTCCGCCGGGCGAACGCAGGAGATCGTGCAACGCCGGTTGGAGGACCAGCGCGTATATCGTGGAATCCATCGAGTCGAACACCCAGCCCAGCCACGCGACGAAAAGCACGAGCCATTGGTAGGGCGTAACCCCGTGACGCCAGGAATCGGGTTTCACTGGGCAAGAAGTTTACTCAGATTTTCCAGTAAAGAGAAGCCTTGAGACGGGTGCCGTTTGGCGGGGCGAGGCTGCTGACGAGCCGGCCTTGGCGCCCTAAAGCGTGGTGGCGACGGCTCGCGAGGACGCTCGCCCCACCGAAAGCTGCTAAATGTGCCACTACCCGGGGAGGCGCTTCATTGACTCTCGTTGGTTCCCCTCCTACCTTCGCATGGTATGTTTGAACTTGTCGCGCCCTTCAAACCCGCCGGTGACCAGCCGCAGGCCATTGCGAAGCTGACCGACGGCGTTGTATCCGGCGCGAAACACCAGACGCTCCTCGGCGTCACCGGTTCCGGCAAGACCTTCGCCATCGCCAACGTCATCAAAAACGTGGACAAGCCCACCTTGGTCATCTCGCACAACAAGACGCTGGCCGCGCAGCTCTACGCCGAGTTCAAGGGCTTTTTCCCCAACAACGCCGTCGAATACTTCGTCAGCTACTTCGATTATTATCAGCCGGAGGCCTACATCCCGCGCACCGACACGTTTATCGAGAAAGATTCGAGCCGGAACGAGGAAATCGAGCGGTTGCGGCTCTCGACCATGAGTTCGCTGTTCTCGCGGCGGGATGTCGTGGTCGTCGCCAGCGTGTCGTGCATTTACGGCATCGGCAGCAAGGAGGATTACGAAGCGATGGTCATCCCGGTCCGCGTCGGCCAGGACATTTCGCGCGAACAACTCCTCACGCGCCTGGTGGATTTGCAGTATGACCGGAACGACATTGCGTTTGAGCGCGGCCACTTTCGCGTGCGCGGCGACACGGTGGAAGTCCGCCCCGCCGGACGCGAAGACGGTTTGCGCGTCGAATTTTTCGGCGAGCAGATCGAAAGGCTTTCGCGCTTTGAACCGCTGACGGGAAGTAAAACCGAATCGCTCGACGCGGTGACCATTTTTCCCGGAAAGCAGTTTGTCACCACCGCCGACAAGATGAAGCGCGCCGCCCTCGCCATCCGCGAGGAATTGCGTGAGCGCATCGTCTGGTTTGAAAAGAACGGAAAACTGCTCGAAGCCCAGCGGATCAAACAACGCACGGAATTCGACCTGGAAATGATGGAGGAAATGGGCGTCTGTTCCGGCATCGAAAACTATTCGCGCCACATCGCCGGTCGCCCGCCCGGTTCGCGGCCGGCAACCGTCATTGACTTCTTTCCAAACGATTACCTGCTGGTGATTGACGAATCGCACGCCACCGTGCCGCAAATCGGCGCGATGTTCGAAGGCGACCGCTCGCGGAAGACCGTTTTGGTCGAGTACGGTTTCCGCCTGCCGAGCGCACTGGATAATCGCCCGTTGAAGTTCGCGGAATTTCAAGCGATGCAAGGCCAGACGATTTACGTCAGCGCCACGCCGGCCAAACGGGAACTGGAATGGTCGCGTGACAGTGTGTTTCAAAATGCTCGTAGCAGCGGACGTGAGTCCGCTCATTCTTTACAGGAGTTTGATCAGAGCCGACTCACGTCAGCTGCTACCCGACTTCCCGGAGTGATCGAGCTCGTCGTCCGTCCGACTGGACTTATTGATCCAAAAGTCACGCTCAAACCGCTCAAAGGCCAGATTGATGATCTCATCGAGGAATGCCGCAAGCGCGCCGACCTCAAGGAACGCACGCTGGTAACGACGCTCACCAAACGCACCGCCGAGGAACTGACCGATTACCTGCGCGGCATCGGCGTCAATGTCCAGTACCTCCACAGCGAGATTGACGCCATCGAACGCGTGGAAATTTTGCGTTCGCTGCGGAAGGGTGAATTCGACGTGCTCGTCGGCATCAATCTGCTGCGCGAAGGCCTGGATTTGCCCGAGGTATCGCTCGTGGCAATTCTGGACGCCGACAAGGAAGGTTTTCTGCGCAGTGAAACGAGCCTGATTCAAACCGCCGGCCGCGCCGCGCGCCATCTCAACGGCGAAGTCATTCTCTATGCCGACGTGATGACCGACAGCATCAAACGATTTCTGGCCGCCACCGAGTATCGCCGGAAAAAGCAAATCGCCTATAATGAGGAACACCACATCACGCCGCGCAGTGTCAGCCGGGCGGTTGAAGAAAGCCTGGCGGTTTACGCATCGAATCGTGAAGCCGGCGCCACCGTACTCAAAGACGCAGCCATGGACGTGGATCTGACCGAAACCATCAGCGAACTGGAAACGGAGATGCTCAAAGCCGCCGAGGAATTGCAGTTTGAAAAGGCCGCCCTGCTCCGCGACCAGATCAAGGAATTGAAACGCATGGTCAACGGCGAAAAGGTGGAAACCAGGCCGGTGAGTTACAAAAGATTGAAGCGGGTGAGGAAATGAATTCGAAATTTTAGGTTTCGGTGGCGCAAACAATTACGTCGTCTCCTGCGGATGGTAGCAGCCGGCGCAAGTCGGCTCTGAAATAATGAGCGGACTGACGTCCGCTGCTACAACAATCGCCCGTTTGGGGATTTTTCTTCCGCGTAAGGTCAGAAATGCTTGCGCATGGTCATGCGTGTTTTCGTAGCAGCCGACGTGAGTCGGCTCATTTCAATTGGAGCGAACTAACATCCGCTGCTACCATTGCATCTCATGACAACGATGGAAATCATCGGTCTGAGCCTCGCTTTGCTGATAATGCTGGCGGGGCTGATTGGCGGACTCGTGCCGGGATTCCCGGGCACACTGGTCGTCCTGGCCGCAGCGGTTGGTCACCGGCTCTGCTTTGGCGCGGCCAGCGTCAACCGATCCGTGTTGATTATTCTGGTCTTGCTCACAGTCATCGCTCTGATGTTCGATTTTGTGGCCGGGTGGTTCGGAGCCAATAAGTTCGGCGCGACCTGGCGTGGGGCGGCGGGTGCGGTGCTCGGCGGCATCATCGGCCTTTTCTTCGGCTTGCCGGGAATTGTTATCGGCCCGTTCGTCGGCGCGACGTTGCTGGAATTGACTGGCGGCCGGGAATGGAAGCCGGCGGCGAAAGCCGGCCTGGGTGCAACGCTCGGGTTGTTGGTAGGCATCGTGGGCAAGTTCTCCATCAACGTCATCATGATCCTGTTGTTCACCACAAACGTCATCCTGCGCTCGGCGAATTGAAGCTGCTATTAAGAGGTGCGAAGGCGCCAGGCCGTAAACGCAAATGGGTCAGTTCTTATTAATGTATAACATATTGCCGTCAACACGCCCTTTCAGAAGGGGATTAGTCATTCATAAGACCCCTATCCCCGTCGTTGAGTTTCCGGGCCGCCTCGATTGCCAGGTATTCGGGAATTTGTTTCTCCACCGCCGCAATGAGGCTTTGGATAAGAGTAGTCAGTGCTTTCGGTTCCATGATTAGAAACGGTTGTTACTCTTTCAGCGAACCGGTTCCGGGATAAATCTTCCAATCACCAGTGCCGGAACACAAGTCTGAACCGATAATCAGTATCATTTTGCCAAATCAGACCAACAGCGGCAGCAATTCCTTTGAAAAATCCGGAAAGCGTGGGAGATTAACGCAGTAGTTATGGATGTAACCAGCGATCCCAATCTGATTGTCGGCTGCTATGGCCTTGGACTTCTGGCGCTCGCCGGCCTCTGGCGGCTGTTCGCCTGGGTCCGCGAGGCGCCGCAATCGCCTGATCCGTGGGACGCCGAGGTTGAACGACAACTGCAGGAACCCGAAACCCGGGAGATTTGCCATCGTTGCCTGACTCCCCATGAACCGGGTGCATGGTTTTGCAGGCACTGCGGAACTGCCGTCGGCCCCTACAACAACCTGATGCCCTTCCTGAATGTGTTCTCCGAAGGCGAGGTTTTGCGAAACGGCGTCGGGGGCCGGTTCCGCAACCGGCCGTTAATTGTCATCGGTTACTTCCTCCTCACGCTGGGAATCTTTCCAATCCTGGCCCCGATCTATTGGCTCTCATTTTTGCTGAATTGGAAACGCAGTTCTGACCGGCGGGGATCCGCCGACAGTCATGATTCACCACCGTCTTGAAGGTTGCGGCGTGGCATCGGCAGCGCCGTTTGGAATCAAGCGGCGGCACAACTCATGCCCAGTCGCGAACCGGCCTGGGCGGTTTCATGCCACAGGGTGATCAGCTCGATCAGATTTTGCAGCCACGGCAGCACACGGTTTTCCAGGGCATTGGAAAGCGCCATCGTTTCTTCGGCATGGCAGGTTGCGTCCACGTCTTTGATAATGGCGGCGACCTGTTCGAGCTGCCACTTGCGAAGCTGGGTGAGGGACGCGCGGCCGTTGGCCGGTCCGCAGGCGTCGTCCGGCAACAAGCTGAGCGTGAGCACCGGTTCCTTGAGTTGCCGGGCGAGGTTCCACCAGAGCTCGCGCGCCACGTGAACGTCGTTGATCAAAACGAGCGTGACGGCGGTCTCCACGCACGCGCGTGCCTGATCGGCCTGTTGCAGCGCGGTCTTGAGCAGCAGAAGTGATCTCTCCTCCAACGGAATGGTTTCGGCGGTGACGCGGCAGAAACCTCTTCCCATCACCAGGGGCAAGGCAAGATTGACCGGTTCATCGTCAATGCTCAGAGCGCATAAAACCCGTTGTTTGGCCAAGGCGAGGGCTTCCAGATAACAACGAATGGCCGGAAGCGAGCGGAATTCCAAAGGCGGCAACACGGGCAGGCCATCCAGCGTTATTTCAATTTTTTCACCGGAACCCGATGCCTCGAACGACTTGTTACGCATGCCCCACAAATCCGCAATTGGCGTGCCTAAAATGTGAATAACTGGAAAAGTTATTCA
The DNA here is from genome assembly GCA_021780375.1 of bacterium. Classification (GTDB taxonomy): domain Bacteria; phylum Verrucomicrobiota; class Verrucomicrobiia; order Limisphaerales; family UBA11358; genus UBA11358. The sequence goes on along the minus strand of JAJXYT010000118.1, from coordinate 25,648 downwards.
CATTCAATTCACCAGAAATTCCCAGTGACCGGTGGCGGTTCAGCACGAAATTCCAAAACTAAGGCCACTTTAACGTTCTTTCCATGGCTTGGTTCGTAGCGCAGTCGTCCCGACTGCGGGTTCGGGCGGCGTCTCGCTGTCGAAAGGAACACCCGGCGGGACGCCGGGGTGAACCCGCAGGCGAGGACGCCCGCGCTACAACGCTGCGCTTCATGGTTCCAATGCACGATTCGAAAATTTTCGAGGCAGCAGACAATTACTGACGGACCAATAATATGGCCCGGCTATTTTGCCGGATTCGCCCCTTTGACACGCAGTTGAATTGAATAAAGCGACTTGCTCGCGGTGATGAACAGCGTCTGGTGATCTTTGCCGCCAAAACTGACGTTGGCCGTCCACGGTTCCGGCACGGCGATGTGTTCAATCTGCCGGCCGGTTTTGTCGAAGACGGTCACGCCATGACCGCAAAGATAAAGATCGCCGTCTTCGTCGATCGTCATGCCGTCCGAGCCTTTCGCGCAAAACAGCGTTTTATTTGTCAGCGAGCCATCCGGCAGAATGTCATAACGCCACGTCTGGTCCGCCTGGATATCGGCGACGAACAGCGTTTTGCCGTCGGGCGTGCCGGTGATGCCGTTGGGCTTTTTCAAATCGTCCGTCACCCGCACCAGATTTTTCCTGTCCGCTGAAAGATAAAAAACCTCCTGGTTCGGCAGCGCCATGGTGTCGTGGTCCCACCATTTACGCAGGTAAAACGGGTCGGTGATATACATCGCCCCATCGGGTGCAACCCAGACATCGTTGGGACCGTTGAGATATTTGCCCTGATAGTTTTTGACCAGCACCGTCACTTTTTTGTCGGGGGTGATGGACCAAAGCTCGTTGTGCTCATCGGCGCAGGCAATCAGGTTGCCGTCCGCGTCAAACATCATGCCATTGGCGTAACCGGAGGGCTGCATGAACGTGGACAATTTTCCTTTCAGACTCCATTCCAGGATGCGGTCGTTCGGCTGGTCCACGAAAAACAGATCGCCCGCCCGGTCACACGTGGGGCCTTCGGTAAAGGCAAAACCACCGGCCAGCTTTTCAAGTTTTGCACCCGGGGCGATGACGCTTTCGGCAAACGTCAATGGTGCGGCGACCAACCCGGGCAAGAGCAGGCACAGGAACAAGGCGGATTTCATAATGGGCGCAGAGTGTGGAGCGGTAGCCAGGCAGAATCCATCCAAAACGTTCCTTGTTTTTCCGTGTCCGGTGACGCATTTTGGAAGACGCTGAATTTATTCGGTATGTAAACATGCAACCGGGAACCAGAAAATTTCTGCGGTTTCTTGGCAATTGGGCTATCAACACTCTCGCGGTGGCGGTAGCCGCCATCATTCTTCACAATCACATCCATTGTGATAAACCGGCCGATTTAATTATCGCCTCCCTGTTGTTGGGCATTCTCAATGCGTTTGTCCGGCCGATTTTAATTCTTCTCGCATTGCCGCTGCTGATCTTCACGCTCGGCCTGTTCACGCTGGTCATCAACGCCCTGCTGCTTTACTTCGTCGGCGTGCTCATGGGACCCTATTTCCAGGTGGACAGTTTCGGGTTTGCTTTTCTCGGCGCGCTCATCATCAGCATTGTGTCCATTGCGCTCAACATCCTCACCGGCGCCGGCGGCACACGCATCACCATCCACCGCCGGCCGCGTCCTCCCCAGGATCCCCACGACGACGGCAACGGCCCGGTGATAGATGTGTAGCGGGCAATTGGTTAAAAGAGTAACCGGTTAAATAAGTGGGCAGGCTGGCCGCGCCAACTCATTTAACTGATTTAACCATTCACTCATTTAACAAACCCCGTACGCCGCGCGCAAAGTCTGAATCCCACGGGCATTGAATTCCTGTTCGAAATCCGTCAGCAATCCAGCCAGTTCAGGCGGCGTTTCCATCTGCTGAAACCCCCGGTTCGCGCCAAACACTTCCGTCATTTGCTGGAAATAATCCTGATCGTCCGTGCGCAAAAAAACCGCGCCGCCCGAGGCGAGGGCGGCCCGGACCACTTCCGGAAAACGTTCGTTGATGAGCCGGTATTTGCGGTGTTTTTTCTTGGGCCAGGGATCGGGGAAATAGATATGCAAGGCCGACACCGAATGCGGCGGGAGCAGATATTCCAGGAAATAGGACGATTCGATGCGCACGCCGCGCAGATTCATCAGTCCGGCCCGGCGGCCCTTGCGCTCCAGCTTGCGCAGCCGGCCCAGGAGTCGTTCGACGCCGATGAAATTCTTTTCCGGATGCCGCCGCGCCAGCTCGACCAGAAACGAAGCATCCCCGCAACCCAGTTCGACCTCGAGCGGCTGCGTCCTCTGAAACAGCGCAGCCGGATCCATCCGGTTGATGATTGACGGCAAATCATAAATCAAACCGGCAGGACCATTTTCGTTCAACAGCATCTCCCGAATTAAATTACAGGATTGACGGTCTTGACAAGTATGTATCATCAACGCATGACATACAGCGCGCCGTGGTTGCGAACTCCGGCTTTCAATCCTGCTTGAGAATCGCCAAATAGAAATGGAAAACCGGTCCCAAACCATCCGCGCCCGTTGGAAACGGGTAGTGGTACATTTTGGTGGGGCGAGGCTACTGACGAGCCGGCTCGCGAGGACGCTCGCCCCACCGAAAGTTGCAGAATATACTTTCACCCGAAAAGGTGTCATTTCGCTTATTACCGGAATCATGATGATGAGCTTTACCACCGCCGGTCAACCGGCCCCGCCGGCCATTCCCGCCGAACCGCCACTGAGCTGGGGTGATCAGGGCGACGGCACCTATCGAAACCCGATCCTGCCCGCGGATTATTCGGACCCCGACGTTATTCGCGTCCGGAACGATTTTTATCTGGTCGCGTCGGATTTTCACTTCGTCGGCATGCAGGTGTTGCACTCGCGCGACCTCGTCAATTGGGAAGTTATCGGCCAGGTATTCCACCGGTTGAACATGTCGCCAAAGTACGATGACCTGACCGGCTATGGCGAGGGGACGTGGGCGCCGACCTTGCGTTATCACAACGGCACCTATTACGTCTTCGTCTGTACGCCGTCCGAAGGTTTATTCATGTGGCACGCCCAAAATCCAGCCGGGCCGTGGTCGCGAACGTTCACGGTTCGGGCCGTGGAACGCTGGGAAGATCCGTGCCCGTTCTGGGACGATGATGGAAAGGCTTACCTCATTCATAGTCTCAAGGGCGCCGGCCCACTGATTCTGCACCGCATGAGCCCGGACGGGGTGCGATTGCTGGATGACGGAGTTGAAATTTATCACGGCCCGACGGCGGAAGGCCCGAAACTCTTCAAACGGAACGGCTGGTATTATATTTCCCTTCCGGAAGGCGGCGTCAGCAAAGGCGGCCAGACGATGCTCCGTTCCACCAATATTTACGGCCCGTACAAACGGCGCGTGGTGTTGCCTGATGGCAGTCCGCATCAAGGCGCGCTCGTGGAACTGGCTGATGGTCAATGGTGGTTTCTCGGCTTCAAATCCAGCGGTTTTCTCGGACGTATCACCTATCTGATGCCGGTCACCTGGGGCACAGATGACTGGCCGGTGTTTGGCGATCACGGCCAGTCAGTGGACCGATGGAAAAAACCTTATGTCGGACACCCTTCTCCCATTCATCATCCGCAAAGAAGCGACGATTTCGACGATCCGGTGCTGTCTCCGATCTGGCAATGGAACCACAACCCGGTGGACGACGCCTGGTCGCTGACGGCGCGGCCCGGCTGGCTGCGACTCAACGCCTTGCCCGCCACCGGCCTGTCCACCGCCCACAACACCCTGACCGAAAAATTGTGGGGACAGGACGGCCTCATTGACACCAAATTCGATGTCAGCGCCATGGCGGAAAACCAGTGCGCCGGATTTGCCTTCATGAGCGGCGACAGGTTTGACTGGGTGGGGGTAACGCAGGGCGACGGAGTGCGGCGAATCGCTCTGGATAATGGCGGGGGCCCGGTGTTAAAGGGCGCTGACGTATGGTTCCGCGGCACGTACCACGGGAAGGATGCCCGGCTGTTTTACAGTACCGATGGCGAACACTACACCGACACCGGGCTGGCGGTGGAATTGAAGTTCGGCGAGTGGAAAGGCGCGCGGCTGGCATTGTTTTGCTACGGGCCCAATGGGGGAACCGCCGACGTGGATTTCGTCAGATACAACCTGGAAAAATAACTCTGGCCGCCGGAACACCTGCGCCGAGAGCCGGTTCACCTGCTCGCAGTGGAGGGAGTGAGAAAATAATGACTAACTGCGATTATCTCCCTGGCCATGGCCTTGGTTGTGACCGTTATTACCATTACCGCCATGACCATGGTGGTGGTGATGGCCCCGATGGGGTGACACATCGTGGTCGTGGCCATGGTCGCCGTCGCAATCATCACCGTTAAAATTAAGGCCACCGGTTCCGAGTTTATCCGCATTTTCACGCACGGTCTGGTTGTCGCGGCTGGAATTTGCCAAATTGGCGGAGCCGGTCGCAGCCACCTGACCCGTGGCCGGATTAAACGAAAACCCGGCGGGAACTTCCGCGCTTTTCGGGTTGCCCGGATGGGAGGAAGTCACCGCCACTTCTCCCCGGTAGCAGGTCACGGCGCCGGCGGAAGTAACCAGGTATTCCGTGCCGCGGATGGTCGCGGCATCGTTTGGCGTGGTTATGGTAAAGGTGGATGGTTTGGCCAACTTGCGTTGTGATCCAAGAATGCTGCCAGCTTCCGGATTCAAACTCGCATCAATGATGACATTTTCTTCGGCGACCACTTCGTCCAGCCTGGTGAGCTCCAGCAACGAATCCGGTCTCAGGCGGAGCACCGTTCCGCTGTCTTCAAATTCCAGATCCGCGGTGGAATCCGGTCCGGTCTTGAGTTCAGCGTCTTTCCCCAAAACCATGCCGGGTTTGAGAGCGGTCCAGGACGAATGGTCCATGGAATAGTTTGCCGTCCCCTGGACCGATTTGATGGTAAGTCCCCCGGATTGCCTCTCGGAGGCGGTCGCAGAAACACACATCAGGGCGAGTATCCACAACGCCAAAGGGATTGGTCGCATCAACATTCTCAATGCTTTTTTCATAAGCTGCTCCTTTCCGCAGACGCCTTTGCCAAGGCTAATGGATTAACTATCCGTTCATCTTGTGAAAATCAAGCCAAATCGGGGAAAGCTATTCACAAGCAAACCGGGGAAAGCGGTTGAAGGAGAGGTCAAATCGAAGTGGGTGTTTCTCAAGCTCTTGATCAGAAGCCTGAAATTGAGAAATGGTCGGGGCGGTGAGATTCGAACTCACGACCTCTTGTACCCGAAACAAGCGCGCTACCAGGCTACGCTACGCCCCGACACAGATGGAGCAGCCTGCCAGCATCGGCTAAAAATGCAACGCGTAATTTTCGAACCCAACGGAGGCAATGCTGCTCTAACCCGGCAAAGAAGTTGCTCAACCTGTTTTCCTGGGGCAAGCTAGGCGGTCATGACCGGAGTTGGCACACCATTGGATTCCTTGCGGTTCAGCCGTCTTGAATCAAGACGGCTGGCATGGGTCTTTGCCCTGTCGCTGCTTGCGCATCTGCTGGCGTGGGGCGGTTACGAAGCCGACAAGGAATTTAATTTGTGGCAAAGACTTCGCCTGCCGCCCCTGATGCTCTTCACAAAAATCAAACCGGCGCCGGCGCCGCCGCAATCGCCCGAATTGACATTTGTGGACGTGCCTGCAACCCAGGCGACCACCGAAGCGCCCAAGAACGCCAAATATTATTCCAACCAGAATTCACGCGCCGCCAACCCGGAGGCAAACCGCGACACGCAAGTTCCGCAAATCAAAGGCACGCAGACCGAGGTTGCGAAAACCGAGGACGCCCCGCGACCGGATTTTTCCAAACTCCAACCGACCATGCAGCCGTCCCGGGAAGAGCTGGCGTCGCGGCAGCAAACTGCGGGCGATTTGACGCTGGGCAAGCCATCCGACACCCGGCCGGCGGAACAACCGCGCCCGCGCACGATCAACCAGGCGCTCGCCCAGCAAAAGCAACTGCCCGGCGTGAAAATGAAGCAGGAGGGTGGGGTCCGGCACGAGGCGCTGGTGCCGTCGCTGGATGTGAAGGCCACGCCGTTTGGCGCGTATGATGCCGCCTTCATCCAGGCCGTGACGCAGCGCTGGTACGATTTGCTGGACAGCCGGCAATTCGCCCGGGACCGCAGCGGCAAAGTGGTCCTGCGATTTCACTTGAATTACGACGGACGCATCTCCGATATGGTGGTCATGCAAAATACCGTGGGGGATTTGTTGGGCTATGTTTGCCAGAAAGCGGTGATGGATCCCGCGCCCTACGCGCAGTGGCCGTCGGACATGCGGGCCATGGTCGGTTTGGATTATCGCGAAATCACATTCACGTTTTACTATTACTGAGCCGTTCACAATGGCAGGAAGAATTTATGGATATACTCATTTACATTTTGTTGGGCGCCACTTCGGTCGTGGGACTGACGTTCATCGTCGAGCGCGCCCTGGCGCTGCGCTGGAACAAGGTCGTGCCGCCGGAAGTCACCCAGGCGCTCCTGGCCTGTAGAACCCGCGAGGATACGAAAGTGCTTTGCCACATCTGCCACCGGAAACCGTCGCCGCTCGGGCGTTTGGTGCTGCTCGCCTCCGAGCATCTGGATTGGCCGAAAACAGACAATGTGGACGCGCTGCAAACCGCCGCGCGCCATGAAATCGTCCGGCTCGAACGCGGCCTGGTCGTGCTCGAAATCATCGTCGGCATCGCGCCGCTGCTGGGGCTGGTCGGCACCATTGCGGGGATGATGACGGTGTTCGGTGACGTTGGACAAACCGGCTTGAACGACGCCGCGAAACTGGCGGCCGGCATTGCCTTGATTCTGCGCGCGACCCTGATCGGCCTGCTCATCGCGATTCCGTCGCTGATTTTCTGGAGTTATTTCAGCAAAAAAGTCGAGGTGTTCGCCGTCGAAATGGAGGCGCTCTGCGATGATTTTGTCCGCCGGCAATATGCGGAGGAGAAATCGGAGTTGGTTAAATGAGCAACTGGTCAAACAAGTTAAACAGGTTGGGTTCGCGGTGTGCTTTTTTCTGCTGCATCTCGACTCGTTCAACCAATCACTCATTCAACTCCTTTAACCAATCACCCCTTTAACGAGCCCCATGCGCTTCTTCGTTCGCAAACGCCGCACCACGCCCGCCGTCATCATCGTCGCGCTGATTGACGTGCTGATCGTGCTGCTGATTTTCCTCCTGGTGACGACGACGTTCAAGCAGCAGGCGGCCTTGAAACTGCAGTTGCCCGAATCGTCTCAAGCCAAAAAGGAGGGGGCGAACGAGAACCCGCCGTTCGTGGTGAGCATTGATTCCAACGGCGTTTATTACCTTGAAAAATTGCCGGTGACGTTCGAGCAATTGCAGAGTGATCTGATTTCGCGCGCCGAAAAAAATCCCAAGCTCGTCCTGGCCATCAACGCCGATGAAAAGGCGCCCTGGGGAAAAGTGGTGCAAGTGCGCGATGCCGCCGCCAAGGCCAAAATCAAAAACCTGGTTGCTTACACCAAGGAAACGGCCAAACCGTAAAAACCGGTAGCAGCGGACGTGAGTCCGCTCCGTGTTCCCCTTCCCCAAATTTGAGCCGACTCACGTCGGCTGCGACGGAGCTATTTGATCAATTCTTCGGCAATCTGCACGGCGTTGAGCGCCGCGCCCTTGAGCAACTGATCCCCACTCACCCAGAAACACAACCCGTTCTCCAGCGCGCAATCCTTGCGAATGCGGCCGACTTCACAATTGTATTTTTCCGAGGTAAACAGTGGCATCGGATATTTCCTGTTCTCCGGTTCGTCCACGACGTCAAGGCCGGGCGCTTTTTTCAGCACCGCCCGCGCGGCCTCCACCCCCACCGGCTTTTCAAATTCCGCGCTGACGGCAATCGAATGCGAGCGATAAACCGGCACGCGCACGCAGGTCACGCTCGCCCGGAAATTCGGATGGTGCATGATTTTGCGGCCTTCGTTTTCCATCTTCATTTCCTCCCTGGTGTAGCCGGACGGCAGAAAGACATCCACCTGCGGCAACACGTTGAAAGCGATTTGATGTGGGAAAGCCTCTTTCGTTGCCGGCTTGCCGGAAACGATTTCGCCAACCTGCCGTTTCAATTCTTCCATTGCCTTGGCGCCCGCGCCGCTGACCGCCTGGTAACTGGACGCAAAAATGCGCTTGCAGCCGAACGCGGCATGCAGCGGATACAGCGCCATCAGGGTGATGGCGGTGGTGCAGTTCGGATTGGCAATGATGCCTTTGTGCCACTTCACGTCGGCGGCGTTGACCTCGGGAATCACCAGCGGCACGTTGTCGTCCTGGCGAAAGGCGCTGGAGTTGTCCACCACCACGCAGCCGGCCTTCGCCGCAATGGGCGCGAATTCCTTCGAAATGCTGCCGCCCGCGCTGAACAGCGCAATATCAATGCCCGCAAAGGAATCCTTCTTCAATTCCTGAACCGTGACGTCCTGGCCGCGAAATTTGAGCTTTTTGCCGGCGGAGCGCGCCGAGGCGAGCAACGTCAGTTGGCCCACCGGAAAGTTTCTCTTTTCGAGCGTCTTGATCATTTCGATGCCGACGGCGCCGGTTGCGCCCACCACGGCCACATGCGGATTTGGGTTCATAAAAAGGCCATGAATTATAGCAAACGCGCGCGGCGTGTCAACGCGCTGACAACAAGTTGTGGACAACTGTGCATAAATTTCTTCGCTTTCTGATTGACCAGCGCCGCCGCTTATGACGGAATGCTAGCCTAGTCTATTCAAATGCCGAAAGTTTCAGTCAGAAACGGGAACGGCTCGCGGACGGCGGGCACGACAAAATACGATGCGCATCACAAAGTGCTGTCGCAAACCTACGGCGCGTTCGCCGATTTGCGCCGGGAACTTTCCGATTCGAAAGCGACCGTCAATGAACGCGAGGACATTCTGCGCGGCTTCGCCGCCTGCCCGGATTCGCAGCGTTCGTGGCTGCTGCTGGAGGATTACTTCGAAAAACTCTCGCTATCGCGCAAGGATTTCCCCGACACGAACTGGTGGCCGCGCCTGCTGACTGTCCAGGGCAAGACACGCCTGGAAGAACTCGCCTTCCTGTTCCTGCGGGCCCAGCGGTCCGTGCCGCCCGAACTGCAGCCGCACGCCAGTCTCGACCGTTTTGCCCGGGCCGAAGAGGCGGAACAGGAGCAAAAGCTCGTCCAGGAACTGGAAAACTGGCTGTCGCCGCCCGCCCTGCCCTTGCTCGACACGCCGCGCGCCGTCCTGCGCGTCGTCTGCCGCCCGCAACCGGATGAGGAGGAACCGTCGCGCTATCGTCTGTCCGTGCAATTCCTGTTGTCGCGCCCGCGTACCGGCGAAAAAGCGCGCACGCTCCGCGAAATGATTGATCTCGTCGTCCGGGCCACCCATGAGCAGGAGTTGTTTCCGCCGGCCGACTGGGAATTCATCCAGTGGATTTCCGACACGCAGCGCAACCCTGCCCTGCGCGACACCGACACGCTGGTTTTGTCGGACGCCGAATTGCTCCAATGGCTGGCGCGCTGGGGGCACACGACGCGCCTGGAGTGCAAGGGCAAACCGCTGCAATTTCACGGCCAGGTCGCCGTGCTCTCGCCGCATCTCGAAAACGGCGACAAGGAACTTTCATTCACCCACTACGTCGTTTTGCCCGATGGCAAAAACCATTCCATCGCGGAGGTAAAGTTCTTCAACCGGCAGTCGCCGCTGGCACTGGTCAACGGCGCGTTTTACCTGTTGCGCAATGCCCCGCCGCCGGCGGTGTTGAAATATCTGGCCGGCAAACCGTCCGTGCCGGTGCGCAAACTCAGCCATCGGCTGCTGCTGCACCTGCGCAAGACCCAGTCGAACCATGGGGTGAACTGGGAACAGCTTTGCGTCACGCACAAGGCCGCGCCGCAATTCGTTTTCGAGCTGCTGGACGACACCGTGCGTCTGCGGCTGCTGGCCCGAAGCCAGCGCGACCAAAGCGTCTGGTTCTGGAACGGCCAAGAATGGGTGGCGAACGAAGTCAAAAAACGGCCCGCCGACAAACCGGAAATCCTCGACGACCCGCGCCTGGATCCGGCCGCGCACTGGCTCCGCAAACTGGACTGGTTCACCTCCGAACCCGGCTTGTGGATTGGCGACGCCAATGAAAACTTCCTGGGTTCGCTCGCCGGCGCCTGGGCGGAACGGCCGAAGGAAGCCGAGTTTCTCGGCAACCCGGCGTTTCACCGTTTGTTCCTGCAACCGCGCCAGCTCAAGCCACGGCTCGTCGTCAAAGGCAGCGGCATTGACTGGCTGGCCGTCTCCGCCGAATGGGAAGCGGAAGGACTCAAGCTCAGCAAGGCGGACCTCGAACGCCTTGCCAGCGCGACGGGCCGCTTCGTCAAGCTGCCCAATTCCGGCTGGGTGGAACTCGACACCGGCGCCGTGCAAAACGCGCACGAAGCCATGGCCGACATGGGTGTGGACGGCCTGATCGCCGTGCCCCGAAAGGTCGGCCTGGAACACGTCGCGCATCTGGACGAGGACAGTTTCGCGCGCTTCGCGGATTCGCCCGAAGCCAAGGCGCTGCGCGGACATATCCGCGATTTCAAGGGCGTGCCGTCGGTGGATTTGCCCAGGGGTTTGAAGGCGGACATGCGTCCGTATCAAAAGGACGGTTTCGATTTCCTGGCGCACCTGACGAGGATCAAGCTGGGCGGGATTCTGGCCGACGACATGGGGCTGGGCAAAACGCTGCAAACGCTCGCCTGGTTGGGGTGGCTCAAGGAACGCAATACGAAAAATCCCAAGCCGTCGCTCGTTATCTGTCCGGCGTCCGTGCTGCACAACTGGCGGCGCGAGGCAAACCGGTTCACGCCCAACCTCAAGGTGCTGGTGCTTGAAAGTGGCGCCGCGCGGCACAACCTGCGCAAACAAATTCCCCAGCACGATCTGATCGTAACCAATTACGCCCTGCTCCGCCGCGATCTGGAGGAGCTGCAAAAATTTGCGTTTCGCGCGGCGATTCTGGACGAGGCGCAGTTCATCAAGAACCCCGGCGCGCAGGTCACCCAATCGGTCAAGCAGCTCAAGTCCGAGTACCGTCTGGCGCTCACGGGCACGCCGCTGGAAAACCGGCTGCTGGATTTGTGGAGCATCGTGGATTTCATCCAGCCCGGTTACCTCGGCAACCAGGAACAATTTATCGAGACCTACGAACCCCGTCTGCGCGCGGGCGAGGAAACCGTGCCCACGGCGGAGGCGCGCGGCGAGAAAACCGAGTCGGCCCAGCGCATTGCGCGCCGGCGTCTTTCCGCCAAGTTGCGGCCCTTGTTGCTGCGCCGCTTGAAAAAGCACGTCGCCAAAGACCTGCCCGACCGCATCGAGGAACGGCGCGATTGTCCGCTCGGTGACGAGCAACGGAAACTTTACCTCGCCGAATTGCGCCGCAGCCGCGACCAGATCATGCAGGCCGTCCAGGAACAAGGCCTCAACAAGAGCAAGATGCACGTGCTGGCCGCGCTCACCCGCTTGCGCCAGGTTTGCTGTCATCCGGCGCTGGTGGGCAGCGACACCGCGTCCGGCAAAACCGAGACGCTGTTTGAATTGCTCGACCCGCTGGTTTCGGAAGGCGAGAAGGTGCTGGTGTTCAGCCAGTTTGTGCAAATGCTGCACCTGCTGGAAAAGGAATGCCAGGCGCGTCAAATCAAAACGCACATCCTCACCGGCCAGACGAAGGACCGGCAACAAGTCGTCAATGCGTTCCAGAGCGACACGTCCGCAGGCGTATTCCTGCTGAGCCTGCGCGCGGCGGGCACGGGTTTGAACCTGACCAACGCCAGCTACGTGGTGCTCTATGACCCGTGGTGGAACCCGGCCGTCGAGGCGCAGGCCATTGACCGCTCGCATCGCATCGGCCAGACGCAGACGGTGAACGCCTACCGGCTGATTGCGCCCGGCACCGTCGAGGAAAAAATCTGGGAACTGCAACAGAACAAGGCGCAGACCATTGCCGATGTGCTGGGCGAGGAAGGCTTCGCCCGCAGCCTCACCGCCAACGATCTGGAATATCTGTTTGCGGAGGATTGACGCGTTTTCGAAACATGAAAGCGCCAGAGGGCTGGCGCAGTCCAGGACGCTTCGCGTGGAACTGAAGCATTCCCAAACGCGCCAGCGTCTTGGAGTGCGGCGGTCTTCCGCCGCTTGATGAATCGGCGCGGCTGCCAACGATCTGGAGCATCTATTCGCAGAAGACTGAAATGTTGCAGCCTTTGCCGGTGTACGATAAGCAATAGGGGCTCCAGCGCGTTCTGGACAAAAAGTTAAAACAGAAATACGATTAAAACCTGAGTAAGGATGGGCTACAAAGTCAGCCGCCTGATATTTAGACAGGCTGCAAATTCCCGCCTTCAATCTTCATCACAACTTTCTCTGCCGATTCGAGATGTGGTTTCTGCACGCCATGTCGCGTGGGATAGTTCCGTTCACTGCAACCGCAGCGGCAGTTGGAAGACGTAACCGTAAAGTTCGGACAGTGTTCCGCCGGTGTGCTGGTTGTGCAAATCCTTGCCGAAGGCGAACGTCGCGGCGGGCGCAAAGGCGCGGATTGTCAGGCAGTAAGTGTTGTTGACCATGATGCCCAGCAATTCACCCGTGCGGCTGAACACCAGGTCGCCGCGCGACGGATTGAATTTGCCGAACAATCCCTTCAACAAGCTGCGGTCCAGTTTCACGTACTGCGGCGTGTTCATCTCAATCTGAAAATTGCACTGTCCGTAGTATTCCTCGTTGGCGCCGACCAGCACGGCGTCCTGGAATTTGTACGGGTCGGTGGAAAGGCGATAAACCTTGCAACCCAGGGTTTGCGCGTCCGCCCGCGTCACCGGCATCATCACCACGCGCGGATCCTGGGCGTCAAAGGACATTGACTTCAGCGGCACCTGTCGCCCGCCCCAACTCAGCGTACCCGCCAGTTTGTCCCAGTCGGTGCCCGGATCCCACAGTGTCACCGGCGTGTCCTGCACATGACAGAGCGCAAAATAATTCGTCCCGTCGGTGACAAGCACCGTGGCGGTTTGTTTGTCCTTGCTGGTGTCCATGCTGAACATGCTGGTGCGCCAGGCGGAAATGCCGGCCTCAACGCGATTGGACACGAAGTCGCTGAAAATGGTGTTCGGCGCCAGCGGACGGTTCGCGCGGATTTCCTGTGCCAACTGGCCGGAATTGGTCGCCAGCGACTTGACGCCTTCGGTCAGCCGGGCGTTTTCGGCCTGTTGCACCTGGACTTCCTGCTGCATGAGGGTGGCCCGTTCGGCAGCGGCATGCGCTTGCACTTCGGCCAACTGGAGCTGGTTGGATAGTTGCTGTTTCTCGGCCTGGGCCAGCTGGCTGGTCTGCGTGAGCTTTTCCAACTGGCGCCGCAGCGCGGCAACCTGGGCTGATTGTCGTTGCGCCTCGGACTCGGTCGCCGCCAGTTTCTGCTGCGCCTGTTCGGCATTGTTCTGCAATTGCCGGTTCAGATTTTCGATGTTGGCCTGCTCGGCGGCAACCCGCTGCTGCAACTGCTGGTTTTGCTGCTCACGCCGGCCTGTCGCGTTGCGGGCCTCCGCCAGTTGCTGCTGCAATTGCTCGCGATTTTTCTGTTCCTCGGCCAGCGCCTGTTTCATCACGGCGGTGAGGTCGTTGCCGGGGTTCGGAACCGGGTTGAGGCTGACCACGACCTTCGTGGGCGGCCGGGTGTTCTCGTCGGCCATGTGATTGATGTCCGTCGAAAACGTCAACAGACTCAACAGCAAAAAATCGCAGATGACGATAAGAATGCTGCGGTTCATGACTAGTAGGCAGGGGTTGTCGCGGTTGCCGACGGAACGCAGCCCGCGTCGGCTCCAGGAGGAGTTCCCGCTTCAGCTTCCAGCAATAATTTCCGGCGCGCCGGGCGCAGGTGGAAGATCTTGAAGATGACGACGAAGATGATGCCGAACGACGTGGAGGAATACGCCGCCATGAGGCTGAATTTCACCAGTCCCAGCGAGGCGATAATCAGCGAGATGATGGTGCCGACGAAGCCGAGGTAAAGGCCGGCGTCGAACAGGTGGTCTTCATTTTCCAGCAGTCTGAGCTTCATACGCGGCGGCACTCGTTGCCGGCGGATTTCGGCCAGCTTGACCAGACACGAAATGTAAAGCAGCGACTGTAGCACGAAAAACAGCAGCAGGGTTAACAGGATGATCGGGTTCATGATGGTTTGTTGGATGCTGGCAATCCCCGCGGGGACCACGCCGCCCGTCGTGAGCGGCAATAGTCGAAAGGAGAATCCCCCTTTCTGGCTCTCCTGGGCGAGAAACGGCTCGCTCAGGAGCAGGACCACCAACAGGAATCCCAGCGAAAATAAAAACTCCCGGACCAGATGGAAGCCGCGCACTTGCAACGGACGTTCCAGCGCGGAAACGGCGGGACGCGCAAAATGCATGGCCGCCGCCAGGAAAAATCCGGCGAGCAGATAGGCGAGCCACTTGCCCGCGAGGGCCAGTTGCGGCTGCCGCAAACCTAAATCGGCCGCGCGGTAAAAGAAATTGCCCACCGACGCAAACGCGGTGACGCGCCGTTCCCAATCCGGGCGGTAAAAGCGCTGGCCGCGCTGCGCCAGCTCATCCACCCCGGCCCCGCCATACGCCAGGCTGGCGCCGAGGTCTTTCAAACCGGTCTGGCTGAACTTGGCCAAATACCCGGCCACCGCCGCGGGCTTGCCCGATAATTCGACGGCGGCAAAGAGCACGGGCAGATTCGTCCCGGCGGCGCGGGCTTCGCCGGCCAGTTGGTGGAGCGTCTCCGGGTCCGGGATTTGCGCCACGAACGCCACGAGCTGGTCCCAATTGAACCGTTCGCCCAGCGACAGGAAATCCATCAGCACTTCCTCCAGCGGCCTGGTATCGCCGCCCTGATTCGCCCGCTCCGCCAGTGTGGCAATACGGCGGTTTAAACCGGTGGTCAAATGCCCGTCATCTGACAACAGACCGCAAACCGACACCGCTGCGTCGAAGGCCTGTCCCGAAGCCGACGAGGACGGCGGCAGCAGAACGGTTTTGGTCAGGGAACGGCTGCGCATCAACTCCCGCACCGCCAGCGTGGGCGAACGGTTTAAAGCGGCGAGCGCCGCGTCACGATTCTTCTGCTGGACGATGAAGTCGGTAAAAGGTTCCGTGCCGGCTTTCGGCACCGGGGTGTTGCCGGGAAAAAGATTTTTCGCGCGGGTGTCAGCGCCCCACGTCAAGGCCGCCGGATTTTGCCGCGCCTGGCTGGCAATCAGCTGCTCGAGCCGGTCCCAGCCCGGAAATGTCTCCAGCCGCGCCGCCTGCATGAGCATTTGGGCCGTGCCCAACTTCTGTTCACCCGCCAGCGTCTTCCCCTCGTCCAGCAGGGCGGGACCGCTCCGGCCGGCCCTTTCCAGAACGCCGGCATCCACGGCCCGCAAGTGCATGGGCACCAGCAGACCGCAGGCCAGCAGCGCCAGCCCAAGGGCGGCGCAAAATAAGAAAAACAGCCATCGCATCTTTATGACTTCTCCTGAAAAAGATCCTTGTTGTTGTGCATTAGACCGGGCGCCGACAAAAGCCGTTCAAAGCAAAAAAGCTGCCAATCCCCGGCATCTCGCGGGATTTTTACTCGTATCTTAGCGATTCGATGGGGTCGAGGTTCGCCGCCTTGTAAGCCGGATAGGTTCCGAAAACGACGCCGACGATGGAGCAAATCAGCAGGCCCAGCCCAATCCAGTCAACCGGGATGGCCGGCGGCACTTTCATGAACCAGGCGAGGACGTTGCCGCCGAGAATGCCAAAGACCACGCCGATTACACCGCCGATTTCACAGAGCACCACCGCTTCCATAATGAATTGTCCCATGATGTTCCGGCGCTTGGCGCCGACCGCCCGGCGGACGCCGATTTCGCGCGTCCGTTCCGTCACTGAAACGAGCATGATGTTCATGATGCCGACGCCGGCGGCGATGAGCGCAATGGAGCTGACCACCGTCACGCCCACGCGCACCGCGCGGGTGAACGTGTCGAATTGCGCGATTAACGAGTCGTTGGAGAACAGCTCGAAATCGTCCGGTTGGCCGGGCCGCACCCTGCGGGCCGCCCGCAGGATGCTGCGGACCTGTTCTTCGCAATCGGCGTAACTGGCCGCGCTGCGCGCCTGGACCAGGATGCTCAAGCCGGTCCAGCGCAGGCCGTAGCGGTCGAGCGCCGTGGTGAGGGGCACGATGGCAAAGTTATCCTGATTGCCGCCCAGCGAAGCGCCTTTGGACGCCAGGACGCCGACGACGGCGTAGGGAATGCCGTTGATTTTGATTTCTTCGCCAACGGCTGAACCGAAGGGGAAAACGGTTTTAGCCAGGGCGCTGCCCAGCACGCAGACGTCACGGGCATCGTCAATGTCGCTCTCCACCAGAACGCGGCCCTCCTCAGGAATCCAGTTGTGTGCGAGGAAACTGCCGGGCGTTTCACCGAACATCTGCACGGTGGGCGCGGTCTTGGTGTAGCGGGTCTGGATGGCGCCGCTCCAAAACTGGCCTTCGATGCCGACGGCAGCGGCGAGCGTGGCCTTTTCCTCAACCGTTTGGCCCTGTTCGATGGTGATGTCCTTGCGGCGCCAGTATTTTTCCCAGTCGGACCGGTCGCCGAACTGGACGGCCGGCCATTTCTGGATGGCGAAGGTCTGGCCACCCAACTGACTCAGGTTAGATTCGACGTCCCGCTCCAGCACGCGCATGGCGGTCATGACGACGATGATGGAAAAGACGCCGATCAACACGCCCAGCAGGGTGAGCGCCGAGCGCAGCTTGTGCGCCGCCAACGCGTTCAAGGCCATGGTGAAGCTTTCCCAGGACTCGGCAAAAAAGGTTGTCGGGTTAAGAAATTTCATTCGCTTCTTAATGCCTCCACCGGATCCATGCGCGCCGCGCGCCAGGCCGGGAGGAAACCGGAAATCACCCCCGTCAACAGGGATACGAGCAGGGACAGGGTAACAATGGTCACGGACAGGGTTGCCGGAAACAGCCACTTCGAAACGGCCAGCGATATCACCCAGGCGATGCCCAGCCCGATCAGGCCGCCCATCAGGCAAACGCCGGCGGACTCGATCAGAAATTGCAGCAAAATGTTGCGGCGTTTGGCGCCAATCGCCTTGCGCACGCCGATCTCACGCGTCCGCTCGACCACGGAAACGAACATGATGTTCATGATGCCGATGCCGCCGACGAACAGCGCCAGGCTTGTGACGAACAAACCGATGACGGCGATGGTGGCGGTCTGGTTATGGAACCATTTCACGATCTCATCCTGCTGGTTGATGGAAAAATTATCGGGCTGGTTTGGCCGCAAATGGCGGATGCGGCGCATCACCTGGCGCAATTCCTCCCGGGCTTCATCCAGATGGGCCAAATCCCCGACTTTCACCTGAATGTCAATGCCGGGGTTTCGTTCAACCAGACCGATATACTGTCTCAAAGGAATGACCACCCGGTTGTCGAGGCTGTAGCCGAACATGGTCCCCTGTTTCTCCAGCACACCGACCACCAGAAAAGATTGGTCTTCAATTTTGATGCGTTCACCCAGCGGCGGATCGGCGCGAAAGAGATTGGTGGCGACGTCATTGCCAATGACACAGGTTGGCTGGCCGCCCCGGGCATCCGCCGCGGTCAGGAACCGGCCCTGGGCCACGTCCACTCCGCTGGTTTGCAGATAGGCCTCCGTGGTGCCCACGACGTCCACGCTGCTGGCGCTGCGGTTTTTGTATTTGACCGAATCTTCATTGTCCGCGGTCGGCGCGACGGCGTCGGCCAGCGTCAGTTGCCGGGCCAAAGCGTCCGATTCCGCAAGAGTGATTTTGGGACGCTTGCGCATGCTCACCCAGTCTTCATAGGTGTTATTGAACCACTTGAAACGTGAGACGTAGAACACGTCTGCGCCGAGCGCGGAAACGTTTCTGATGAACGCCTGATTCAGGCCATTAATGGCTGCGCCCATGAGCGTGACCGTGACGATGCCGATGACAATCCCCAACGTGGCCAGCACCGAGCGCATTTTGTTTGCGCGCAGCGCATTCCAGGAAATGCCCAGACTTTCGTTGATTTCGGCGACGAACTTCATGGCCGGTCGAGAGTCGAGAGTCGAGGGTCGAGCGCCGGACTGGTTTTGCCCTCGACGCTCGACTCTTGTCCTTCGACCTTCTGCTCGTCGCTGGCAATCAAACCATCCCGGAGCCGGATGATACGGCGGGCGTGTTTGGCGATGTCCTCCTCGTGTGTGACGACAATGATGGTATTGCCCTTCCGGGAGAGGTCGTCAAACAACGCCATGATTTCCGCGCCGGTCCTGGAATCGAGATTGCCCGTGGGTTCGTCGGCCAGCAGCAACGAGGGTTTGTTGACCAGGGCGCGGGCGACCGCCACCCGCTGGCGCTGGCCGCCGGAAAGCTCGTTGGGCTTGTGATGAATGCGGTCGGTCAGACCGACCTGCGCCAGCGCTTCCAGGGCCAGATGGCGGCGTTCCTCGGCGGGTATCCCGGCGTAAATCAACGGCAACTCGACGTTGTGCAGCGCGTTCGAGCGTGCCAGCAGATTGAAGGTCTGGAAGACGAAGCCGATCTCGCGGTTGCGAATCTCCGCGAGCTGGTTGTCATCCATGTCGCTGATGCTGACGCCATTCAGCCCATAGTGCCCGGCGCTGGGCGTATCGAGACAACCGATCAGGTTCATCAACGTGGATTTGCCGGAGCCGGACGGCCCCATGATGGCGACGTATTCGCCGCGCTGGATTTCCAGGGACACGTCGCGCAGGGCGTGGACGGTTTCCGCGCCCATTTGGTAACGGCGCGAAATGTTCTGGAGCAGGATCAGTCTCATGTTGATTGATGCGTGAAACGTGAAAGGTGAGGCCGGTTGGCGCCGCGTTCACGCATCCCGTTTCACTTTTCACGCAAGCTTGCTCATTTCTTTTGCGCCTCGGTGTCCATCCCGGCCGGGCCAACCCGGATTTTTGAGCCATCCTGTAAATCACGGCCGACCGCCCGGTAGCCGCCCGCAACAATTTCCTCGCCATTGGTAAGACCGCCGGTGATTTCCCAGTAGTTGTCATCGCAAATGCCGATTTTCACCGGCAAGGTTTTTACATGGTCGCCTTCCACCACGAAGACCACGTCCGTTGGTTTTAAGGATTCCTTGGCCTTCGAGGTGGATGCCGGGGTGTTGGTGCTGGCGACCGCGTTCGTGCCCGAAGCGGCGGAAACGACGGCATTCGTTTTACCGTTTTTTACCGGATCGACCGCCAACTCCGGTTTCATCGGCCGGGTGGTGACGCTGGCCAGGGGAACCGTCAAGGCGTTGGTGCGATACTCGGTTTCGATTTCCGCCGTCACGGACATGCCGGGCCGGAACGCCGGTTCCTTATCGTTGACACGGATGCGGACCTCAAACTGGGTGGCCTGCTGGGATTGGCCGCTGCTGCTTCCACCGCCGAGCGAACTGCTTAAACCCGAACCCAGGGCGGAATTGGCGACAGCGGTGACCACACCGGTGAATTGGCGGTCCTTGAAGGCATCCACTTGCAGCCGGGCTTTCTGGCCGGGCGCGATGCCCACCACATCCATTTCCCCCACGTCCACACGCGCCTCGATCCGATTCAAATCCGAGACGGTCATGATGGAAGTTCCCATGTTGTAGGTCGTGCCCAACACGCGCTCGCCCACCTCGGAATTCAAGTCGGTGATGGTGCCGGTCAGCGGCGAAAGGATGGTGGTTTTCGCCAATTGCTCCTCGGCGCTGTCCACCGCCGCCTTCTGGACATTCACCTGATCTTCGGCACTATCCAACTGCGCCTTGGCCACATCGCGCGCGGCTTTAAATCCGATAAAATCCGATTCCGAAAGCAGTTTGATATTGAACAAGGCCAGATTGCGTTTGTAGTCCGCCTCGGCCTTTTCCAGATTCGCCGCCGCCGAGGTTTTGGCCGCCACCGCCGCTTCGTAGTTGGCCTTGGCTTGATTGACCGACGCAATATAGACGTCCGGGTTGATTTTCACGAGCAAATCGCCCTTTTTAACCGGTTGGCCTTCCTTGACCGGCAGATCAATGATCTCGCCGTTGACCTCCGGGCTGATGGTGACCTGCACGACCGGTTGGATTTGGCCGTTGGCCACCACGATGTTGGTGAGGTTGTGGCGTGAAACCTTTTCCGTCTGCACCGTGATGACCGGTGCGCGCTTCTTGAAAACGGCTACCAGCGCCAGCGCGACGAGGACCAGGCCAATGGCTGAAAAGATGATGATTTTCCGGCGTTTACCAGGTTTTGCCATAGCGTCAGATATAAAGACAAGATGAACGGAAATTAGTTTCTGGAAATTATAATTTGTAAGTGTTTTTACAAGGTCCACTGTCCCAGCCCGACGGCGATCAACAACAACTCCGCCGCCGCCCAGTAGGTGAAGACGACCATCACGGCTTTGGCCGTTGACCCACCGGAGAGTTTAGCCAGACCGACACCCAACACCGCCGTGTGCCAGAAATAAACGGCGTTGGCCGCGCCCAGCAGGAGGTGAACGCGTTTGGCTGGATCAAAATCGCTCACCAACAAGCCCAGGCTTGGCCCGCCATAAAGCCGGCCGAGAATCACGGCGAGCAAAGTCGCAACGATGATGCCCAGGACAAGAATCACCGAAGCCAATCCGGCAACTTCCACGACTTTCAGATAACCCAACCGCGCTTTGAGGAACCAGCGTCCGAGCAGCCACAGCACCAAAGCCCACCAGAAAATTGAGGCGAAACTGTACATGACCATGGCCACACTGCCAAAAGCCGCCAGCATCGTGGGCCCCATGAATTTGTCCATCACCTGCAACGCCTGATCCTCCTGCGCCTGGGTCATCTTGCCCTGTTGCACCCGCTGGTCGAGCGCCTTGACCTGCTGGTCGTGAATGGTTTGTTGAATCGCCGGCTGGGTAAACATGATGCACACGGAAACCACGCCGATCACGGCGTAAATCAACGCTGGCACAAGCCAGTTGGCAGCACGCGCCGGCGCAGCGGTTATCTCGCTGAATACTTCACCGGGCGCGGCGATGACGTTAAACAATTTTCCGGCCAGCGACGTCGCCGGCGTTTGCGGCACGGCGGCCTGCGGTTCAGGGATGGGGGCCGTCGTTTCCATAATCAGTCACAGGGTTTAAACAGTACTTAGGCAAAAATCAGCCGAAGTTACAAGAAATGTCGGCAATTTTTTCATTCATGGAGAAATCTCCACACGATTGCCGGCAGCGAACGGTAATGGAGGGAGCAGGTCTGACTCCGCAGCGCTTTCCACCGTGTTTGTGCCTGAATTGCGTTTCAAAACCGGCCCGATTGAATTTATTTGCGGGCGCACTGTCCCATGCTTTCGAGACGAAAGGAGGAGAAGCATGAAATCGATCATAACGACGTACCCGTATTTTCGAACTCTGCCGCGCGGGCTCAAGAGGATGCTGTTGGCCTCGGAAAGTCCACTATGGCCTGGCTGCAAGAGGCGGCGGCCGGTGTGGGTCAACTTCCAGAGGCGCTTCGGCCGGCGGCCGATGCCGGGTAAAATATCAGGGACTTGCGACTACAAGGCTGGGCAGCCTGATTCTAATCGGCAGCCGCAAGCCCTGATGCGCATAGCAGCAGCAATTCTCCGGCCAACGTTCAAGGCTTCTCCGCCTTGGAAGGCCATATCACTAACGTCGCCTTTGTCGGCGGAAATCCATGCCAAACCACTGCAGGCAACCCCCCATTGTTCCGGGTCCGGTTGGAATGAGTATTCGGGTGCCAAATCGCTCCTGGAAAAAATCATCGGCGACCCGGGTCGTCCGTTGTGCAACTCCCGGCAACTGACCTGACTCTGATAAACGGCAGCGCGAGCGGGCTTGCCACTGCCCCTTGAGTTTTCGGTTGAGGCTCAAGCCCGGTTTCGCGCTTGCCATGCTTCGTGCCGTGGCTCCCCTCTTCGCGCTTGTTGAGCTGCGACGGGGCAGGCAGCTTTGGATCGTCCGGTGGTATTCGCACACATTCTTATGAAACGCACTATTCTTTCGATGATTGTCCTGGTCGCCTGCTGCTCTGTATGCTCGCGGGTGGCTTATCGCACGGGCTTTGCCCGCGCCGTGCAATTACTGGGTTCTGATGGAGATGTTTACCTGACCACAGGCAATGGCGAACTGCACGTGCAGAACGCCTCGGTCACCAACAGTCCCACCGGGAGTCCTGACCATGCCAAAGCCGCTTGGAAAGCCGCATTTGTCATGACAATGGGCGCTCTGGACAAACTGCGAGCCGGAGACACCAACGATGGGATGCGGAAAATTGAGTCCCTGTGCTTTGCGTCGGCTATCGTGGTTTATAGCGATCCCGCCTATCATGATTCCACTGTCAGCCTTTTGTATGCGCCGGACCTGATTCAGTATCGCTCCAAATACCGCAGCAACCATGCGGAGTGGACGCCCGCGGAAACGAATTTGGAAACAATTCTGGCGGGCTGGCGGTGATCGCCCACAAATACCGCGCGGGCCTTCGCCAGGACGAAGGGCGACGGCCCGCGGTCTGGCGCTCGGCCCGGCGTGGTTTTTGATGCCCGCGCCCTCCGCCCGCGCCCGCCGACTGGTTCCACGACCGTCCTCACCCCTCTCCTCCAGGCGGGGGGAGAATCGTCCGCCGACCATTTGAAAATTCGGACACCTGGATTTGCCGGACGCACATCCGCAAAATCAGAAGCGTGCGCCTGCTGTTCCTTCTCCTGGGGGAGTAATTCAGGATGAAGGCGGGCGTTAAAACAGAATATTATGGCCAATGGAATGAAATTCCTGCCGGCACGAAAAACCGACGGGTTGAGATTTTGACTGAGCGACAACGATGTCAGCCCCGCGGGCTTGGGCATTTGGGTTAATTCGTGCAATCCGTGTCAACAGATCTGCTGTCAATCATCGTCATCCACCGCTTTGACCGCCCAGAGCGGATACGGCGTCTGCGGGCCTTTGGTGGCATCCCACAAAATGCGATTGAACACGTCTTCCGGGCATTGATCTTCCTTCTGGAGCGGCAGGCGCGCGGAAACGCAGGCGTCCTTGCGCAGCCGCGCGTCGGCAATTTTCTTCGGCGGTGGATTCATTTGGTCGAGCGGCGTCTGGTTGGCCACGGCGGTAAACGGCGTAAAGTCCGCCGTGTTGGTGAAACAATCGAACATCGGCGTGGCCGTCGCATCCATCTGGTTCATCGGCGGCAACCCGAGCATGAGTTCCATCGTGCGCAGCAAACTGGTCTGGTTGTATTGGCTGCTGACCACGGCGCCGCGACGGGTATAGGCGCTGGCGACGTAGGCGGTTGTGCGGTAGCCGCTCACGTGGTCCCAGCCGTTCTGCGGATCGTCTTCCACCGCAAAAATGCACGTGTCCTTCCAATACTTGCTGTGGCTGACGGCCTCGACCACCTGCCCGACCGCCAGGTCGTTGTCCGCCACCTGCGCCGCGGGCGTGGGCGAACCGAACGCGGTGCCGCTGGTGTGGTCGTTCGGCAACCAGACGATGGCCAGATTTGGCAGATTGTCCGCCGCTTCAAATTGTTTCAGGTCTTTGATGAATTGCGCGGCGCGCCAGATGTCCGGCACGTCCAAATCCCAGCCAATCGTGTTTGTCACGATATACGGCCGCAATGCTTCGATGTCCGGCTCACAGGAATAGGCAATCGCGTTCGAGCCGCCCAGGAAATCATGGTAACAATCGAGAAAATCCGGTTCACCTTTGTGGCCGGAATCCTTCCATTGTTTGTGAGCGGTGGTGAATTCCCCGAAATCACAAACCGTTTTGCCGTGCGCGAGCGCGTCGTTCCAGATGAAACCCGCTGGTGAATAGGCCAGCGCGTCCCGGCCTTCCTCGCCAAAACCGCCGGCCGGATAGCTGCGCGGCCAGCCGGCAAACCCGCGTTCCACATAATCCATCGCGATGCCCGTGTCCGCCCATTGATGCCCGTCCGCGCTCAGGATGCTGCAGCAATAGGTGTTATCCAGCAGCACGAAATCGCGTACGAGCTTGTGCTGGTTGGGCGTGACGGCCTCGCCGAACGCGCAC
Source organism: bacterium (assembly GCA_021780375.1). Classification (GTDB taxonomy): domain Bacteria; phylum Verrucomicrobiota; class Verrucomicrobiia; order Limisphaerales; family UBA11358; genus UBA11358. Next base: position 1,467 of record JAJXYT010000118.1, on the reverse strand, counting down.
AAATTCGCGTCGCCGTTGCCTTCCCTGACATCACCCAGAACCTGATCATAGGTGCGGTTTTCCTTGATGATGTAGATGACGTGATGAAAAACGCTCGGTTCGCCGACACGCTCCGGCACCGGCCGCGCCGGTTGATCGGGTCGCGCCGGCAACGCGGCCTGCGCGAGCAGTGGATAACGCAAATCAGCCAGCGCAATTTGGGTGAACCTGGCCAACTCCCTTTTCGACGGCACTGGCACGAGCGACAGAGAACCATAATATTCCTTGGAATTAAACTCCGTCTCGCCGGTATGACTTCGAATCCCCGGACTGAGGTTTTTAATGTTCGCCACGTACATTTCCTTCCGCTTTGCATCATAGGCAATGGCACCGGGGAACCAGCCGACGGGGATCAGGCCCAGCAATTTGGATTTGCCGGGTTTGAAGCGGAAAACGGCGACGGCATTTTGGGTGCCGTTACAAACGAACAGCGTTTTCCCCTTTTTGTCGAATGCGACCGCGTCCGGTTGCGCACCGAACAAGTCCGCCGGGTTCTGCCGCGCACAAATCGTCTCGACGATTTTGTCGGTGCGCGTGTCAATCACGCTCAGGGTGTCGCTGCCCGCGTTGGCGACGGCCAGCCAGCGGCCATGGGGCGATAACGCCAAGGCGCAGGCATGCAAACCGGTCAGGAGTTCCTGGATTGGGTGAGGCGAGGCTACCGACGAGCCCTCGTTGCCATGGCTCGCGAGGACGCTCGCCCCACCGGCTTCTGTCAAATCAATTACCGAAACCGAGCCTTCGCTGGCGATGGACCGCGCGTCCACGCGCACCTTCATGCCGTCGCCGGCCGGACCGGTCAGGCTGTCCGGGCCCGGTCGCCGCCCGCCCCAGTTGCTCACATAAACTTTGTGGCCGGCCAGAACGACATCGAACGGGGCGACACCGACATCCCATGTCCGCAGAACTTTCCCGGTCACGGCGTCGAGTTCAAGGAGGCGATTGGAAAGGTTGCCAGCGACGTAAAGTTTGCGGCCGTCTGAAGAAACGGCGATGCCGGCCGGAATTTCCGCCTGGCGCAACGGCGCGTTGGCCGGCGGCAGCGGAAGGGAGAACAACGGCGCGACTTTATGGTCCGCGTCAACGCTGAAAACCTTGATGTCGCCATTGACGTTGGCCAGGTATATCCGTGAGCCATCAGGCGAAAACACGAGGCCGGTGAAACTGAGCTTGGCCTTCTCGTTCGGTTGGAGAATGCCGCTGGAAACGGAACCGGCAGCCGGAATTTTGTCGTCTGCGGGCAACCGCACGCGTTGCAGGATTGTTCCGGTTGCCGGATTGATGACAATCAGTCGTTGCGTCAGGCCGGCAGTCACGAGCCGTTTGCCGTCCGGACTCAGCGCAAGCGCGTTCGGCCGCAGGTTGGGAAGTTCGACCAGGATTCCGGCGGGCGTGACGAGTTGATTGACCGGCGTTTCGAAGCCGTTG
>JAJXYT010000151.1 GCA_021780375.1 bacterium | reverse complement strand
GGAAACGCCATTCCACGTGCAGCCGGTAATCACGATAAGCCTGGAGCGTCCGCGCGTAACCGTTCGGTTTGCCCTGACACGCGATGACCCCATTGGTCACCGACCAGATGGACGCGGTGGGCGCGTTCGTGTCCTTGGAAACAAATGTCCAGCCGGAAAAATCCTTGCCGTCGAACAGTTGAATCCTCCCGGTCGGTGCAATGGCGGTCTCACCCAGTTGTGCGGAGGATGAGAAAGTCGCAGCTAAAAAAAGCGCAAGCGCTATTCCTGGAACACGTCTGGCCGCAAATGAATTCATGCGTGCACTTTGCCGGAGGAGTGGAAAAAGGCAATCAGGATATCGCCCGGCAATGGCCCATGTTTCAACCCGAATCAGTTCAGCTCCGATACGTACAGGATATCCTGGGGTGGTAACGGTCCTTGGCCAGCTGCCGCTATCGCACTGATTTACTTCTGAGGCGGGGCGGGAACCAGCCCGTACCGGGTCATGACCGCGTTGATTTTCTCCAAATCCGGCGGACCGCCGGCATTGACGATGGCTCCCATTTCCTTGAAAAAATCCGGGCCGATCAGCGCGGGCGTCACGACCGTGAGGGCTTTTGCAGTTGCCGGCTTCAGGTTGTTAAAACCATGCACCGCGCCGCGTGGAATAAAACAGGACTGACCCGGCCCGATATCGTTTGGCTGGCCATTGACGGTAAACGTCACCACGCCCTCCAAACCATAAATAATTTCATCGTAGTGCTCGTGGTAATGGGGCATTGCCACTTTTGCGCCCGCCGGAACGGTGAATTCAAACATGGCCAACTGGCCGTGGGTGTCTTTGCTTTCGAGCAGGAAGTGAATTTCAATCTGCCCGACTCGGATGATTTCTTTTTCCTGTGCCATAGTCTTTTTGTCGGTTGTCATGCCGAGCTGCTCACGCGCCGGGCGGCGGCAGAATTTCCAGTCCAAACTTTTTTGCAATCTTCATCACGCGCGGAATGTCCTGCTGTTGCTGCGGATTCAGCGCGCCGATCTCCTCGAAGAACCCCTCAAAACCCGCCGGTGTGATGACGCACATAAGCCGGCCCGGTGATCGCCCGAGGTAACGGTAGGTATGCGACAGACCGCGCGGCGCAAAGATCGTCGCGCCCTTCTGCGCGACGAATGTTTTCCCGCCCACGGTCCACTCGTATTCGCCTTCGAGGACCTGAAACGTCTCATCCTCGCGGCGATGGATGTGCGGCGGCGGCCCGCCGCCCGGCACGTCGTGCGACTCGACCGCGCTGACCGTGCCGCCGGTATCGCGACCATGGATGCGGATGACCATGGGAATACCGAGGATGTTGACCTTTTTGCCCCCGTCGTTTGGAATTTGGATTGGATTCATCAAGTTGGGCGGTGATGTTCTGTTGCCGTGCGACGGCTGGCAAGTCAGCAATCCGCTCCATGACCACTTTTTCGGAGACGGGCTTCTTACCCGGTCGGTTCATCAAAGTACCGTGCCCGGAGCGGTTTGAGGTAGCGGTCGCTCAACAGGTTCAAGGCTTCGCGCGCGAGGGTGAATTTTTCCGCCAGTTGCTCAAAAACGGGGGCCGGTCCGGGCGGCCCGGTCTCTCGGGCCGCCAGCGTATAAAAACGCCGGCCCTCGCGCTCGTAATCGGGCACGACGCGCCAGTCCTGGCTCCGGGGACACCGGACAAAAGACGAAGCATGATCGGGATAGATGCCCGTGAGAAACAGAGCGATATCGGCGATGCGTTTATAAAAACGCGGTTTCAGTTCCGACTCAACCAGCCGGCACAGCGCCATCATGTCATCCATGTCCATGTCGCTGAATTTGCGTTTTTGCCAGCCGCGGCCTTCCTGCCGGTAAAGCACGGCGATGTTCGTGCGGACGAACGAGCAGAGCATCTCGATGAGATACTCGCGCAGGGGTGGATCGCCGAGCAGTTGCCCGGCCTGGGCCGCCGCGAAAACCGGGATGCGTTTGCCACGCGCGTCCCGTTCGAGCACGAACGACTGGCCGGCGAGGTCGCGCCGGACACGGCGCAACAACACGGTGAACATCAGGTAAGGGGAAATGCGGACGAGCACTTCCAGTTCATTGATGAGGCGTTCCGCGAGTTTCGGGTCCTCCAACATCGGTTCCAAGAGGTCATCCTTCTCCCGGACCAGGCTGACGATGTGGTCGTGGTCCCGCCGTTTGGTTGCGACGGTTTCCACCACAAATTTCAGGTCTGACTCAGTCAGGCGCATTTTGCACAACTGGCGTGGGGGTTCACCGCCCCACGCCGCAGTCAATATACCCTGTTTGCCGTGAACGCGCAAAATTCCGGTTCCCAGCCGTTCCAAGGGGGGATTCCCAGGCCAATCTTGAAATTTTTTCCACGCAATTGTCCTGAACGCTTCGGTCCGTTCGTCGTCTTATTGAAAAGGACGAAAAAACAAAGGAAAGAAAGGCAGAACATGAGCACCACCGGGAAAAAGACCGCCGCCTGTATTATCTGAATGGGTTGCTTCGCGGTCTGCCAGGACACGGAAGGCAACACCTTCGCCCTGTGGGAAAGGAACGAAAAGGCAAAATAATTGTCCTGATTGCAATTTCTCATTCGTCGTATTATTGAATGACCATCAATCATCAACCAAGAACCGAAAGGAAAGTTATGGACGCAAGAAATGAATATCTGCTGCTGTTCCGGGGCAAAGAGTGGTGGGACGGCATCACCCCCGAGGAACTCCAGAAGACCATGGACCAGGTCAAAAGCTGGTTTGAACGGCTGACCGAATCGGGCCAACTCAAGGCGGCCCAGCCGCTCGAGCGCGCGGGCGCCGTCGTTGCCGGGAACACCGGGCGCGTGATCGCCGACGGGCCTTATGCCGAGTCCAAGGAAGTCATCGGCGGCTACGCCCTGCTGCAGGTGAACAGCCTCGATGAAGCCATCGCGATCGCCGAAAGCTGTCCCACGCTGCGGTTTGGCACGGAGGTTGAAGTCCGGCCCGTGGCGGAGGAATGTCCTTCGATGGCACAGGCCCGGCAGGTTCTGGCGGAGGCGCTGTTGGCGACCGCCGCGACTTGACGAAAAACAAAATCACCCAAAATCATCAACCACAAGAAAATCATGAATACACAAACAAAAAATGGATACATGTTGCTGTTCGTTGGCACGGACTGGCACAAAGGCCTGTCACCGGAGGAAATGCAAAAAGTTTCCGAGCGATGGATGGCCTGGTTCAAGCGCCTGACCGAACAGGGCAAGGCCGTTGCCGGCCAGCCGCTGGAGCGCGACGGGAAAACCGTTTCGGGCAAGAACGGGCAGGTCGTCGCGGACGGGCCTTTTGCCGAATCCAAGGAAGCCATCGGCGGCTATTTCCTGCTGGATGTCGCCACGATGGACGAAGCCGTGGCCATCGCCCGGGAATGTCCGGGGCTGGCGTATGGCGCAAAGGTAGAAGTCCGGGCGGTGCGCGCGGAATGTCCGCTCGTGAGTGAGGCCGAAGCGCAACTGGCGGAGGCGACGGCGTGAACGCTCCCTTGGCCTTCCCGCTGAGTTCAGCGGGAGGGCCGGCATGAAATCTTCCGACAAAAAATAATGAGTACGACGAACCATAAAGCCCACATTGAACCGTATTTGTTCTTCGACGGTCGTTGCGAGGAAGCGATTGAATTTTACCGCAAGGCGCTCGGCGCGGAGGTGGATATGCTGATGCGTTTCAAGGACAGCCCGGAGCCGCATCAACCGGGAATGACAACGCCCGGCTCCGAAAACAAGGTGATGCACGCGAATTTGCGTATCGGAGGAACCTCCGTGATGGCATCTGACGGACGTTGCGGGGGAAAACCGCATTTTGACGGCTTTGCTTTATCGCTCGGGGTGGCCACCGAAGCCGAGGCAGACCGGCTGTTCGCGGCCCTGGCCGATGGCGGAAAGGTGCAGATGCCACTGACCAGGACGTTCTTTTCGCCGCGTTTCGGCATGGTCGCCGATCGCTTCGGCGTGATGTGGATGGTGATTGTGCCGCGGCCGAATCACTGACCGAACCAAAATCACAGCGGCGCAATTGGCTGAATATCTGGCGAAAACCTGGGAGATTCAAATTCACAAAACCTATGGATACCTTTCTTCCAGCCATCGAGCAGCCTGAGGGGCTGAGGATGAAGCTGGCGTATTACTTCACCCGCCGACAATTCGGCAAGGTGCTGACGCCGGTGAAGGTTCATTCCGCGCGGTTGCCATCGGCTTTCGGCATGTTCTATGCAAAGGTCGGCAAACTCGACCAGAAGCTGACGTTGCCCCGGGAAATGGTCATGCTTATCCGCGAACAGGTGGCGCGCCTGAACGTTTGCCTGTTCTGCACGGACATTGGTCGGGCGTTCGTCATCAAAGCCTCAATGAATGAAGCCAAATTCGACGCGCTGGAGGACTATCGCACGAATGCCCTGTTTACTGAAGCCGAACGCGCTGCGCTGGATTACGTGACGCAATTGACCCGGGAGAAAAAGGTCAACCCGGAGACTTTTGCCCGCATGGCCCGCCATTATTCCGAACGCCAGATTTGCGAGATCATCTGGCTGGTGGCCAGTGAACACATTTACAACATCACCAACCTCGGGCTGAACATTCATTCAGACATGCTTTGCGACCTCAGCCGGAAGCAGAGGAGTTCAAGCGGGGATCGGGCGAAAGCATGAAGAAGACCGTCTCGAGCAATAGATAAAATCATGCAAAAAATCACTCCATTCCTGTGGTTCGACGGCCAAGCTGAGGAGGCGGTGAAGTTCTACACCTCCATCTTCAGGAAATCAAAAATCCTGAACGTCGTCCGTTACGGCCAGGAGGAAGCAAACGCTTCCGGCAGGCCCAAGGGGTCGGTGATGACCATGGCGTTTGAAATCGCGGGGCAAAAATTCATCGCGCTCAACGGCGGTCCGCAATTCAAGTTCACCGAGGCCATCTCGTTTGTGGTAAATTGCCAGGACCAGAAGGAGGTGGATTATTTTTGGAAAAAGCTTTCCGCCGGCGGCAAAGAAGTCCGATGCGGCTGGCTCAGGGACAAATACGGTATCTCGTGGCAGATTGTGCCCGCCGTTTTAGGCGAGTTGTTGGACAACAAAGACGCCGCGAGAGCACAGCGCGTCATGCAAGCCCTGCTCCAGATGGTCAAACTTGACATCAAGAAACTGAAACAGGCAGCCGGACCAATCCGTCGCACATCGTGCCAAGGTGTGAGTCGGCGCTTGACGATTTTATCGAAGAACTGAAAAATCAAACAACCGAACCGAAAAAGGAGGAAACCATGAGCAAAATCCGAGTCCTGGTCGGCACCAAGAAAGGCGCGTTCATCCTGACCTCGGATGGCCAGCGCAAAACCTGGAAGGTCAGCGGCCCGCATTTCGCGGGCTGGGAAATTTATCACGTCAAAGGCTCGCCCGCGGACCCGAACCGCATTTATGCGTCACAGACGAGCGGCTGGTTCGGACAAATCATCCAGCGCTCCGATGACGGCGGCAAGACCTGGAACACGCCCGGCAGCAGCCCGGAGGAGTTGAAAAGCCCGAACGGCTTTCCGAAAGGCGAAAGTAATAAATTTGTGTATGACGGCAAGGTCGGCACGCACAAGTGGTACGACGGCACGCAGCATCCCTGGGAATTCAAGCGCGTCTGGCACCTCGAACCCTCGCTGACCGACCCGGACACGGCTTACGCCGGCGTGGAAGACGCGGCGATCTTCAAAACCAGCGACGGCGGCAAGACGTGGAAAGAATTGACCGGCTTGCGCAGCGCCAAGGGCCATCTCTGGCAGCCGGGCGCAGGCGGCATGGCCGTTCACACCATCCTGCTGGATCCGAAAAATGAGAAACGGATTTACGTCGCGATCTCGGCGGGCGGGTGTTTTCGCACCGACGACGGCGGCAAAACCTGGAAGCCGATTACGCGCGGGCTGAAATCTCCCTATGAACTGCCCGACCCGGACGCGGAAGTCGGGCATTGCGTCCATCGCATTGCCCTGCACCCGTCGCGTCCGGACGTGCTGTTCATGCAAAAGCATTGGGACGTGTTGCGCTCGGACAATGCCGGCGAGCAATGGAACGAGGTCAGCGGCAATTTGCCGACGGACTTCGGTTTTCCGATTGATGTTCACGCGCACGAGCCGGAAACCATCTTCGTCGTGCCCATCAAGAGCGATTCCGAACATTATCCGCCGGATGGCAAGCTGCGCGTCTATCGCAGCAAAACCGGCGGCCACGAATGGGAACCGCTCACGAAGGGCCTGCCGCAAAAGGATTGCTACGTGAACGTCCTGCGCGACGCGATGGCCGTGGACCAGTTGGACCAATGCGGCATATATTTCGGCACGACCGGCGGCCAGGTTTATGGCTCCGCCAACGGCGGCAATTCCTGGTCTCCCATCGTCCGCGACCTGCCGGCGGTCTATTCCGTCGAAGTCCAAACCCTGCGATGATCCGCGTCGTGCTCCCATTTCATCTGCGCAATCTCGCGCGCTTGAGCGGTGACGTGGAACTCGAAGTGACCGGCCCGGTCACCGTGCGCTCCGTGCTCGACGCGCTCGAAATGCGGTATCCGGTGCTCTGCGGAACGATTCGCGATCACGAGACGCTGAAGCGGCGGCCGTTTGTGCGTTTTTTTGCCTGCAAAGAGGACCTCTCCCTGGAGCCGCCGGAGACGAGACTGCCCGACGCCGTCGCCAACGGCGTGGAACCGTTCCTGATTGTTGGAGCCATGGCCGGAGGCTGAATGGAAACCGGATGCCAGGTTGCGAACGATCAACCGCCGGAAATTTCGGCGGTGGTGGAGCATCTGTTCCGGCATGAAGCAGGGAAAATGGTCGCCACGCTGACGGGGATTTTCGGAATTGAACATCTCACTCTGGCTGAAGACGTGGTGCAGGAAGCGCTGACCCGGGCGTTACAGACCTGGCCATTCTACGGCGTGCCGAAAAACCCCGCCGCGTGGATCATGCGGGCCTCCCGCAACCTCGCCGTGGATGTCGTCCGCCGCCAGAAGGTTTTCCGCGACAAGGAGGCGGAGATCATCCACCTGATGGACCGGGAAGGTTCGACGCCGGACACGGCGATTTTTCCCGAACAGGAAATCACCGACGACACCTTGCGGATGATGTTTGTGTGCTGTCATCCGAACATTCCAGCGGAGGCGCAGGCGGCGCTGGCCTTGAAAACCCTGTGCGGTTTCAGCGTGACGGAAATTGCCCGGGCCTTTCTCACGTCCGAGGCGGCGATTGCCAAGCGGTTGACGCGGGCGAAACAGAAGATCCGGGAGGCAAAGATACCCTTCGAAATTCCCGCCGGCGAGGAGCTGGGGCGGCGGCTGGACGGGGTGTTGCCAGCGCTTTACCTGCTGTTTAACGAAGGCTACAAGGCGTCGAGCGGCGACAAGCTGGTGCGCGAGGACATTTGTCAGGAAGCCATTCGTTTGACGGATTTGCTGGTGCAACATCCGGCGGGCCACCGGCCGAAAACTCATGCCTTGCTGGCCTTGATGCTCCTGGACACCGCCCGCATCCCGGCGCGAGTGGACCGCGAGGGCAACCTGCTGCTTCTTCAGGAGCAGGACCGTTCGCGCTGGAATCAACCGATGATCGCCCGGGGAATGTTTCACCTGGCGCAATCGGCGGCCGGCGGGGAAATCAGCGTGTACCATTTGCAGGCCGGCATCGCCGCGTGCCATTGCACCGCGCAGGATTATGGGTCCACGGACTGGCGGCAGATTCTGGCGCTCTACGACCGGTTGGTGGAGCTGGACGGTTCACCGGTGGTCGCCCTCAATCGCGCCATCGTGATCGCCAATCTTCATGGACCCAAAGCGGGGCTCGATGCCCTGGCCGCCATTCGGGATTTGGAGGCGTTGAACACCTATTATCTGCTCTACGCGGTGCTGGGTGAATTCGAGTCGCGCTTAAACCATGCGCAGGCGGCCGCCGGTCATTTCCGCAAATCGCTGCAACTGGCCGGAATCAAATCCGAGCAGATGTTCCTGGCGAAACGGCTCCAGGCTTGTGAGGAGAAGGTATTTCGCCCCTGACCGAAGCCCCGAAGGCTTTCGGGGTTGAGGTTGGCCTGGACCCGCGGTAGGCTCTCCGGCATTCGGGTGAGGCTTACATTCCGAGGATGAAAGGACAATGCATGAAACGCAAAGCATCGGCAATCTGGCGCGGCGGTCTGAAGAATGGTCGGGGCAACCTCTCTACCGAGAGCGGTGTGCTCCGGGAGACGCCGTACTCGTTCAGCACGCGTTTCGAGAACGAAATGGGCACGAATCCCGAAGAGCTGGTGGCCGCCGCCCACGCCGGTTGTTTCGCGATGGCGTTCTCGGCGGAATTGGGCAAAGCCGGCATCCTGCCCGATTCCATTTCCGTCACGGCCACGGTTTCCCTGGACAAGACCAATGCCGGCTGGACGGTGATAGCGTCGCATCTGGACGTGACCGCGAAAATTCCCGGCGCAGACAAGGCCCAGGTGCTCAGCATTGCGAACGTGGCCAAACTCGGTTGTCCCATCTCGCGCCTGCTCAAGGCGAACGTCACGATGGACGCAAAGCTGGAGGACTGAAATGGGTTCGCGAAGCAATGGCCGGGCGGCGCCGGACTGGCGGTTTCCCGGCAAGATCCCACCTGCCATCAAGGGTCTGGAGGGTAAACGCTCTTTGGTTGCAACTTACTTGCGTTCGGGCGTCGCGATGGTGCTGATGCTGCTTGCGGCCCTGGCTTGTTTTTCGCCGGAATTTTTCTGCCGTTCACTTCGGCGACGAAGCTGTGGCTGTTTCAGAATCAAATCTCGGTGTATCACGGTTTGATTTTTTTTGGAAAACCGTTCGGCCGGAATGAATCCGATGAAAATGTTGCGCCCCGGCGCCACGCCCGCCGCGCAGCGGGTGATGATTTTTCGCAGACCACCGCCGGGCGATCCGGCGTTACCGCTCCGGCGCCATCGCTTTTGCCGAATTGCACCGCTGTCATTGAACCAAACCGGCGGCAACGTGGTCAGATTTCACAAATAACACCGGATTGACGGCCGTTGAACCAGAATGCCTTTCCATCCACCGGCAAAACGTGGCGAGATGAATCGGGTTTGCAAATTTCCCCTGAGGCGGGTCCTGCGATGGCTTCGCCATCCGGTGTCGGCGGTCCTGGCGTTTGTCCTGCTGGCCGGCAGCGCGTCCGCGACAGTTTCGACCCGGCAGGCGGTCCCGGAATTGAGTGCCGCGGCGGTGGCGGCCTTTGCCGACGGGCGGCTGCCCGTGGCGATGCGCGAAGGGAAAATTCCGGGGGCGGTCCTGGTGGTGGTGCGCGGCGACCGGGTGGTTTTTCAAAAGAGTTACGGTTTTGCGAACCTGGAAAACCGGGAGCCGGTTTCGACCAGCAACACGCTGTTCCGCGTGGCGTCGATTTCCAAGATCCTGACGGCGGCGGCAGTGTTGCAACTGGCCCAGACGCATCTCCTGAGTTTGCATCGCAACGTGAACCGCTATCTCACCGGATTCCGCATCGCCCCGGCCTTTGGGGCGCCGATCACGCTGTTCGATTTACTCACCCACAGCAGCGGTTTCGACGTGTGCCCGTTGAATTACGCCGCGCGGACCGCGGCGCAAAAGCTGTCCCTGCGCCATTACCTCGCCGAATTTCAACCGGTCCGGGTCCGTCCGCCCGGTGTGTTCAGCGGTTATGACAACTACGGCTATGCCCTGGCGGGTTATCTTGTCCAAAAAGCGTCTGGAATTCCATTTCCGCAATACGTCCAGGAACGGCTGCTCCAACCGCTGGACATGGACCACAGCAGTTTCTCGCCGGATGCGGCGCTGCGGCGGAAATTGGCCACCGGCTACTGGCTGGAGGATGGAACGTTGCGCCCGTACCGACCGGCTCATGTCAACATTATCCCGGCCGCGGGTCTTTGCTCGACGGCGGCGGATATGTCGCAGTTTCTGATGGCACTGCTGACCAACCAACGCCCGGATGGGTCGCCCGCTTTTCCCGCCAGCGTGATGCGTGGACTCGAAACGCAGCAGTTTGCCTTCAACCCCGAGGTGCCTGGCCGCTGCTACGGATTTGACGAAATTGACCTGGAGGGGCGGCCGGTGTTGCGCCAGAGCGGTCAATGGCCGGGATTCAACTCGCTGCTGCTCCTGTTCCCGCGGCAGCATTGCGGATTATTTATCGCCTACAACCGTTGCGACCAGCTTCTCCTGGGCCGGCAGATTTCGCGGTTGTTTGTGGAACAATTTCTTCCGCCAAAACGGGTTGTTGCCGGCGCGGAACCGTTGCCTCTCCCGGCTCGGGACGAACTTGGGCCGCTGTGCGGTTACTATCTTTCAGTGCGTTTTCCGCAGGACTCGCCGGACCTCGGCGTTCCGCCGGGGCTTGCCGTGACAAAAGGTCCGGCGGGGCAACTGGAGATTGGCGGGCGGCCGTTTCGTGAAATCCAGCCGCTGGTCTTCGAACCATTTGGCCGCGGCGGAATTGCCGGTCACCGGGTGGCGTTCCGGCTGGGTCAGGATGGACATGTCGCCGACCTGATCACCGGCGGCGGTGCTTTTCGCCGGGTCCCGTGGAGCGAAACCCAACAGGGACGCCGGTGGCTCATGCGCGCCGCAACGTTGGTTTTCCTGTCGGTGGTGGTGGTGTGGCCGATCGGGTTGGTCATCCGGTTGATCGGCGCCAATACGGCGCCACGGCCCGCGAGGTCTGGCGCCAACCGGCCGCAGGTGCGGCTTTCATGGGCGGCCCGCGGAGCGGCGTTTGCCGCCTGTGCCCTGGCCCTTTGGTTCGAGGCTGCCCTGGCGTTGACGGAGTTGCGGCTCCACCCGTTTGCGGATTTCTACGGGTTGCCAGCCTCCATCAGAAGCTTGATGGGGGTCTTGCCTCTCTTGATGGTTTTGACCGTCAGCCTGGTTGTCTTTTCAATCGCAGCATGGCGCAACCGGCTCTGGAGCCTTGCCCGCCGGCTGCATTACAGTCTGATTCCCGCCGCCTTGGCGCTGTTCCTTTACGTTTTTTACTGTCAGCACCTCCTGTTCGTCATTTTTTCCGGGCCGGGATTGATATAAATCGGCGCGGCTGCCGCTTTACAGCAGGACCGTTATCCGCAAATCTCTCCGGGAAGGTTGTGAACCGATGATTCTTTGTATAGGCACCACACCCGCCGCCCAGCGGGTGATGATTTTCCGCAAACTGGCGCTGGATGCCGTCAATCGCGCCACGACGACGCTGGACGGCGCCGCGGGCAAATCCGTCAACGTCGCGAAAGTGCTGAAGGCGCTCGGTGAACAGCCGGTGGCGACGGGCTTTCTGGGCGGCGACCACGGAGAATTTTTGCGGGCGGGGCTGGCGGAGAAGGGCATCGCATCCGATTTCGTGACCGTATCCACCCGGACGCGGCAGTGCATCACGGTGATTGACGAATCGGCCGGCACCCAAACTGAATTGGTGGAGGAGAGCCGGCCGGTTGAGCCGGCGGACTTCGACAAACTCAGGGCGGTCATCCGTCGGCGGGTGCCGGAATGCCGGGCGGTGGTGATGTCGGGAACCATCGTCACCGGCGGCCCGGTCAATTTGTATTTCGACTGTACCCGATTGGCGGAAAATGTCGGAGCCCTTTCCGTGGTGGACGGGCAGGGTGCCGCCCTGGTGGAGGCCTTGCAGGCGAAACCCGGCCTGGTCAAACCGAACCGGTCCGAATTGGCGGCAACGCTGGGCCGCGAACTCAAGGACGAAGCGGACGTGATGAAAGCGATGCGGGAATTGATCGAACGCGGTGCGCAACGGGTGGTGGTGACGGCAGGGCAGGGTTCAACGCTGGCGTTTGATGGGAAAAATTTCCGGCGCATCATTACGCCGCGGGTCCGGGCCCTGAACCCGATTGGGTCCGGCGACGCCTTCACCGCCGGGCTGGTAGCGCGTTTGGTGCACGGCGATGATCTGGGCGAAGCCTGTCGCTGGGGCAGTGCCGCCGGCGCGGCCAATGCGCTCACGCCCATGCCGGGGGAAGTGGACCGGTCGGAGGTGGAGCGGTTGGCGCCGACCATCGAAGTGCAAAAAATTTCTTCAAACCTGGACGCCACCCCGCAAATGGAAGGTTCGACAAATCCGGGTTTGTGAGTATCTTATAAGCCGTGATGAAGCCAAGCAGGAGAAACCCGGGTGCAGCGGTATATTCATTTGTCCTCTTTGCATTCCTGTCGGTGGTTGCCGGGCGTGCCCAGGTAACGGTTCAGATCGGCCAGAATTTTCCCGGCAGCGACAATTCCCAGACTTACACTACGCCGGCGGATGCCAACGGCGCGGTCGGGCCGAACTATTTTGTCGAATTCATCAACGGCTCGTTTGCCGTCTATAATAAATCCGATGGCTCGGGCGTGGTGAAAATCACCGATATGCAATTCTGGAGCAACGCGGGACCCGGTGGCGGTGGCGTGGGCGGAATCAACTTTGCATCATCGGACGCCATCAGCGATCCGCGCGTGATTTATGATCCGGCTTCGCAACGCTGGTTCGCGTCGCAGGTGAAATACGACGGGAACGCGTCGGACCCGAGTTTGGAATCCGACTATTATTTGCTCGGGGTATCCGACACCGACGACCCGAGCGGCTCGTGGCATGTATTCTCCTTCCTCAGCGTCACGGGCGCGGTCCAATTTGTGGACTTCCCGACGCTTGGTCTGGATGCCAACGCGGTTTATCTGGCGGGCGACATGTACCATGGACAAAGCAATTCGCTCGGAACGTCGCTGACCATGATTCCGAAAGCAGATTTATTGGCCAACCCGCCGGTCATCACCAGCCGGATTTTTTTCAAAACCACGCCCTATACGAATCACGGCGCAATCCTGCAACCCGCCACCTGCTTCGACGGCAGCAGCCGCGGAAACATTCTGGCGGCCGGCGCGCTCGGTGACGATTTTCTCTTCCACTCCAATCTGGTGGCCACCACCATGCTCAACCCCGGCGCCACCAACGCCACGCTCGCGCCGGCAACGAACATTCTGGTTGACGCTTACACCGCTCCCCTGGATGCGACACAACCTGATGGCACGGCCACGCTCGCAGACAACGACGCGCGCTTCAGCGCCCGGGTTTACACGGTTGGCGGCGTGATTTTTGCCGTCCACAACACAGAGGTGGGTGACCGCGCCGCCATCCGGTGGTATCGCATCAACGCCGCCAATTACGCGCTGCTGGAATCCGGCACCATCGCGGACGCGAACCTGGACTTCTATTACCCCTCCATCGCGGCAAATACAAACGGCGTCGTGGTCATCGCCTTTAACGGCAGCGGCCCGGCCGCGAACGCCTTCATCAGCAGCTATGCCGTCGCCGGCTTGACGGCCAACGGTGTCACCACCTTCGGCACTCCGGTTTTGCTGGCCGCAAGCAGTGTGGATTATCACGACTTGAACGAACAGCTCGGTATCAGTGTCGACAGCCGCTGGGGCGATTACAGCACGGTTTCGGTGGACCCGTCTGACTCGACGCATTTCTGGACCATTCAAATGCTTCCGATCTACGACAGCACACTGGACAGCGGTGACCTGTGGCAGACACAAATCACCGAACTCATCACCAGCCCGGCGTCGCCGCTACTGACCATCGCTCCTGCCGGCACAAATGCCGCGATTTCCTGGCCCGGTTCCGCCACCGGTTATCAACTTCAGTCGGCTCCCGGCCTGGTTCCACCGGTGGTCTGGTCCAGCGTAACGCAAACGCCCTCCACCAACGGCAACACGATTTCCGTGCTGGTGCCGGCTTCCAGCGGCCAACAATTCTTCCGTTTGCAGAAATAATCGCGCTCCAGTGATTTTATTATGCTCGTAGCCGCAAACGTAAGTTCGCGCCATATTATTCCCTTTCGTTTGTTCTGCGCCGACTCATCTCGGCGGTTACACCTTTTTTGAAATTGCGCCAACTGTTGTAGTGTCGGCGCTGTGCGCCGATCTCGAGTCGGAGGCTCGACGCTACCTCAAATGGGGCGCCTCCAAACTTATTGGTAGTGGTAAAGTTTGGTGGGTGGAGCGGGTGGCCGTCCGCAGGGACCGCGACCCGAATTTAACCCGTGCCGTAGCCGCCGTTGTGAAACGGCGGAAGTTCCAATCTTAACCACGGATGGGCCAGGACAAAGAAATCGCTTTCCTCTCCGCGTCCCATTGCCATTTGCGGGATGGGGAGAAGGATTCAGGGAGAGGTGCCGCTGTCCCATGTGATGTTGGATGTTGGATGCTCCCGACTTCCATCTCCGATCTTCCAACTGCCTAAAGACTGTCCAGCGGACTTTTGATTCCCAATCCCGGCTTCTGCATGACATGCGTGTAAATTTGCGTCGTTGCCACATCCATTCGCGTTCCGCCTTCGGGTACTTGACCCGCAACGCTCCCGGCAACCAAACCCGGCCCAGGCCCATTTTCAAGTCCTGCTGGTGCAATGCCTCGACCCGGCTCAAATGCGCCTTTAGCGGTTCGCGCAGCGCATCGGCCAACACCGTCACCCGGTCCTTGAATCCTTTGCCGTCATGCACGACCACTT
>JAJXYT010000210.1 GCA_021780375.1 bacterium | reverse complement strand
TGAATCACGCCGCGTTTGCGCAGCAGCGCTGCCATGGCCCGGTCCATCAGCGAGTCCGCCAGCGGCCCGGTGATTTCGTCCAGCGCGGCGACGGCGGCCTGCAATTGCTTCAAATCACCCGCGCTGGTTTCCGGTTTTTCCGTTGTCAGAACCAGTTCCACTTCGCGTACGGCCTTTTCGATTTCCGCGCGATAACCGGCCTCAATTTCATCGCGGCAATCCGCCAGCGCCTGGCGCGTGGCGGCGAGGGTTTCGTTCGCCCGCAGTTTCGCCTCAATCCAGCGGCGCGCGGCCAAATCCTCGAACGCGTACGCGACGGATTCCTCGACCATTTGCTGCACCGCTGTGTCGTCCACATTCACGGCGGATTTCATTTCGACGATTTTTTCCCGGCCGGTTTTCACGTCACGCGCCAGTGCGTGCAGAATGCCATTGGCGTCAATTTCAAATTGCACGCCCACGCGCGGCACGCCGCGGGGCGCCGGCTCGAACTCAATTGTGAATTTGCCCAGGCTCCAGTTGTCCTTCGCGCGTTCGCGTTCGCCCTGCAAGACGTGGATCAGCATCGAACGCTGGTGGTCCACGGCGGTCGTGAACATCTCGCCCGCCTTCACCGGAATCGTCGAGTTGCGCGGAATCAATACATTCATCAGGCCGCCGAACGTTTCGAGGCCGAGCGACAGCGGCGTCACGTCGAGCAGCAGCACATTTTTGAAACCACCCGACAATATTTCCGCCTGAATCGCCGCGCCCAGCGCGACGGCTTCGTCGGGATTTTGCGACGTGTTTAGCTGGGGACCGGCGGATTCAGGATAGTCGCGGCCGAGCCGGATGCCGCCGCGCGTTTCCGCGAACTCCGCGCAGCCGAACCACTCGCCCACGAATTTGCGGACCAGCGGCATCCGCGTCTGGCCGCCGACGAGAATCACCTGGTCCAAATCCTTCGGTTCAATCCTGGCGTCGGCCAGCGCGCGCAGGCACGGCGGCCGGGTGCGGGCAATGATGCCGCGGGTGAGGTCCTCCAGTCCGGCGCGCGTGAGCTTGTAGCGGAAATGGAAATCCGGCGTGAGAAACGGCAACGCAATTTCCACCTCGGTTTCGGTTGAAAGTTTGATTTTGGCCTGCTCGGCGGCTTCCCGAACACGCGACAGCAGCTGTGGACTCCGGATTCCGGATTTCGGACCGGCCATCTGGATTTTCTCGACGAGGAATTCCACCAGCCGTTTGTCCAAATCATCGCCGCCGAGTCGCGTGTTCCCGTTGGTGGCCAGCACCTGGAAAACGCCCTCGTGCAGTTCCAGAATCGAGAGGTCAAACGTGCCGCCACCCAGATCATAGACCGCGATTTTGGATTTCTCCGTCAGCTTGTCCAGACCGTAGGCCAGCGCGGCGGCCGTCGGCTCGTTAAGGATGCGTTCCACCGTGAATCCGGCCAGTTCGCCGGCGCGTTTAGTGGCGTGGCGTTGCGCGTCGTTGAAATAGGCGGGCACGGTGATGACGGCGCGGGTGACCGGTTCGCCGAAATAATTTTCCGCGTCGCGCTTGAGTTTTTTCAGAACCTCGGCGGAAATTTCCTCCGGCGAAAAATTTCTCCCGTGAACCGGAATCGTCACCGCGCCGGCGCCATCGCCTTTGACGGGATACATCACCAGCATTTCCTCCTGCGCCATGTCCGCGCTGCGCCGGCCGATGAAGCGTTTCACCGAATAGACGGTTTCCGCCGGGTGGAGGGCGCGCACCCGATTCGCCTCGTGGCCAACCACGGGGCGGGCGTCGGCCGGAGGGAAATGCACCACCGACGGCGTCAGCCGCCGGCCTTCGGCGTCGGCGATGACCAGCGGGATGCCCGAATCCACCGTGGCGACGAGCGAATTGGTGGTGCCCAGGTCTATGCCGACGATTCTGCTCACAACCCAATGCTGCCACGAAACAGCGGCAAAACAAAATTTTTGTGCATTTGTGCCCCAGCGCGGTTATTTTGGTTGCATGAATTGCATTGTTACGGCCGGTCCGACTTATGAACCGCTCGACGACGTGCGCCGGCTCACCAATTTCTCAACCGGCCGGCTGGGCACGGAACTGGCCAATTTCCTGGTCGCGCGCGGCCATCAGGTGACGCTGCTCATCAGCGCGCAGGCGACGTACGGCGGCGAGCGCGGGGCCCAGCGCGTCGTAGGGTTCACCACCACGGCGGACTTGCGGGAAAGACTGCAGGCCCTGGCGGCAAAAAATGTGAACGCGGTTTTTCACACCGCCGCGGTCAGCGATTTTCGTTTCGGCCGGATTCGGCTGCAATCGCCCCACGGCAAGTTGACGGAAATCAAATCAAAAAAGATTCCCACCGGCGAGGGCGCCCTGGTGGTGGAACTGGTGCCGACGCAGAAAATCATCACGGAATTGCGCGCCTGGTTTCCCTCGGCGAAACTGGTGGGATGGAAGTTTGAAGCGGAAGGCAAGCGCCCGGACGCAATTCAGGCGGCGGAACAGCAGCTCCTCCAGTGCCTGACCGACGCGTGTGTGGCCAACGGCCCGGCCTACGGCGAGGGTTTCGGTTTGATTACCCGAAGCAGCCACGTGCCGCTGGCGGATCCACCGAAACTGTTTGACGCGCTGGAGAGATGGATGCAGGGGTGAACGGCGGCAGTGGGAACCCGGGCATTACATTTCAAAATCGTTCAACCGCCGCAGACCCAATTTCATGGGGAGCCAGCCGACCAGGAACGACAGGAACACAAAGGCGATAATGCCCTCCGCCGCCCAGGTCGCCCGTCCGTGCCAGCCGGTGCCGGCAAATCCCAACAGCAAGACCGAGGCAAGGATATAAACGGAACTCAGCACGAAGCACAAGGTGCCGCCGAAACCGCTGACAATCTTGTTGGGGTTGGCTTCTTTCAAATTGGGATACAACACCCCCAACCCAACCGCGAGGCCGTTGAGGGCAAAGGTCATTATGGTGACCACCGCGCCGAAAAAAGCCACCCGGTCCCAGCTCATTTTCAACAGGTAGCAGGAAAGCATGATCAGGCCGGAAGTCACGATGAACGACATGACGCTGGCCAGCCAGAACTTGGTTTTAACCACGCGCGCCAGGCCCATGGGGGCCAGGCCGACGATCCAAAGCCGGCGGCCTTCCAGGGAGAATTGCGGGAAGACAAACCGCGTCGTCACAGAGGCGAGGTTCAGCGCGCAAACGCCGAGGTTCAGGAAGGCGATGAGATTGACCCAGAATTCACTGCTCAACTGGTGGGTAAAATTCCGCAAATTGATGATATACACGCCCAACAGGCCGAACAGCATCACGGATTGCCCCCATTGGGTCGTGTCGCGCCAGAACATGCGGATGTCCTTGATGGCCAGCGCGCGGCTGTCGCGGCCGAACCAGAAAAATATCCCCCCGATTTTTTCCATCGCCCGGGCGGAGTTTTGCGATGGAGGCTTGAGACGAACCCGGGCCCATTTCCCGTTGCGGTGCACGCGACTTTGCACGGCCGACGCCGTATCGTAAAACAGATAGCCGAACTGTGTGAAAGCCAGGCCGCCGAAGAGCAGGGTGTAACTCAACAGCACCAGCGCGAAAAACGCGGCGCCGCGCAGGATGCCTTCCGCCCATTGCAGCACGGCGGCTGACAACCAGTAACTGGGCAGGAAGGGAAACATCGTAAAACGCGTTTTGGCCAGCAACTGATCGAGCGCCTCGAGGGTGCGTTCGCTGAGCAAGGCGTTGGTGGCCGGCTGGGCCTTCCACCAAAAAGCGACCAGCGCGAGTGAGATTAAGGCCGTTCCCACGATCGTGATTTGGAAGCTTCGGCGATCCAGCAGCCGCCCCATTAAGATCGCCAGCCACGCGCCGGCGACCCCCGGCAGCACGATAAACAACGCGATCAACACCAGCGTCATCACGTAAAAATGCCACGCGGCGCCGCGCACCAGGCCAAAGGCCACCAGCAACGGCGCAATCAGGAATAAAAATGCCCACGAGGCCAGCAGTGTGGATTCAATGAATTTCCAGCGAAATACCGTCTGGGTGGGAACCGGAAGCGTGAGCAAAAACGCGGTTTCGCGGTTGCGGAACAGGTTCGTGTAGCTGATGACCAGGTTGCTCAGCAGCAACAATCCGAAGAGAAAGGCAAACAGCGTGTACATCAATCGCTCGGTCAGCACCGCGCCCAGACCCGGGAATCTCGCGACAAACCACAGGGCATGATAAAACAGCCAGAAGGATAGGGCGAGATAACCGACGACAAAGCATAGGATGACGCTGGTGAGCAACTGCGATTGTTCCCGCAATGACAGCAGCCGCCGCCAGGTTTGCAGCGCATTGACGCGCAGTAACAGAAGCAGCGGCGATTTTTGAGGTTGAACAAAATTCGCGGGCACGGCGTCCAAGATAACGTGGAACGACGCCGGGCGCAATTCCGCCGGGGGGAGGTGATCTTGGTCGAGGCGTCAAAAGCACCAATGAAATTGAATAGATTGAGCCGCCGCCATTTTCTTCTGACGCTCGGTACGGCCTGTGCCGGAGCGCCGGCGGCCACCCTGACGGATGCCCGGTGGCTTGAACCCACGTGGCTGGAAGTCCGGCATTTGCGTATCGGCGAGGGCCCGCCTGCCGTCCGCCTCGTCCATTTCTCCGATTTACATTACAAGGGCGACCGCGCTTATGCGGAATCGGTCATCAAAACCATCAATTCCTTCTCGCCGGATCTGGTGTGTTTCACCGGCGACATCATCGAGCAAAACCAGTTCCTGCCCGAGGCGCTGGAAATTCTTTCCGGCATCCAATCTCCCCTGTTTGGCGTGCCCGGGAACCACGATTACTCGAGCGGCGCGTCGTTCGCGGTCATCGGTCAATGCTTTGCCGCCACCGGTGGCGCCTGGCTGCTCGACGAACAACAGGCTGTGGCCGGCGGAAAAATCAACCTGGCGGGCATGACCTGCCGGAATTTCTACAACGTCGCGCCGCCGTTGAATCCCGGGGCGAAAACTGTTTTGCTGATGCACTATCCGGCATGGATAAAATATCAGGGTGACCAGCGGTTTGATCTGACGCTGGCCGGTCATTCCCATGGCGGTCAGGTGCGCATCCCGTTTTATGGGGCCCTCGTGCTGCCGGACGGCGTGGACCAGTATGACCTCGGTTTGTTTCAAACCCCGGCCGGCCCGCTTTATGTGAATCCGGGTATTGGCTGGTATTGCTATGATGTGCGATTTAACTGCCGCCCGGAAGTCACCGTAATTGAAATTTGACCTGGACCAGGTTGGAGCGCCGAAAAGCCTGTCGCGCTCCTTTGCCGTTGAAGCCGCGGGGAACGGTTTGTATGGTGCGGTTAATGTTGCCGCCGGAACCCAAAAAATCCTCGCCGGCCCCACCGGCTGGCCGCGGCGAAGCCATGCCGGTCTTGCAAAGGCCGGTCACTTCGCTCCGGGGCGTCGGCGCGGAGCGCGCGAAGCAGCTCGCGCGGCTCGACATTCACACGGTCGAAGATTTGCTGTTGCACCGCCCGCGGCGTTACGAAGACCGCCGGCATTTTCGCGCCATTGCCGAATTGACCCGGGACGAGGCGGCCACCGCGCGCGGCACGATTGTCGCCCAGGGACTCAAACGTTTTCGCGGCGGAGCGAAGTCTGTTTTTGAATTTGTCCTCGACGACGGCACGGCGCGCCTGCATTGCCGCTGGTGGAACCTGCCATTCATGGAGAAATATTTTGCTGTGGGCGACGAGGTTTTCGTCTTTGGCAAGCTCGTCGAAACCAAACCGCGCACGATGGATCATCCCGAAACCGAAGTCATCGAAACCGGCGAGGAAAGCTTCATCCACATCAACCGTCTGGCGCCGGTTTATCCGCTCACCGAAGGACTGCCGCAACGCTGGTTGCGCGGATTGATCTGGCGCACGCTGGAAAAGTTTGAATCACAGTTCGTCGAACCAAAGCCTGCGCCGGATTCAAAGACCTTCCCGACGCGCGCCAACGCGGTCCGGATGATTCATTTTCCCGAAGCCTTGGCCGATGTGGAAATTGCGCGGCGACGGCTGGCTTTGGATGAATTCGTGGCATGGCAATGCGAAATGCAGCTTCGCCGGAGGAATTTCGAGGCCAAATCGCGCGCCCTGCCGTGCGGCGGCGACAACCGTTTGATGAAGCCATTTCTGGCAGGTCTCGGCTTCAAGCTCACCCACGCGCAGACGAACGTGCTTCGCGAAATCCGCATGGACCTGGGCGGCCAGCCTTCGCCAGGAGGCTTCGGCTCGGCAAGCGCGCACCCGATGCGACGGCTGCTCCAGGGTGATGTCGGGTCGGGCAAGACCGTGGTGGCCGCGTGCACGGCGCTGATGGCGTTGGAGAGCGGTTTCACCGGGGCACTCATGGCGCCAACGGAGATTCTGGCCGAACAGCATTTCCGGAATTTTCAAAAGTGGTTTAAGCCGCTGGGAATCAAGGTTCAATTGCAAACGGGCAGTCATAAACCAGCCGGAAGTCGGGAGTCCAGAGTCGAGAGTCCATCACGTCACCCACCCGCGACGCTCGATTCCCGGCCCCCGACTTTGTTTATCGGTACCCATGCCCTGCTGACCTCGGGTTTCGATCTGTCGAAGCTCGGCCTGGTGGTCATTGATGAGCAACATAAATTCGGCGTGGCCCAACGCGAACAACTCGTGCGCAAGGGAAATTACCCGCACTTGCTGGTGATGACGGCGACGCCGATTCCACGGACGCTGGGCCTGACGCTCTACGGCGATCTCGATGTTTCCGTGATTGATGAAATGCCGGCCGGGCGCGGCCGCGTGAAAACGTTTGTGCGGGCGGCGGACAAGTTGCCGAAGGTGTGGGAGTTCATCCGTGAGAAAATCACCGCCGGGCGGCAGGCTTATGTGGTTTATCCACGGGTGGAAGAGCAGGACACGGCCAACGACCTCAAGGCCGTGACCAGGGAATTTGAGAACGTCCGGCGCTCCCTGGCGCCTTTTCGCGTTGGCTTACTTCATGGCCGGCTCCCAGGCCGGGAGAAGGAAGACGTGATGGCGGCGTTTCGTGCGAACCAAATCCAGGCACTGGTGGCGACGGCGCTGATTGAAGTGGGCCTGGACGTGCCGAACGCGACGGTCCTGCTCATTGAGAACGCGGAGCGATTCGGGCTGGCGCAATTGCATCAGTTACGCGGCCGTATTGGCCGCGGCGCGCATGAGTCATTTTGTATTTTGATTTCCAGTGCCAGGACCGACGAGGCGCGCGAAAGGCTCCGGGTGCTGGAAGAAACCACGGACGGGTTTCGCATCGCCGAAGCGGATTTGAAACTGCGCGGGCCGGGCGAGTTGCTGGGCCAACGGCAGAGCGGCCTGCCCCGGTTCCGCTTTGGCAATCTGACGGAAGATTTGGATTTAATCCGCCGGGCGCGGGAGCTGGCGGCGCAAACCCCGGGCGGCGTTCCTGAAAAAATCTGAAAATTGTGCTTGCGGCACGCAAGGATTTTCGGGTAGTTGAAGCGCGTATGAAAAAATTAGTCTATCTCGTTGCTGCGTTCGGTCTCCTTTACATCGGGCTCCTGGCGGGTTGCCAGAAGCAGGACGAAACGACCCCGGCGCCGGAAATGCCGTCCACCAACGCGCCCGCCACCAACGCGCCCGCGCAATAACTGCGTCGGGCGGTTTGTCGCGCGTGGCGCGGCCAGGGGGCTTGTTCTCGGCGTCAATATCAAATCCGCGATTGACGCTGGGAAATTTTGCGGCTTGGATTACATTGCCGCTATGAAAGCTGTTTTGTTGATTCCCGTGATGGCTGGCCTCTTCCTGACCGGTTGCGGCAACAATTCCAGTTCCACCAGCCCGGCGGCGACGAACAGCTCCGCCACCAATTTCACCAGTGGGAACCCGGCCACCGTGGCGCCGGATTACATCGGCGTGCTCGGCCAGGCGCAGAAATACTCGGTAAAGCAGATTGATCTGGCACAACTCAATCAGGCCATCCAGCAGTTCAACGCGGCGGAAGGGCGTTATCCGAAGGATCTTCAAGAACTGGTTCCCAATTACCTTGCCAAAATCCCGCAGATGCCGGCCGGTTATCAAATCAGCTACGACGCGGCCACCGGGAAGGTGAAAGTGGTCCAGCCGTAAATTCCTTCTCAAAGGGAAAGGTATTTCAACACGTCCACTTCCTTTTTGAAGACGAGTTCAATGGAATTGTCTTTGAACTGCACGTTCAGGATCGCCCCTTTGTCCGCCTGATAATACGCCCACAGGACTTGCCCGTTCCTGGGATTAATCCGGCGGATCCAGATCTGGGCCGGATTGGGCGTGATGCCGGCCACGTCCGCCATTCTGGTTTCGTCCTCGCTGGGATTATAGATTTGAACCGTGTAAATAAAATTTCCCGACAGATAGGAGATGAAGCCGCCCGGCTGCGTGTGCCACAAGGTCTGGCCGGTCCGGGGGTCAATCTTGAGCAGGCTGGCCTGGATTTTTTGCGTAATGTCAATCTGGCGCGAATACCGGATATTTTCCGGATCGGCGGTCGTGGTGTTGACGTACAACATTCCGTGGTTGTCGAAAAACAAGCCGACCACGCCGACCGTCGGCACGCGCCAGCGCGCGCTGCCCGTTGCCAGATCAAACGCCGTCAACACCGCCTGATCAAAGACATAAAGCGTGCCGCGGTGCTCGACGCACGGTCCGGCGCCAAACGGCGAGGCGGCTTCGATCCCGTCGCGGTTATCAACGGGGACGTTGTAAGTCAGCGTGGCTTGCCAGAGTTTTTTGTTCGTCTTGTCAAAAACAATCAGCGTCTTTCCGGCGGCGAGGACATTCACGCTTTTAAGCGGGAACAGCGCGGGCGATCCGATGACTTCGCCGGTCCAATCGGCGGTGCCGGTGGAATCCGGCCGGCGAAGCGAGACCTGGTAAACGCTTTCATCTTCCTGCACCGTGCCGCCTCCACGACGGCGCTGCATCTCATTGAGGACTTCGTTCACGGCGGCGGATTCGTTCGCGGTGCCCAGGTTGCCATTCAAGGCGGATTTCCCCGACGATGCCTTCATCGCTTCCCGGGTGACAATCTGTGATTTCAGCAGCCGCACCGCGAGCTCGACGTAGCCGTACTGGCTGGGAATGAGCGTGAAATGTCCGATTTCATTTTCAACCGGCTTGGGTGGTTGGGCCGGGGATGCGCTGGAAGGTGGCCGGTTCTGGTCATTGAGTTCCGCCTGCAGGCGCTCCTGCTCCGAACTGTTGGCCAGCAACGCGGGCAGGGCAATCCGGGCCGGCAGGCTCAGATGTTGCGCCTGTTCCCCGACTGTTGCCGGGTTCATTGGGCTCGCCGCGCCGGTGCCGGGCGCCAACGGCAGGCCGGCCGCTGCCGGGTTGCCGGCACTGCCGCTTGGTGCGGTCGCGGCAACCAGGGTTTGTCCCGACCGGCCGATGGCTTCGACGTCCGTTTCGCCGGTCGCAGGATTGATCTGCGTGACGAGCGCCTGCCCATTTGCGCTTTCTCCTATTACCAGGAATTCGCCGTTGCGGGCGGTCAATTCATTGGCGCCGGCCAGTGGAATTTCCTGCAACACTTTGCCAGTGTTCCAATCGTAATGCGTCAGCTTTCCCGGCGCGGCGACCCAAACGTTCCCGCCGGAAATGTGCAATTGCAATGATCCTTCCAGGTCACGGGCCGCCCGTTCTTCAAGCTGGCTCTGGGGAATGCTTGGTTGATCTCTGTCGGCCGGCTGCAATTGCTTTTCGCGCGCAACCGCCTCCGCGATTTGCCGCGGCGTCACCAGTACCTGCGACCAGACTTCGTTTCCCGACTTGATGTCGTATCGCGCCAAAGTGCCGCCGTGCAGGAACACAATCTGATTTGTTCCGCAAAGCCTGGATTCGCCGGTATAAGCAATGTCATTGAAATGAACGGAAAAGGCCGTGTGCGGCACGGAGCCGATCCACGCATACCACGTCCAAAAACCGAGACCCGCGATGACGAGAAACCCTGCCAAACTGCCGATGAGGCCCGTCTTCCGCCAATGCCTCGCCTCGGCCACCGTCTTTTGTCCTGCGAAAACGGGCACTTCGATATTCTGCGCTTCGGCCCGTGCCCGGCAGAAAGGTGAACAGACATGGCCGAACAAGCCCATGCATTGTCGGCACATCGGCTTCCCGCAAACCACACAATGATGCACGGCCAACTCGCGGGGATGTTTCGCGCAATGCTCTGCCGCCACTGGAGAATCTGGCGTTGCTTCCACGGGTGCGGAGGGCTGCGGTTCGGTGCGGGCAATTTTGAGTCGTGGCGTTTCCGCCGCCGGCGGCGGTGCGGCAGAGGTCTGCCCGGCCAACTCGCGCCGGATCAATTCGTTGACGAAATCCGATGAATCCAACCCGCAGCCCGGGCAGACAAACTTCACCGGGTTTTGCAGCATTTCCGGCGTGGCGTCGAAGGCGTATTTTGCGCCGCAGGCACATTGGATTTTCATAAGGCGCCTAAGGTTTCGGATTCAGCAGCACAACGCCACTGGTGGTCATGAGCGAAAAGGCCAGCTGCGGCGGCGTCAATTCCGTGTGTCCGTCACAGAACAGAAAATTCCCGCCGTACTTGTAATGGTTGTTGCCCGGCGGCTTGCCCGTGGCGGAAAATACCAGGTCGCCGGCCTTCTTCGGCAGCGTGTTGACCTGCCAGTCGGACATCAGCGGTTGTTGCGCGTCGCCGAGGCGTTGTCCCATGTAGTAGGCATAGCTGATTTTACGGTTGGCAAACGACACACCCGACGGCAGCGGCGAATCCTTGCTGCCGGGGCAGATAAAAATGGACGTGTCCGCGGTGTAACGCGGCACCAACCGGCTCAACGGCTCTTCGGATCGGGTGGCGTTGGTATTGCCCGGCAGTTTGCCGTCGAAATCATTGGCGTAAATTTGCAGCGCCACGTAAATCTTCTCCAGATTCTGCCGGCAAGCCCGTTGCGCCGCGTGCTGGTGGCTTTCCGACGTGAATCCCCACATCATGACGGTAAGGATGATCATCAGTGCCAGCACGATGATCAACTCAACGAGCGAAAAGCCCGGCCCGGCGGAAGGCGCTCCGCAGCGCCCGCCCTTCGCGCGAACGCAGCCGCTTTGCCTGAAAACCGTCATACCCGCCTTATAACGCAACTGCGCATCCCGGGCAACGGTAAGATTTTCAACCTGATGAAATCGCCGTTTTTTTCTCGTAAAATTCGCCGTTCGCGGTTTGCATGCCAGGGCAAATTGACGTGGTATTATGCGGGAATCTTGATCCAGCGGGTGTCTTCTGCCAATTGTCCGCCGATGCAGTGAAGCTGCGTACCACCGACTTGCTCGCGGCCGCGGCGGGCCATAGAAATTTCGTGCTTCCCTCCGGGGGCGACCTGCCGGCCGGCACGCCGCTCGACAATCTGGACGCGTTTTTTGCGGCGGCAAAATCTGCCGCACCCTTTCCGCCGGCCGCTTGATTCAAGCCATCACTCGTTTCGCCAGGCTGGCGGCCACCGCCGCGCTCTCGCCATAACCGTCGGCGCCGATTTCATCGGCAAATCGCTGCGTAAGGGGCGCTCCGCCCACCAGCACCTTCACCTGGTCGCGAACGCCGGCTTGCTTGAGGGCCTCGACCGTGTCTTTCATGGCGGGCATGGTCGTGGTTAAAAGCGCGGACAGGGCCAGGATTTGCGGGTTTTTGCGCTGAACCGCCGCGACGAATTGTTCGGGCGTGACGTTCACCCCGAGGTCGGTCACCTCGAAGCCGCCGCCTTCAAGCATGGCTGTCACCAGGTTCTTGCCGATGTCGTGCAAATCCCCTTTGACCGTGCCGATGACCACCCGCCCCGCCGGCTGCACCCCGCCCGCCGCCAGCAAGGGCCGCACCGGTTCCAGCGCGACTTTCATCGCCCGGGCGGACAACAGCAGTTCGGGGACAAAGTATTCGTTGCATTCGAAACGCTGCCCCGCTTCGCGCATCGCGGGCATCATGTAATCCTGAATCAATTGCAGGGGATCCACCCCGTCCTGGAGGGCTTGTTCGGTGACGGATTTGGCAGTTTTGACATCGCCATGGAGGATGGCTTCGTGAAGCGACTTGAGATCTGGCATGTGATGGGATGGTTAATCGGGAAAGTCTAGCCGGTTTGCCGGGCACCGCCATTTTTTTCTCGTAAAACTTGCCGTTCACAGGCATGTATCCAGGTTCGTTCCGATGATACGTGAACAAATTGTCATTTTGGACTTCGGGTCGCAATACACTCAGGTCATCGCGCGCCGCGTTCGCGAGCGCAGTGTCTATTCACAAATTCTGCGCTATGACACCCCCGCGCGCGAACTCGCAAAGCTCAAGGTGCGCGGCCTCATTTTGTCCGGTGGCCCGAACAGCGTCTATGCGCCCGACGCGCCGCTGCCCGACCGGGGGATTTTTGATCTGGGTGTTCCCGTTCTGGGTATTTGCTACGGCGTGCAGTTGTTCGCACAATTCCTCGGCGGCCGGGTTGAGAAAGGCCGGAAACGCGAATATGGCAAGGGCACGCTCCGGGTGAAAGACCCGGCGTGTGCCCTGTTCAAAAATTTGCCCGGGAAGTTGCAGGTGTGGAATTCACACGGCGACAAGCTCACGAAATTACCGCGCCATTTCAAGCCGGTCGCCGTGACGGAAAACTCCGAATTCGCGGCGATTGAAAATCGCGCCCGGAAATTTTTCGGCCTGCAATTTCATCCGGAGGTCGTCCACACGCCGCGCGGGCGGGAGCTCATCGCCAATTTTGTCCACCGGATTTGCGGCTGCGGCAGACAATGGACCATGCGGAATTACATCGAACAGGCCGTGGCCCAGATTCGGGCGCAGGTCGGGAAGGAAAAGGTCATTCTGGGGCTCAGCGGCGGCGTGGACTCCAGCGTTGCGGCGGCGCTGATTCACAAGGCCATTGGCGAGCAGCTCACCTGTATTTTTGTCAATAACGGCGTGTTGCGCGGCCGCGAGGCGGAAGTCGTGCGCGAGGTTTTCGAGCGTCATTTCAAGATCAAATTGCAGTATGAAAACACCTCCAAACTGTTTTTGCGGCGGCTCAAGGGCGTGACCGACCCGGAACGCAAACGGAAAATCATCGGCCGGACATTCATTGAGGTTTTCACCGCGGCCACGCGCCGCGCCGGGAGGGCAAAGTTTCTGGCGCAAGGCACGCTTTACCCCGACGTGATCGAATCGATTCCCATTGCCGGCAATCCGGCTGCGATGATCAAAAGCCATCACAACGTCGGCGGCCTGCCAAAGAAAATGAAGTTTCAACTGGTCGAGCCGCTGAAATGTTTGTTCAAGGATGAAGTCCGCCGGCTGGGACTCGAACTGGGTCTGCCGCGGGAAATGGTCTTCCGCCAGCCGTTTCCCGGCCCGGGCCTGGCGGTGCGCATCCTCGGTGAAGTCACGCCGGAACGATTGAGCATTTTGCGCAACGCGGATGCCATCGTCGTCAACGAGATGAAAAGCAGCGGCTGGTATTACAAAATCTGGCAAAGCTTTGCCGTGCTGCTGCCGGTGCGCAGCGTGGGCGTGATGGGCGATGAACGGACTTATGACTATACCATCGCAATTCGCGCCGTGGAATCCCAGGACGGCATGACGGCGGACTGGGTGAAGCTGCCGTATGCCTTGCTCGAAAAACTCGCCAGCCGCATCATCAACGAGGTCAAAGGCGTGAATCGTTGCGTGTTTGACATCACCAGCAAACCGCCGGGAACGATTGAATGGGAGTGACCCGGATTTTTTTGTTGGTTTAAAAAACACACAGGTCTAATCTGACTTCGTCGTCAACCCATTACCGATTATGGACATCATTTTTGACTGCCCTAATTGCCAGCAGGAACTGGTGGTGGACAGCGCCGGGGCGGGCACGGAAATCGACTGCCCCGCGTGCGGTGAAACCATCACCATTCCACGGCAATCCACCAAACCCGCGCCGGAAGTGGCTCCCCCGACCGGCCAACCGGTCAACCCCATCGCCGCGTCGGCCGCCGCCAAAGTCGAAAAACATCTCAAAGTGCCCGTGCGTGACAAACCCAGCGAGCTGCTGATCAAAAAAGGCGACGCGCCGGTGGAAGTGGTGACCAAGGGCGCCGGCAAAAAAATTCGCCTCCACACCATCCGCCACGCCACGTGCTATGAGTCCGGCCACGACCGGTTTGATGACAAGGTGACGGAATTCCTGAATGAGGTCGGCGAGGCCAATCTGATGGGCGTTCACACCGTCCACTACACCTATGTGGACATCGCTTCACAAAAGACACTGTCGGATTTTGGCGTGTTGATTGTTTACCGCGGTTGAACACGGTTGCGGTGCGTTTATGAAAAACGTGCATCGAATCACCGGCCGGAATCTGACGGAGCTTTGGTGCGTCATTATAATTATTTCGATGCTGGCCGCGGTTTATCCTGGCGTCATGGCCGGGGCCTTTGCGCAGGTCAAAAAATTCCCGGCGGATTTTAGCCGCCGGCACCCGGCATCCAGCGATTTCGTATGGCTTGAGTAATTGCCGGGGGTTTCTTTTTATTTTCGAGGGATTAAGCATTTTCGCATTCTGAAGGCATTTTCTTATTTGTTG
>JAJXYT010000143.1 GCA_021780375.1 bacterium | reverse complement strand
GCGATCTTCACCTTCCGCCGATCCCCTTTTCGGTGGCGTTCCAAGTCCGCTTCATCCCACTTCACTCGCTTTAATTCCTCCGCCACGATCCCTTGCGCCTTTGCTTCCGCCGATTCCCGCTGACAGATCAATTGGCCGGCCGCGTCGCATTCCATGTCCATTTCACGCTGTTACGGTTGGGCATTCAGTAGCTGGGTCCATTGTGTGATTTCACCTATAGCATCATATTTGTATCCGAATTGAGAATAAATGATTTTCCACATAGAACCGCCCGGATTTCCTCCAGTGATTTGATACACGATGTTCGAGAGGTGGCGGTCCCCCACATTGTTATAATAGGAAAACAACGTTTGCTGACCATTTGGATAGTTAAGCGAACTGACCTGCCGCGTGGCATCCAGGCAGGTTGTGGAAAATTGCCCCAAAACATTGATGTCATTGGTCGCCCTGTCCAAGTCGTCATCTGTCCAACTCTCATTGACGCCATCAATGGCGCGATTCATTATGCGATTCAAGTTGTCATACTTCATTATTTTACGACCCGATGGCCCCGTTCCCACTCAGGCCCTTATAGGCTCGTGATGCTCATGGCCGTCAAGCGGCTCGACAGGTTCGGCATGATTGTCCGGCGGGGGATGGTCCTCGTGCGCACGTTGCTCCGCTTCAAATGCCGCGATTTCCTTCTCCAACATGCGGGAGATGAGGAACAGGCCGTAGAGTGTCGCGCCGACCGGAAATGTCGCATAAAGCCCGGGAAACCTGCCGACGCCGACCAGGCCGCTCACGAACAACACGCCCGGCACGAAATTCATTATCGTCAGCGCGAGCAACATTTTTGTCAGCCGGCTCATACATCAAGCGCCTCATTGGCTTTGACTTAAACTGGCGGGGAATTGCTCAATTTTCACCTCATCGGCATCGCTGCCGGACCAGGCCCGCACTCTTCCGTTGACGGCAAATAAGGCAATGGTAGGTTCCTGCGGAAATTAAGAACCCATAACCCTATGAATAAGCTTACTGAAAGTAGGAATATTGTTGTCAGAAACACCGTACCGCTCTTCGAATCCATTGCCGACGGCGCGGAAGGAGGTGCTGCCGCGAAATGGCTGGTCTTGACGGGGCTGATTTTGTTTGGGCTGACATCGCCGGTCCGGGCTTTGACCATTAATGTGACCTATGATACGACCGTAACCAGTCAAACCAATGCCGCTCAAATCGAATCAGCCTTTGCGGAGGCCGTGCAGACTTTTCAGGACCTTTATACCAATGACATAACGGTCGGTGTCGTTGTTTATTATGAGAGTGGCATCGGCCTTGGTGAGAGCTCCACCGAATTCACGGGAAACCCGGCCTATTCCGACCTGATCAATGCCCTGAGGGCTTCGGCCACCACGGCCAACGACAGTAATTCCCTTGCCAGTCTGCCGGTCAATGATCCGACCGGTAGCGGGCCCTGGTGGATCGCCAATGCGCAGGCAAAAGCGCTCGGTCCTATCGGCGGCTTTGATTATGTTCAATCATTTCCAGATGGTGACGGTTCGATTTACTTTGAATCAACCGTCAGTTATACGTTTGATCCAACCAATCGTGCGGTCGCTGGTAAATATGATTTTATCGGCGTGGCCGAACACGAACTTTCAGAGGTGCTGGGACGCAGCTCTGGACTTGGGGCACTCGGCGGCGGATATATTCCTTACGACCTCTTCCGCTTTACGAGCAGCGGCGTGCGCAGTCTCAACACTTCGGATACCGGGGTCTATTTCTCCATCAATGACGGTGTGACGTCGTTGAAAACGTACAACCCGCCCGGCAATGGCGGTGACCTTCAGGACTGGCAGTCGAGCGGTACAGCGGATTCTTACGATGCCTTTCTCAGCACCGGGCAGAAAGGGATTCTGTCCTCCGCCGACCTCATCGCCCTGGACATCCTGGGTTACAATCTGAATTTCCAGTCGCCGAACGTGACGGGTGCGAGACTGGCTAACGGCCATTTCCAAATCAGCTTCACCAACGCGCCGGGCCTGGGCTTCGTGGTCCTGACCAGCACAAACATTTCCCTGTCGGTAACCAACTGGACCGTTCTGGGCGCGCCGACCGAGAGCCCCGTCGGTCAGTACCAGTTCACCGACCCGGCGGCAGGCAACCAGCAACGTTTTTATCGCGTGAAATTGCCGTGATTTTTGACAAGGGAAACGAATTGGCACCGTAAATCTCAAGGTGCCCGCGACGCATTATTTGGACTGTCGGACCGCAGTTGTGGTCTCGTGATAATCCACGATGCGATTGATAATCACCTCACGTCCTTCCAGATGCCAGTCCACCTCGCTCGGGAACCAGAGCCCGTCAGCGGTCCGCTCGCGCTCGAAGCCGTAGTGGAATTTCCACACCGCGCCGATGAGGCCCCAGCCGACATTCACCTGTTGGGTCAGATGCAAATCGGCCTTCACCAGGCTGTAATCGGCCGCGTCAATCCAAACCCGGCCCGCGGCCTTGTTGATGAAACGCTCCTTGAAATTCCGCACCGGCAGTTTCTTATTGGCCGGAACGAAATCCACGACATAGGCCGGCCGGCCATTCAATAATGCGCGGCCGACGATGGTGAATACAAAACGGCTGACCAGATCCTCGTTCAACAAGAGGTCGCTCCTTTTGAGCTGTTGTCCGCGGACATTGGAATGGGTGTCGGAGACGGATTCGGTCTTTTCCGGGTCGGGTTTCGGTGCGGCGGTCGGCGCGGGCGCGGGATTCGCTGGCGCGGGCACTGTCGGCGCGGGAACGTGCACGTCGGTTTTCGCGTCGCGCTTCTTCAATTGGCCGGCGGAATTTCGGTATTCGGTGACTTTGGTGCGCACGTAGCGATACCGCGCATCAAAGGCACGGTCGTTATGGCCCTCCGCCTTGGCCCGCTGCAACACGTTCTGCAACAGCGAGGCAAAAGTGGGCAGCGGTGTGCCTGGACTGGCCGCCAGCAATGGAAACGGCCCCGCCAGCACAGTGGCAACAGCCATTTTCCAACAAAATCCTTTGATTGTGCTCATGGGAGCAAATGTTGCTGCCTGATTCGAAATCTCTGCCAGGCCCGCTCGATTACACGATGGAGCGTGGTCTCCGGCCCGGCGTGAACCCGTCGTTTTCCGAACACGCCGGGTCGGAGAACGGCGTTCCGGCTTTGCCGAAGTCTCGAATCGCCATTCAGCTTCAGCGAGACCAACCGCCGCGGCAAGCCTGGAAATAGTTTGCCAGACGTGCCTTTAATTTTTACAACGGGTTCGACATTTCAACATGGCCACCATCGTTTTCGACATTGAAACCTCCGCGCTGCCGCTCGAAAATTTTGACGAGACACAGCAGGAATACCTTTTCCGCGAAACTGAAAAGCTCGCCGACGCCGCGAAAACCGCCAAACGCGAGGAAATCACCAAATTCATGAGCCTGTGGCCGTTCACGTCGCAGGTCGTCTGCATCGCCATGCTCAACGCCGAGACGCTGCGGGGCCAGGTGCAGTTTCTGGCCGAAGACTTCGAGGAGGATGCCGGCGAAGCCGGTCCGGTGGAATTCGTGTCCTGCGCGGACGAGGTCGAACTGCTCACGGCGTTCTGGGATGTGGCGAAGCACTACGATTCGGTCGTGACCTTCAACGGCCGCGGGTTCGACGTGCCGTTTATTTACCTGCGCTCGGCGCTGCTCAATGTGCCCATCTCGAAGAAGAACTGGCTCGGTTACCGTTTCGCCACCGAACCGCATTGCGATCTGGCGGAACAACTGACCTTTTACAGCGTGAGCGGGCGCGACGGCGCGGCGCGGCGGTTCAACCTGGATTTTTACTGCAAGGCCTTCGGGATCGAATCGCCCAAGAGCCACGGCGTCACCGGCATGGACGTGGGCACGCTGCTGGCCGAAAAGAAATTCCGGGAGATTGCCGAGTACTGTCTGCGCGACGTCCGCGCCACCGTCGAGCTTTACAAGATCTGGAAGGAAAGGCTGGCGGGGATAAAATGAAATCAATCTTCGAAATTCAAATTCCGAACCCCACCAATTCATTTGCGGAACTTGAAGGAACTTGGGAAAGAAAAAGAAATTGGGATTGGAACGGTACGATTAACGCAAACGAACCAATAGTTGCGGTCAGTTTTCTTCGCGTTGGAAATCGAATCGAATGGGCAAGATCACAAAAGGATTTGACAGCAAAATTGGATGTCAGACTGCTGCCTGGAATATTCGATTCCGATCCAAGAGATGTTTCAGTTGGTTTTTCAATTGGAGTGAATGGGCCTCGCTGGAGAACACTTCTTGGTGATCCGAATCGGCCGCCGGAAATTTCAAAAATCAATATCGCAATTGGGAAACCGTTTGCTTTTTGCCAACCGTTCGGCACTCCTGCAATTGAACTTTTTGGACTGATAATTTTGCGAGAACAAGCCGTCGGTGCGCGAAATGGGCTTTGGCACATAAAGAAAGAATACGCAATAGTTTTGCCAAGCGAATGGTTTAGTATTCTCACTGATGGTCGAAGGGGGAGATTCAAGGTCGAAGATTGATGAGCACACTCATTTGCTTCGCGTTGAAGGAAGAAGCCGCGCCATTCCGGAAAATCGTGGGCGGCTTGCGCCGCGGCCACCAAGTCACCATTCTCCTCACCGGCATCGGCCGCAAAAACGCCGAAAGATCCGTGCGCGAATTTCTGGCTGGTGGGGCGAGCGTCCTCGCGAGCCGTTCTCAAGCCGATTCAGCCAGCCAAGCACGGCTCGCGGGGACGCTCGCCCCACCGAATCTGGTGCTCACCTGCGGTTTTGCCGGCGGGTTGAATCCGGATTTGAAACCCGGCGACGTGGTTTTTGACATCCGTAGGAGTCGAGGTGACGAGACTCAAATTAAGGGCGGAAAGCAGTCAGAGCCGACTCACGTCGGCTGCTACGATTTGAGGGAGAAACTCCTCGCCGCCGCCGCGAAGCCGGCAAAATTTTTCTGCGCCGACCGCGTTGTCACCACTGTCGCCGAAAAGAGGAAATTGCGCGACGAAAGCGGCGCGGACGCGGTAGAGATGGAATCAGCGGCGATTCATGCCGTCTGCCGTGAGCGTGGGATTCCCTGTGCCACGATCCGCGTGATTTCTGATACCGTGAATGAGGATTTGCCGCTGGATTTCAATGCGCTTTCCAGACCGGACAAAAGTCTGGATTACGGCAGGTTGTTTCTGGCGATTGCCAAATCGCCGGGTAAAATTGGCGCGTTGATGAAACTGCAGAAGCAAACCCGGTTTGCCGCGGAGCGATTGGCGGAGGTCTTGGTGAAGATATTGTAGCAGCCGAACTGACGAGGCTCTGACTTAATTTACGATATTGGATTTACGATTTACGAGTCCGTCCACAACCCGGTGAGCCGCGTAAATCGAATATCGTAAATCGAAAATTATGAGCCTCGTCACCTCGGCTGCTACAAATTATTGGCGGGCTGCTGACGATTGGTTAGCCGGAGGTGCGGCAGGTTTTTCCTTCACGTTCTGGCTATAGCTGATGAACGCCGCGCCGATAACAATGAGCACCACGCCAACCCAGCGCACCGCCGAAACGCGCTCGTCCAGAAACCAAATGGCAGCAAACGTGGCGAAGACAAAGCTCAAGCCCGTCAGCGGCCAGAGGAAACTGATGTCACTTTTCGACATCAAAATGAGCAGGCAGAGAAAGAACAGCGCTTCAAAAAAAATGCCGAGCAGGATTTGCGGATTGGTCGCGCCGGCTTTACAAACGCGGAACATTTCGCCGGCGGTGATGCCGTTCATGTCGCCGATGTGCGTCATGCCCTTTTTCAACAGCACGACGCCGGTGGATTCAAAGCTGAGACCGACCAGCAGAATCAAAAGCAGTTTAATCATAAAATCTGTAGCGGCGCTCCGCGACCGTCGCACTTGAAAGTCGGCGCTCACAGAACGCCGCTACAAATCCCGATACCGAATCAGCTCGACGCCCAATTTTCCGACCAATTCCTTCACCCGCGGGCTGACGAGGGCGTCAAATTCATGTTTAAATTCGTCGAGCGAAGGATGGGAGTAAAGCTCCGAATCACCGGCCGGCAACTCAGGCAACAGTTTCAAAATGTATTCCTCGTCCACGCGCGCATTTTGCAACAAGCCGAACGTGATTTGCGCGTGGCGGATGCCGCGTTGCTTTAATGGCCCGCGCGCGCGTCGGGAAAGCCATTCGTAAATCGTCGCGTGCGAGACGCGATAAAACCAATGCCCGCGTGCCATCCGGCGGCTGCGCAATAGACAATCGCGTGTGAGCCGAAGGTGTTGGATGCCAAGTGTCGAGGCATCTTCCATCAAAATGCGGAACACAGTTGGATGCAGGTGCAGGTGCAGGTGGCCGTTGATATGGTCGAGCGGCAGGCCGGTGGCACGGAACTTTTGAAATTGCGCGTGGATTTCCGCGCGCAGTTGTTCGTGCAGGCTGCGCTCGAAAAAGTAACGCATTCCGACAACGACGGGCTGGTCGCTGAACTCGCCACGCGCATTGACGAGGCCGGGAATTTTCTCCGGCGGCAAGGCGGATTTGCCGCAGAGCAGCGTCAAGTGCAGGCCGACACCGAGCTTTGGGTTCTCCCGCGCCAACGCGACGGCTTCATCGCAACCGGTTTCGTTTACCATCAAACTGGCAGTCGTCAGGATCCCTTCGCGGTGGGCACGCACAACGGCTTCATTGATGGAGTGCGAACGGCCGAAATCGTCCGCATTGACGATGAGGCGCCGGCCGGAGTCAGGAGTTCGGAGTTCGGAGTTCGGAGTTGAAGAAACCGGCGGCATATCCTGAGCTTTGGCGCAAAATTCCCTACGGTATTCCGTAGTTTGGGGTCGCCGCGCCAAAGGCAAGACGGAACGAGGCCCGGAGAACCAGCAGCGTTTTTTGCGCTTTGTTCAAGCGGGCGGGTTCCGGGCCGAAAACATTGAATTGTTGTTGTTCCAATTTTTGCAGCAACCGCCAATAGACCGCACCCATCAGTTCGGCGGCGACCATCGCGTGACGGTCCTCGGCGGGCAGGGATTGCCGCGCCCGGCGGTAAAAATCCTTGGCGCGCCCGGCGACACCGGCGGCCAATTGCGCAAAACGGTCGGAGTATTCGTGCCGCAAGATTTCGCCGGGCGTGACGCCGGATTTCTTCAGTTCGTCCAGCGGCAAATAAATTCTGCCCCGCGCGGCATCGGTTTTTACGTCCCGCAGGATGTTGGTCAGTTGGAGCGCTTTACCCAGGTAAACCGCATAATCGCGGCAGGCGGGATTTTGGTAGCCAAAAATTTCGATGCTCAAAAGGCCGACCACCGAAGCGACACGATAGCAGTAAATTTCAAGCTGCTCGAAATTCTCATAGCGCTTGGTGTCGAAATCCATCTCACACCCCCGGAGCAGTTCATCGAACAACGGAAAGAGCAGGCGGTATTCCCGGATGACCGGCTGGAGTTCGCGGTTGACGGTGAATTGCGGGGTCTGCCCGGCACACGCCCGGCGAATATCGGCGCGCCAGGCCGCCAGTTGTTCACGGCGTTTCTGCACCGGCGCGGATTCGTTGTCCGTGACATCATCCACCTCGCGGCAGAAGGCGTACAGCGCTGACATGGCATCACGTTTGGCGCGCGGCAGCAGCAGGAAAGCGAGCGCAAGATTGGAAGCGCTTTTGCGGGTGATCACATGGCTGTGCGTCACAATCGGGAGATTAACGTTGGCTTTGGCTGTTCCTCGGAGAATTTATTGTCCCGGCGCGCCGGTGGCAGGCCGCCGATTTGCGCGAGCGTGGGGTAAGGCCGGGATTGTTCGTTGCGCTGACGGCGGCGGCGGCGGTGGTGGCGCGCGTTTTTTCGGAAGAACAGGATCCACACCATGGCCGCCAGCGTCACCAACACCGCCGTCCCCATGACGATTACCACCCCGGCCCAGGCTGACAGCAGTTCATTCATCGCGTTTTACCCATCAGGTTCCCAAACCTTTTTGTTCAGCTGCGTCAGGCGGGTCATTGGCCGCACCGTCGCCGAGGTTCAGGTTTAAACGTTGCATCCGGTAACGAAGCGAATGACGGGTAAGTTTAAGCTGTTCCGCGGCGCGTGTCAGGCTAAAACCGCTCTGCTCCAAAGCGTCGGTAATCAGCTCTCCCTCAATGCGGGCGAGGGCGTCATCGAGCGATTCGCCGGGCGCCGGATGCAGCGCCGGAGTTTTCTGCAAACGCGTTTCGACCTGAAAATCCGGGAGGCTGGACGGCCGGATTTCGTTCGTCGTTTCCAGAATCAACGCCCGCTCAATGACATTGCGCAATTCACGCACATTTCCCGGCCAATGGTGCGAAAGCAATTTTTGCCGCGCGGGCGTGGAGATCCCCTGAATGTTCTTGTTCATCGCCACGCGGAACATTTTCAAAAAATGTTCCGCCAGCAGCAAAATGTCTTCGCCGCGTTCCCGCAGCGGCGGCAGGCGGAATTGGACGACATTCAGCCGGTGAAACAAATCCTCGCGGAATTGTTCGGCGGCGATGGCCTGGGCAATGTCACGGTTGGTCGCGGCAATCAAACGCACGTGGACGCGCAATTCCTGCGTGCCACCGACACGCACGAAAGTGCCATCCTCCAGGAACCGAAGCAGCTTGGCCTGAAGCGGCTTGCTCATGTCCGCGATTTCGTCGAGGAAAATGGTGCCGCCATCGGCTTCTTCCACCCGGCCGGGCTTTTGTCTCAGGGCGCCCGTGAACGCGCCTTTTTCGTGGCCGAACAATTCGCTCTCCAGGAGGGTTTCCGGAATGGCGGCGCAGTTGATGCGAATGTAATGCGCTTCGTGCCGCCGGCTCAAGCCGTGCAGGGCGCCCGCCACCAGTTCCTTGCCGGTGCCGCTTTCGCCCAGAATGAGCACCCGCGTGTCGGTGGGAGCAACGGTTTGAATCAATTTCCGCAACTCGTGCATTTTCGGCGATTCGCCGACAATCTGGTCGAGCCGGAAAACTTCACCGGTGCGCAGGCGCAACGCGGCGTTTTCCCGGAGGAGTTGATGGCGTTCGGCGCAACGCGCGACAGCATGGAGCAGTTCCTCGGGCGCGAACGGCTTGGCGAGATAGTCAACCGCACCGGCCTTGATGGCTTCGACGGCGAGCTTGGGCGTCGCGTAGGCGGTGAGCATGAGCACCGGCAGTTCCGGCCAGTGCTGGCGGATTTTGGCCAGAAAATCGTAGCCGCTCATGCCGCCGAGGCGCGCGTCGGTGATGACCATGAGAAATTCCTCGCGCCCGAGCGATTCCAGTCCGGCCTCGGCCGATTCCACCGTGCGGGCGATATAGCCCTCGTCCTCCAGCACCGTTTGCAGCGACCGGCGCATGTTTTTTTCATCGTCCACAACAAGGACAGGTGGCAGGGGAAGGCTCATCGCTTGAGTTGCATCAGTGTCTTTGCCGGAAAGAGTAGAGTGAAAGCCGCCCCTTTTCCAAGCCCGGATTCGACGCGCACGGTGCCGCCGTAAAGTTCCACATTGTGCTTGACGATGGCCAGCCCCAGCCCGGTGCCGTGCTCCTTGGTCGTGTAATAGGCTTCAAAAATGCGCCCGATTTTGTCAGGGGGAATGCCCGGACCATCGTCCCGCACGGAAATTTCCACCGAATGATCGCGGTGATTGCCGGCCGTGACGTAAACATGTCCGTTTTTACCGACGGCCTCACGCGCATTTTTCAGCAGGTTCAGCAGAATTTCCGCCAGATGCTGGCGCTGCATCAGCACAGGAGGAAAACTCCGGTCGAATTCGCGGTGAACGCACACTCCCGTTGGCACGGCGGAAGGAAAAACCTGTATCATGGCGCGCTCAAGCTCTTCAATCACGTCCAATTTTTCGACGCGGCCTTCGGTCAATTGCGCGTAGCCCATGATTTGCGTGACGATCCGGTCGGCACGCGAAACCTCTTCCTGGATGATTTCGATCTGTTGCGCCGCCTCGGTTCTGCCCTCGCGCAGGGCGCGCTGGATGGAGAAGGCCGCGTTGTTGATGATGGCGAGGGGATTTTTGATTTGGTGGGCGAATTCGGCGGCGAGCCGGCCCGCGGAATGCAACTGCCCTTCGCGCGCGGCAAATTCCTCGGCTTCCTCGGTTGCGATCCGCTGTCGTTCCAGCAGCACCTCCGCACCGTAACAGCAAACGGCCGTCAGCCACAAGACCGCCAGCCGCAGCACGAACGGTTGCCCCAATTCCGCGTGCCGCGTCACATTCAGGACACGCTGCATGCTCGGCTCAAGATTGCTCAACACGGAAACGTCCAGCACACCCACCAGAATGTAACAAAGGCTGATGGCGAAATTCAAAATGAGTTGCGAAACACCGGGCGGCACGCTCACGGCATTTCGCACAATCAGTCCTACAAACAGCCAGAATAAAATGCTGTCCAGCCCGCCCGTTAACAGGGCCATGCCCGCAAGGAAAATCCCATCCACCAGGCTGCTGGTGACCACTGTCCATTGCACAATCGCCAGCGGCAATCGTGCCAGGTTCAGCATCAACAAGGTGAAAGCCACATTGGCCAGCACATAAAACCAGAAGAGGTACTGAATCGTTTCCACGGTAATGTCCAACATGCTGTACGCCAGGCCAAACCAGGGCGTGGAAATGAAGGAATAAAGAATCATCCCGATGACGAATGCCTTGAGCGGCAGCATGATGTCCCGCTCCATGATTTCAATGCGACGGAGCAAACGCGCCGGGTCCGGCGCGGGTATTTCCATCAACGCAAGCGACCGTTTCAGCCATTGTTCATGGCTCGGTTTCATAAAAATGGTGGGGAGCGGAAAATTTAGCGCAACAATTTGACGGCACGTTCGGCAATGGCCTCCACCGGCCACAAGCGGCCGATGCCTTCGTAACCGCAGGAAAGCATTCCCTCATCGGGCCCGATGAATTCCGCGCCGCGGGCCTGGAGCGTGGCGGTATTTTCCTGCGTGGCCGGATGCAGCCACATTTTTCCGTTCATCGCCGGAGCGATCAAAATCTTCGCCTTCGGATTCAAGGCCAGGGCAATGCACGTCAACGCGTCATCCGCCATGCCCTGTGCCAGTTTCGCCATGACGTTGGCGGTTGCCGGCGCGATCAATAACAGGCCCGCTTCATCCGCGAGCCGGATGTGCGCCGGCTGCCAGCCTTCCTCCTCGTCATACAGATCCGTCACGACCGGCCGGCGCGTCAGCACCTTGAAGGGCAGCGGCGTGATGAAGCGCTGCGCGTCAGCCGTCATCACCACCTGCACCTGGCATTTCTGTTTGGCCAGCAGGCTCGCCAGGTCCACCGCCTTGTGCGCGGCAATCGAGCCGGTCACACCCAGAATGATGTTTCGCGAAACTCTCATGTGTCCAATCTGAATCCAAATTCGCAATCCGCAACCGCAAACCGCCAACCCTAAAACTCCGGCGCGGTGGCCCGGACCGCGCGCAGCGTTTCCGCCTCGACAATGGCCAGCATCCGCCGCAGGTCCTCCGGAATGGTCGAGCTGATCAAAAGGTAATCGAAATGCCTCCATTGCGCGATTTCCTGCCGCGCGAAGGCGAGGCGTTTTTGAATTTCTTCCGGACCGTCCGTGTTGCGTTTGTGCAAGCGTTCCTCCAGCGTGGCAAGTGAGGGAGGTGTCAGAAACACCGTCACCAGCGCCCGTTTCAATTCCGGCTCGGCTTGCGCGCGCCTGCGAATCGTCGCCGCGCCCTGCACATCCACGTTGAGCAAAACGTCCCGGCCCGCCCGCAATTTGTCGAGCAGTTCGGAACGCAACGTGCCGTAACTCCGGCCAAACACCGTGGCGTGCTCGATGAAATCCCCGGCCTGGACCTGTTTCTGAAATTCCGCCGGCGCGAAAAAGTGGTAATCCACGCCGTCCTTTTCCCCCGGTCGCGGGGGGCGGGTGGTGCAGGTAACCGCGCGCGTCATGTCCGGGCGCGCCCCGAGCAATTGTTGGCTCAAGGTCGTCTTGCCGCTGCCCGAAGGGGCGGAAATCAGGATGAGGAGCGGTCGGGTGCTGCAAGTCGGAGGCCGGATTTCCTGCTTCTGACTTCCGGCTTCTGGCTTCCGGTTTTTCATTCGA
The DNA here is from genome assembly GCA_021780375.1 of bacterium. Lineage (GTDB taxonomy): Bacteria > Verrucomicrobiota > Verrucomicrobiia > Limisphaerales > UBA11358 > UBA11358. The sequence continues at coordinate 2,591 of JAJXYT010000143.1, read as the reverse complement.
CGTTCTGGGCCTGTTCGCGGAACTTTTCCAATTCCGCCTTCAGCGTGACCACTTCGCGCGAGATGGCCGCATCGTTGGCTTTCGAGCCGATGGTGTTGACTTCGCGGTTCATTTCCTGCGCGAGGAAATCCAAAGTGCGCCCGACCGGCTCCTTCGATTTCCGGCAATCCTCAAACTGCTGGAAATGACTTTGCAGCCGCGTCAACTCCTCCGAGATGTCCGAGCGGTCGGCGAACAGGACGATTTCCTTCAACAACCGCTCGTCATCCGGGGAGGGCGACTCCAGGCCGGCGCTGTTGATTCGTTCGACGAGTTGCTGGCGGTAATTTTCCGCCGTCAGCGGCGCTTGCTTCTGAATTTTGGCAACCGCCATCCGCATGACGGCGATGCGCGCCGCCAAATCGTGCGCGAGATGCGCGCCTTCGCGTTCGCGCATTTTCACAAGCGCGGCCAGCGCCGGATTCAACGCCTTTTCAATGACCGGCCAGATTTTTTCGGCTTCCACCAGTTCTTCGTCCGTCTGCAGGACGCCGGGCGCGCGAATCAACTGGTCCAGCGTCACTTGGCCGGCAAGCTTGAGTTGCCGGGCGAGGCGGTTCAGTTCCGTCGTATACGCCCGAGCCAGCGGCAGATTGATGTGCATCCGCGCGGACAATTTGTCTCCGCCCGCGTGGACCGACACGCGCGCCATGACGCGGCCGCGCGCGATTTTGGCGTTGATGGCGTCGCGCATGGGCGCTTCCAGCATCTCCAGTTCCCGCGGCAGGTTCAGGGAAATCTCGGATTGCCGGCGGTTCACGGCGCTCAACTCAACGGTAATTTTGAAGCCGTTTTGGGCGCAGCCGCCGCGACCATAGCCCGTCATGGATTTCATCCGGCGTAATATGCAAAAACCCCGCGCCGCAGGCGAATATATTTTGTGGAGACAAACCGGGTGAGTTATACGAGCCCCCATTTTGATTTACCTGGATTCCGCTTTCCTTCCCCGGTGGCTCGGCGGGGCGCCTTTATCCGACCATCAGAATTTTCAGTGCCTCCCGGAAATCATTCGGCAGCAGGGCTTCAAAACTCAACAATTCTTTTGTTTGCGGGTGAACGAAGGAAAGCTCACGGGCGTGCAACATCACGCGCGGCGCCTGGTAACCGGTCAATTCCGTGAGTTTCCGGTTTTGCCGCGCACCGTAGGTTTCATCGCCCACGAGCGGATGACCGAGGAACTGGAAATGGACGCGGATCTGATGCGTGCGGCCCGTGTGCAATTGCGCTTCCAGTAAAGTAGCGCCATTCAGCCGTTCGAGCACGCGCCAGCTGGTATGCGCGGCGCGGCCGGAATCGTCGTCGCGCACGGCCATGCGTTTGCGGTGCGATGGGTGCCGCGCGATCGCCGCGCGGATTTCACCCGCCTTGCGCGCCAATTCGCCGCACACGATGGCGTTGTAAATTTTTTTGACCTTCCGTCCGGCGAATTGGGCGGACAGCGCAATATGCGTTTCATCATTTTTGGCAATGACCAGGCAGCCGCTGGTTTCCTTGTCGAGCCGGTGGACGATGCCCGGACGCGCCACGCCTCCGATGCCGCTGAGTTCGCCGCCGCAATGATGCAACAGCGCATTGACCAGCGTGTGTGCTTCGTGCCCGGCGGCGGGATGGACCACCAGACCGGCAGGTTTGTTCAGCACCAGCAGCGACCGGTCCTCGAAAAGGATGTCGAGCGGCATTTCCTCCGGCAGCGCGCGGGCGGGGCGGGGTTCCGGCCAGTGGACTTCAATCGTTTCGCCGGCGCGGGGAGCGTGCGTGGGTTTGACGGGCCGGCCATTGATGCGAATATGGCCTTGTTCAATCAACCGTTTCAGCGCAACCCGGGAGGCAACGGGAAATCGCCGGCGAAGAAACGCATCCAGCCGCTCGGCGGGAAGCGATTTCGCGACGACGAAACTGTCCGAGCGTCCGGTCACGGCGACGTTTCCGCATTTTTCTTCGGCGCATGTTCGCTCCTCCAGGTGATGAGAAAAATCAACGCCACGCCGGTGCAAATTGCCGAATCGGCGACGTTGAACGCGGGAAAGCCAATTTCGTCGCCGCCGCGCTGCTGCAAGTAAAAATAGATGAAATCAATGACCTCATGGCGCCCCGGCAGCAGGCGGTCGGTGAGGTTGCCGGCAATGCCGCCAAAAATCAGCCCGAAGGCAATCTGACCGGCCAACGTCTCCGAACTGAAATGATGCCGCGTCAGAAAGAGGGCCACCATCGCCAGCAACGCGACCAGGGCGAGCGTGTTGTTGTTGCCGCGAAAAAGGCTCCAGGCGGCGCCGGTGTTTCCCCAATGAACGAATTTAAAGAAGCCGTCAATGATGATTTTCTCGTGGTACGGCGGCAGCGTCCGCAGCACCAGCCATTTGGTGAACTGGTCGAGGGCGAGGATGACCAGGGCGATAACGGCGATGCGGCGGTTCGAAGCCTGGAAAATGGATTGGGCGGCAGACATTCAAGTCCACAGTCCAAAGTCCACAGTCCAAAGTCAAGCCAACCACGACTTTAAGCTTTGGACTCTGGACTCATTCCACTACGCTCGCGGCATGGCGTTGGCGCGC
>JAJXYT010000030.1 GCA_021780375.1 bacterium | reverse complement strand
CAAATTACGGTATTGGCTATTACCAATTTGCTTATTCTCCCAGTTGGGATGGCAAAGGGAACGATATGGATTGGGATCCCAATAATGTTATGAATTGGGACGGGGAGTTGTTGGTGACTAATGCTTACGGCCTGCTGGGTGAATATTTGACTCGCCAGTACCGGGTTTTCCACTGCCCTGGGGATATATATGCGGTTCCCGGGGGCAAGGGAGTGCGAGTGCGCAGTATATCCATGAATTCCATGATGAATGGATATCGTGATGCATTGTATCTCAATGGAAATTCGCGAAACGCAGATGGCACTATTACCACAGGCCAGGGGCCGCGTGGGAGTGGCGGCGCCTACAGGCTTTATGACAAACTCGGTGCAATCATAAAGCCGCGGCCTTCCTCTGCCTGGGTTTTTATAGACGAACAAGGTAATTCGATAAATGACGGATTCTTTTGGGTTAATTGCTTGAATAATAATGCCATGTGGCAGGATCTGCCGGCTTCCTATCATGGCGACAGTGGAGTCTTGTCATATGCGGATGGCCACGCGGAAACCCACGTGTGGACCGACCCTTGGGTCCGTGGTCATGCTGTTGTGCCAGGCGGTCCGGGAATACCTTCCCATATTGCCACCGGGCCTGACTTGGCGTGGCTGCAGGCGCGCACCACTGGTTCCTGGTAAAGCAGTCCAATTTCAGACTACACTTTTGGACCGTGCTCCATCCGCGCTCGCGGCTCCTTTGGCGGCGATTTCTGATGCCCGCCATTTTGCGAGTCGAGGTGAAACCTGTTGCTTGGGACTGTGCTGGCTGAGAGGCCGCTTTCACAATCGTGAGGTCCGGTGGAAGGCGCCTGCCGCCGGCGAGCGGACCGGCACTTTGGCTCGAAACAGTTCCCGGTTCAATATATAGTCCAACACGAGGAAAGCATATGTTCGTGCCCGGAAAAGTGGGGACAGTAACCAAATCAGCAGCCAGGCTTTACGGTCCATGGACGGTCCACATTCCAGCAGGATTAGCCAGCGTTCCATTGCCGACCGTTTGTTCCATTCCCAGGGCTTCAACGTGGCCGTCGCAGAAAAGATAATTGAACCGGTTGCCGTGCGCATTGTACAACAGATTCCCTTGATTGGGGTCTGTTCCCGATCCACGCGGGCCTGCTTGGGGCTTATCGGTCTGATAAAGCTCATTCGGACTCTGGGAGTAAGGTCCCGCACAAACGCAAGTCCAGACGTTGCCTTCGCACTGCTGATTATGGGTATTCTCCACGAGCAATAAGCTGGATGATGGACGACGAACCACGGATGTGAGGTAGCCGGGTGCGTTCCAATCCAAGGGCTTGGAACTCACCCAGTAGATACCCACGCCGTGCATGCCCGGTTGGTTCAAATCCGGCAATGGCGGATAACTGCCGTCGGATCGAGTTGGAACCTGCCATTGGCTCTGCCAGTTCGGGCCCACCGCATTCATGGCATAAGACCTCAGGCCAAACGCCGGAGGACCTGTTACCCAACTGGCCTTGCGGAATCGGTCCGCCGGACAGGCCACAATCTTGAGCGCCGGTGCCACATCGGCAGCGGCGGCAAGCGCTGGGTCCTGTACATAAACACCGGCAGTCAACATGGACTGCGGAACATTATTTGCGCCGCCAACGTAATTATAAATCCACGTGTCCCAGCTTAACTGACCGTCGGCGGCCCCAAGGCCCGCCGCCGGATATCTATTGTGATGGTCGCCGGGAAACATGTTCAGGGCCAGTCCCAGTTGCCGCAAGTTGGAAGCGCATTGGATTCTCAATGCCTTGGCCTTGGCTGCCGTGAGCGCCGGGAGCAGCATCGCGGCCAATATCGCAATGATGGCAATGACCACCAGAAGTTCAATCAAGGTGAATCCCACCCTGCTGGCCCATGTTACCAGATCTCCGGTCCACTCATGGGTGGTGGCCCTGGGTTTTGAGATGGCTGTTTTCATTTGGTTTTCTTCAGCGATTCACCAGGCCGACGAGACCGCTGCTGTCAATGATGTATTTCTTGCCCGGCGGTGGTGCTGGAATCTGGATGCCGGCATTGGCGGCAAATTCTTCAAAACTGGCAGGATGGCGGCGATTATGCACAATCCAGATGAGAAGCGCGTGATTCAGCGGGCGCAAATCGGGCATCGCATTGGTGGCAATGGCCGGTGCGAACGTTGAAGCCACAGTCGTCGGCGCCGCCGTCGGCGCTGCGGTGGTTGGCTCGGGAACGGGCGTCGGCGCGGGTGCGCTTCCTGCCAACGAGGAATTTTTCTTGCTGCAACCGCCACAAAACAGGGGCAGCGCCAGAGCCAGCGCCACACTCGCCGCGAGGAGGTCAAATCGCCACCCTGCGGACCGGCGAAAGTCTGAAACCAGTTTCATGCCTTTACAGATTTGATTCAAAATAGACCTTTGTGGCTGAACTTAAAAGTAGTGAAAAGTAACGACATGGGACGCAAGACCGTTGTTGAAACATTATCATTCGCGCAGTTGCGGTTTTGAGAAGAGTCACTTCCTTGCCAAAGTGAGAATTCGCCATCCGCAACCCGCAATTTGGAACGTGTCATGGATTTTAAGGACATGGATTTTCCGGGTTCCTGCCTTATCCTGTGGCTCATGAAAGCTCCCCTGGTGTCGCCATTTGCCAGGTCGCTGGTCCGCGCTCTTGTCGCGGGTGCATGCGCCATGTCTCTGGTCACGCGAGTTTCTGCCGCCGATTCGCCACGCCAGCATCTCTCACTCGACGCGAACTGGAAATTTCACCTCGGCGATGACTGGCCGGACGCGTTGAGTTTGGTGAACTCCGGCACCGGTTCCGGACCGGCGTCGGAACGGTTCACCGACTCTTACTGGCGCACGGTCAATCTGCCGCACGATTGGGCGGTCGAACTGCCGTTTGATCCAACCGCCGATGGCAGCCACGGATTCAAGGCGCTGGGTGTGAAGTATCCGACGAACAGCATCGCCTGGTATCGCCGCACATTCAAGTTGCCGGAGGAGGCCAAAGGCAAACGCATCTGGCTGACGTTCGATGGCGTGATGCACGACGCGACGGTGTGGGTCAACGGCTGGTGCGTGCGACAGCACGAGGGCGGCTACTATCCGTTCCGGGAGGACATCACGGACACGGCGCATTTTGGCGGCGAGAATACCGTCGCCGTCCGCGTGGATGCGACCGAATCCGAGGGTTGGTTTTACGAAGGCGCGGGCATCTACCGCCACGTCTGGCTGGACGAGACCGCGCCGGTGGCCATCGCGCCGGACGGGATTTTTGTCTATTCCTCGTTCAAGCACAACGTGCCGTCGGACCACGCGGAAATCCACGTCGAAGCCAGTCTCCTCAACACGTTTACCCACGCCGCGAAGGCGACCGTGAAATGCGAAATGATTTCACCGGACGGCAAATTGCCAGGACAATTTTCCGAACCGGTAAATTTAAAGAACAATTCGCGGTGCGTGGTGAAATTGGAATCAAAACTCTCCTCGCCCGTGCTTTGGTCGCCGGAATCGCCAAAACTTTACCAGCTCGTCACAACTGTTTCCGTGGCCGGCAAAGTGGTTGACCAAATGACAACTCCGTTCGGCATCCGTACCGTGGCCTTTGATCCGAACCAGGGCTTCTTGCTGAACGGCCAGCCTTACGAGATTTACGGCACCTGCAATCATCAGGACCACGCCGGCGTCGGCGCGGCCCTCCCCGATGCGTTGCAGGCCTTCCGCGTGAAAAAACTGAAGGAATTCGGCTGCAACGCCATCCGCACCTCGCATAACCCGCCCACGCCGGAATTGCTGGACGCCTGCGACCGGCTCGGCGTGTTGGTCCTGGACGAGAGCCGGTTGATGGGCAGCGACTCCGGGAACATGAAAAAGTGGGACGACCAAATCCGCCGCGACCGCAATCATCCGAGTGTGGTCATCTGGTGCATCGCCAACGAGCAATTCATGGTGCAGGACACGCCGCCAGCGGCAAATGTCGCGCGCACGATGCAGGATTACGCCAACCGGCTCGACCCGACGCGCCTCGTGACCTACGCCTCGCCGGAGGGCGACGTGTTTCGCGGCATCAATTCCGTCATCGAAGTGCGCGGCTGGAATTATCACTACGGCCCCGACATGGACCGATACCACGCCGAACATCCGACTCAGCCGAACGTCGGCACCGAGCAGGCCAGCGTCGTTGGCGACCGGGGCATTTACACCAACGACGCCGCTGGCGGTTATGTCAACGCTTACGACGTCCTCTGGCCGGGCTGGACCACGACCGCCGAAAGCTGGTGGAGTTTCTTCGCCGACCGTCCGTGGCTTTCCGGCGCGTTCGTCTGGACGGGTTTTGATTATCGCGGCGAGCCGACGCCGTATTGGTGGCCGTGCGTCAACTCGCACTTCGGCATTCTCGACACCTGCGGTTTTCCGAAGGACGTATTTTACTACTACAAATCGTGGTGGACGACGAACCCCGTGCTGCACGTGTTTCCACATTGGAACTGGCCCGGCCAGGAAGGCCAGAACATCGCCGTGTGGGCTTACAGCAATTGCAGGGCGGTGGAACTGTTTTTGAACGGCCGGAGTCTTGGCAGAAAAACCATGCCGAAATACTCGCATTTGGAATGGCGCGTGACATACGAGCCAGGAACCTTGAGCGCGAAAGGTTATGACGCCAACGGCAACGTCATCGCCGAAACGAAGGAGGAAACCACCGGTGCCGCCGCGCAAATTCAACTCACGCCCGACCGCAAAACCATCAACGCCGACGGCGAGGACGTGGCAGTGTTCACTGTTTCCACCGTGGATGCCCAAGACCGCTTCGTGCCGACGGCTCGGAACAAGATCCATTTTTCCATCGCCGGCGCGGGAAGAATTTTAGGCGTAGGCAACGGCGATCCGAGTTGCCACGAACCGGACGTGTTCGTTCCGGATGTGCCCACGCGCCGCATTGTCGTCAACGAGTGGCGCTGGAAACTGGCAAAAATTCCGCACACCCGCGGCGCCATTCCAGAATACGCGAATGATTTTGACGATTCGGCTTGGAACACGCTCGACGCCAAAACCCGCGGCGGCGAACCAACCATTCAAACCCCCGACACCACGGCGATTTACCGCGCGCATTTCACGCTGACGGCGAAAGATATGAACGGTGTCGGCGCGCAGGTTTGCTTTTCCGGCTGCGACGACGAGGGCTGGTATTTTGTGAACGGCCAGTTCATCGGCGAGTCGCACGACTGGCAGGCGAAACCGATTTTCGACATTAAAAGACTTATCCACGCGGGCGACAACGTAATTGCCGTGGGTGTCAACAACGGCGTCGGCCAGGGTGGCTTGAATCCCAACATAAACGTGGTGGTCATTGGAAAGACCAGCACCCCGCCATGGTCGCGCAGCCTGTTCAACGGCCTGGCCCAAATCATCGTGCAGTCCACGCCTGAAGCCGGCGAAATCAAATTGACCGCGACTGCCGACGGACTGGTGCCCGCGACGGCAATGGAGCAAACATTGCCCTGCACACTGCGACCTGGTATGCCATGAATGCGAATTCGCCCCTTCACGGATTACTTGATGAGGAACCGCACCTGCGCTATTCGTGATGGAACATGAAAAATTGTGAAATCCTGATCGGTGCGATTTATGATGATATTCCATGAAGTTACCAGGGATCATCACCAATTAGCTGGGCAAAACGGATTTCTACAGCCATGTTAAAAAGGACCATTCCGAACTTTTTTTTCGTGGCGGTGGTCTTGTTCGCGTTTCCCGCCGTTTTGTGCGCCGATTCGCCAGATGCGAATCCGGCTTATTGGAAATGGGCGTCAACGCCGCCGATGGGTTGGAACAGCTACGACGCCTGGGGATCAAGCGTAACCGGGAAGGAGGTGCTGGGCAATGCCCGTTACCTGCGGGAGCATCTTCTGGCTCACGGCTGGAAGTACGTGGTGATTGATTTCCGTTGGTACGATTCCGTCTCGCCGGATGATGACCGGGACATCAACCGGAAACGTGCGGGTGCAAAACTCTTTGCGGACGAGTACGGCCGCCTGCGGCCGGCGACGAACCGTTTTCCGTCGGCGCTGGGCGGCAAAGGCTTCAAGCCGCTCGCCGACAAAATTCACGCAATGGGGTTGAAGTTCGGCATCCACATGATGCGCGGCATTCCGCGGCAGGCGGTCAGGGCCAAATCGCCCATTGAAGGCAGCCGGTTTACCGCCGCAGATGCCGGCGACACCAATAGTACTTGTGGTTGGTGCCCCGATATGTTCGGTGTGCGCGACAACGCCGCCGGACAGGCCTGGTACGACTCGTGCGCCCGCCTGTGGGCCTCGTGGGGAGTTGACTTTGTAAAAGTGGACGATCTTTCGGTCTCGTATCAGGCGCATGAAATTGAAATGATCCGCAAAGCCCTTGATAAATGCGGACGCCCGATGGTTTTCAGCACATCGCCGGGGCCAACGTCACCTGCGCATGCCGATCACATCAGCAAACTGGCAAATATGTGGCGCATCTCCGGCGACTTTTGGGATCGCTGGCCGGATCTGAACCGTGCCTTCGATTTGTTCGCCGAATGGCAAGGGGTCGGCGGGCCGGGTCACTGGCCTGACTTGGACATGATTCCCTTTGGACACATCGGCATCAAATGCACCATTGCCGGACCCGAACGCCAGACGCGATTCTCAGGAAACGAAGAGGTGATGCTGATGTCGCTCTGGGCGCTCGCGCCTTCGCCGCTCATGCTCGGCGCGAATCTGCCGGACATGGATGGGGGGACGTTGTCTTTGCTCACCAATGACGAAGTGCTCGCCGTAAATCAAGACCCGCTGGGCAACCCGGCGCGGCGTGTCATGCAGGCCAAAGGCGCGGAAGTCTGGGTGAAAGGCCTGAAAGACGGCAGCAAGGCCATTGGCTTGTTCAATCGCGGTCCGGCAGCGCAAGCTGTCACGTTGGATTGGCAGAACGCGGGGCTGAGCGGCAAACAAACACTGCGTAATCTATGGTCGCACCAGGACCTCGGCACATTCGAGGCGAGGTATTTGGTGGAAGTGCCAAGACACGGCGCGGTGCTTTTGCGCGCCCGGCCCGCCCAAAATTCACAGCCATGAAACCTGACGGCGTGGGGAAATGGAAGTCATTGGAAAAACCAGCGCGCCGCGACGGTTGCGAAGTCTGTTCAATGGCTTGGCTCAGATCATCGTGCAATCCACGCGCGACATCGGCCAGTTCAAATTGACCGCCAGTTTGGAGGGTCTCAAGCCGGCCACAGCAACGGTGCAAACGCAACCGTCGCGCCGCGTCCGGCTGTGCCGTGACTTGCGGGAATTGATAACGGGCGAATCAGCCGGTTCAACGGTAGGATAGGTAGCCCACGCGGACGGGCTAGGCAACTGCACCATCCGCTCAAGAATTGTCATGAAACTGAATCGAATCACACTGGCTTTGTTGGCGTTCACGGTTTTTACGGCCGCCGCGCGCGAACCGCAAACGGACCTGGGCATCCGCCAGCAAAACGACGCCACGATGAAATGGTGGCAGGACGCCAAGTTCGGGATGTTTATCCATTGGGGGCTTTATGCCGTCCCCGCCAAGGGGGAGTGGTATCTGGAAAATGCCGCGATTCCGATTGACACCTATCGCAAGTATGCCTGTGACCAGGGCGAGGGCGTCTATTTTGACGCCAAGGATTATCATCCCGCCGAGTGGGCGCAACTCGCCAAGGACGCGGGCATGAAATACATGTGCCTCACGGCACGGCATCACGATGGGTTCGCGCTGTTCGACAGTCATTTCACCAATGCCTTCACGAGCGTGCAGACGCTGCACCGCGACCTATTTGGCGAATACGTCAAGGCGTGCCGCGCGGCCGGATTGCGCGTGGGCCTCTACTATTCGCCGATTGACTGGCGGTACCCGGGTTACTATGACGTGACCGGAACGCATTGCGCGCCGAACACCTGGGGTTACAAAACGGCCGCGTGGCACAAGGAGAACGCTGACGTGATGAAGAACGAGGTTTATGAGGAGGTGCGCACGCTTTTCCGCAACTATGGGAAAATGGATTATCTTTTCTGGGACGGTGGCTGGCTGGCCCAGCGAGGTTCGGATCGGGACGCAGCCTTTTTTTGGGAACCGGGCAAATACCGCGATCCGCACAACGCCTGGCCGGTGGCGCCGGAGAACAGCGATTACGACAAGTCCGGCCGGCCGCTCGGACTCATGGGCATCGTCCGCAAATACTCGCCGAACGTCATCTGCAATGGCCGCTCCGGCTGGATCGGCGATTTCGATTCCGTGGAAGGCGGCGCGGAAATCACCGGACCGATCCGCGCCGATCCCTGGGAGAAATGCCTGAACCTGAACCAAGTCACTTGGGGTTACAACACGCGGCAAAATCTGATGACCGAAACCCAGCTCACTCGCTATCTGGTGGATGCCGTCGTCCGCAACGGAAACCTGCTGCTCAACGTCGGGCCTGACCGGCATGGAACAATTCCGGAGGCGCACGCGGCGTTGCTGCGGAAGTTCGGCGCCTGGCTGCACGGGGTGGGCGACAGCATTTACGGTACGCGCGGCGGCCCGTGGAATCCGGTGGATGGCCAGTATGGCTTCACGTGCAAGCGGGGAAAAATTTTCATCCATCTCCTGCCTGGATTCGCCGGAACGGAATTCACCACGCCGCTGGTCGCGCAAAAAGTCACGGATTGCGTGGACGTCTTCACAAAAAAACCAGTTGCATGGAAGCAGACGGCCGACGGTTCGGTCCAAATCACGGGCATTGACCGGCAAAGCCATCCGGCGGACACCGTGATTCGCCTCCGGATCACTGATAAATGACATGAAATTAGCCGCCAACATCGATTCTAATTTAACGCCACCCGTCCTGGCCTTTATGCTTTGTCAAATATTTATGCCCGCCCGCCGTTGTCGTGATTATTGACGACATTCGCTTTCCTGAAAGTTGAGGTATTTTTTGCGGCGTAAATATCGTGCCAATCCTCTTGAGCAAAAAGTCATGAGTCTTATCATTCGCAGCGTTTTATTCCCATTTCTCCTCACCGGCCTGGCCGGCGGTTTATGCGCGCAAACATTGTCCGACCTCGGGCCGACCGCGCCAGCTCCAGGAACCAATGATATTTCGCAACTGTCCCTCAACGGCAATCAGACCTGGCCCGACGGGATAAATTACTTCAGCAACAATAATCCGCCCGCCGGGCAGACATTCACCACCGGCACCAACGCGGTGAAGCTTGCGACGGTCGCCATCAAGACGGCGGGATTGAACAATGGCGGCGGCTATGGAACCCCCGCCACCACGCCGACGTATTACCTGCGCATCTATTCGATCAGTGGTAGTATGGCGACGTTGTTGATCTCGTTCAGCGCGCCAAATCCCGGTTTCACCGATGGCGACTGGCTGAAATGGAGCGGCATAAATGTTCCGTTGCAAGCGAATCAAACCTACGCGTTTACCTTCGGCATCCAGCCGTCCGGCGGCGGCTACGCGGCGCTGGCTGTGGCGACGAACAAATATTCCGGAGGCGAAATTGTGACGATTCCCATCAATGGCGGCACGATCACCACCGGCGGCAGCCACACGTTTGACGCGGTGTTCGATCTGGGGTTCCGGGCGGGACCCACGAACATCCCCGCCTCTATGCCGTTTCCAATACCCACTTACGGATGGAATCTGGGAAATACGTTGGAAGCCACTTGGGGAGTGCCGAATTGGACTGCCGCGCCATTCTACACCGCCGCCAACGCCGGGTTCAACGCCGTTCGCATCCCGTGCGCGTGGGACTTTAATTCCACCACCAACATCAGCGGCGGCGTCACCAACTACGTGATCAAGCCCGCTTTCATGGCGCAGGTCAAACAGGCCGTTGACGACGCGATCGCCGCCGGAATGTATGTCGTCATCAACGATCACTGGGACGATGGCTGGCTGGAAAACAACATCGGCACCAATGTGGATCCCACCATCAACGCGAAGATGAAGTCTTACTGGACACAGATCGCGACTGCCTTTGCCGGTTATGATAACCGTTTGTTGTTTGCCGCGGCAAACGAACCAAACGTGAACAATACGGCGGAAGAGGTCACGTTGATGTATTATTATCAGACATTCGTCAATGCGGTCCGCGGCACCGGCGGCAACAACACCAATCGCTGGCTGGTGCTGCAAAGCGTGTCGGACCCGACGTGGCTCAATGCCCTGCCGACGGATACCGTTTCCCACCGGATCATGGTCGAATATCATCAGTATACGCCTTCTCTGTTCACGATCATTCATACCGATCAAACGTGGGGCAATGCGATTTACTTCTGGGGGCCGGCTTACCATTATTCTGGAGACCCAACCCGCAATGCCACTTGGGGTGAAGAAGGCGACATAGACTCGTTCTTTCAACAGTTGGCCGACTTGTATGTCAGCAAGGGCATTCCGGTCATGATTGGCGAATTCGGAGCGTATACGACGCCGTCTCTGACCGGAACGGAGGCAACTTGGAATAGTGATTCCGTGGATTATTGGAATAAGTATGTTGCCGAATCCGCCCGCGGCCATGGACTTAGTCCTTTTTATTGGAGCACAGTGAACAGTCCGTGGGATTGGACTTCTGGCGCAATCTATGACACGCAAATTGTTTCCGAGTTGACTGGCGGAGCCGCGCCACCGCCTCCGAACGGCGCTCCTTATGCTCCATCCGGTCTCACCGCAACCGGCGGTAATGGCCAAGTCACTTTGTCCTGGACTGCCGGCAGCGGAGCGACCAGCTACAATCTCTACCGCTCGACACAGAGCGGCTCCGAAAGTTCAAACGCGCCTGTCGTCACCGGTATCACCGGCACGTCCTATACTGATTCAGGCCTCAACAGCGGCACAACCTATTATTATCAGGTGGTCGCCGTCAACGGCTCCGGGCTGTCAGGTTTTTCGCCTGAAGCTCACGCGACGACCTCCGGCGTCATCGCCGACCCGGCGCAATTCAACTTCGAAACCGATTCACAAGGTTGGACGGGAGGAGGAGGCATCGTTTCAGGAGTAGCGACTTCAGCCGCCCAACACTTTGCCGGCAACCAGTCGCTGGCCGTGAACTTCAATGGCTCGGCAGCGGGCACCGCGTCTCCGTCCGTCGGCAACGTGGCCGTCGTGCCGGGCACGACCATTACCTTTCATGTCTGGATTCCCAGCGGCAGCAAGGTCACCGCCCTCCAGCCTTATATTCAGGATTATAATTATACTTGGACCGGCAGTTGGTATGGGAGTTTCACTGCCAACGCATGGAACACGCTTACCCTGACTGTGCCGGCGAATGCCGTCATGCCATTGCAGAGTCTTGGCATTCAATTTTTCACCAGTGCCGGCTGGACGGGCACCTGCTACATTGACTCCGTTTCGTTCGCTACGCCCACGCCGGATTTCAACCTGTCCGCGAATCCGACCAGCCTGACCGTGAATAGCGGAACAAACGGTGCAAGCATCATCACGGTGACTCCAACCGATGGCTTGAACGCTTGCTATACGTTGAGCGCAAGTAATCTTCCAACCGGAGTTACAGCCACGTTTGCCGCAAATCCAATCACCGGCGGTGACAACGCGCTGACGCTCACGGCATCCAACACGGTGACCTCGGGCACGACGAACGTGACGATCATCGCCACCGCCGGATTGATCAGTCACACCACGACCATCGCCTTGACACTGAATGCGGTCACGCCGCCCAACACGCCGCCGACTTTGGCTCCGATTGTCAACCAGACTGTGAACGTCGGCCAGACTGTTGCGTTCACCGCCAGCGCCACGGACACCGACCAGCCGCCGCAAACGCTAACTTTTGCGCTGTTGGCCGGTGTGACGAATGCGACGCTTAACACCAACAGCGGCGCATTTTCGTTTCGCCCGCTGGTCACGCAGGCCGACTCGACAAATAGTTTCACACTGACGGTTTCCGACAACGGCACGCCCAGCATGAGCGCCACGCAGAGCTTCTCTGTCGTTGTGAATCCGCTTACCGCGCCGGGTATCAGCAGTATTTCTGCCGCGGGCGGACATTTCAGTTTCAGCATCAGCGGTCAGAGCGGACCGGATTACGCGGTGGAGACTTCGACCAATCTCACGCAATGGAGCACCGTCTTCGTCACCAACTCGCCCGCGCTGCCGTTTGTCTGGACGGACACGAATTCCGCCGAGCCGCAGCGGTTCTACCGCATCAAACTCGGCCCGCCGCTGCCCTAAGCTTGCTGTTCAAGCATCAATAAACTGATTGGAATTTATGACTGAGGATTTTAGTTCCCGCGCCGGGAGTTCAGTCGTCAAAACTAACGACACGCTTTCCGAGGTCGTTTTGGGCTAATGTTAAGCTATGAAACGTCTTCTTGTCCCGGTGGGAGCCCTGTTGTTCCTTGCTCTTGCGTCACCTGGATTCGCAAACGATGACATGGTGATCTTTTCCGGCGTGACCCAACTCAACGGCAACAACGGCTGGCAGGATTGGGGCTGGACGCCGCACTATCTGACGAACAACCCGTCTTGGAATGGTAATTACACGATGGCTTTAGCTGCCAGCGGCTCCTGGCAAGCCTGGTACTTGGAGCATGATCCAATTGACACGTCCATTTACACCGCCATCACTTTCCGACTGGACGGCGGCTCCATTGGAGGCCAGACCGTTGGTCTCCAGGCGCAGGCTGGTTCCAACTGGGGGCCACAGATCCAGGTCACGGCGCCCACGGACAGCTGGCAGCAATTCACATTCCCACTCTCCGCGCTCGGCGTGAATAATATCACTAACTTGCAGGCGATTCAAATTTGGAACAGCTTCACGGCGGCGCCACCCACGTTCTATCTCTCGGACGTGCGGTTGGTGGCCGCGCCCGCTCCAGCCACGGTGCATGTGAGCGTTTCGACGTCGCAACTCCTGCACACAGTCAATCCCGACATGCTCGGCGTCAACCAGGTTGCGTGGGATGGCGCGATCCAAACGCCGACAACAACCAATCTGTTAAGCCTGATGGGCGATCCTTGTCTGCGCTGGCCGGGCGGAAGCTGGGGGGACGGTTATCACTGGACCAATGAGGCGTGGAACGCCGGGAACGCCAGCGCACGCAACTGGGGATCGTTCTCCACCAACTTTATGTGGACTGCGACCAACACGCGCGCCCAAGCGTTTATCATTGTGAACTACGGCACCAGCGACGCCAGCGAAGCCGCCTTTGGGGTGCGCATGTTCAACATCACCAACCACTGCAATTTCAAATATTGGGAGATCGGCAACGAAGTCGGCGGCAGTTGGGAATGGGACTGGCAGTACCCGGCGTTCGCCACCAACGACATTCTTAACCTGTCGTCCTTGGCAAACAAACTCGAAACGCCGACCGACAATATTTCAACCAACCTCAGAAGCTGGCTTTCGTCGGACACTCTTGCGACGCTGAACAATTATTCGAGCGACCCCCCGGCCTACGATGCGGCCTTGCGCTGGGCGTTGGTGAACGACATTAACAACCTCATGTACAACAACTCCCAGTCCATCTATTGGACCGATCCCAACCGGTTTGCCGGCGTCACCTTCCGGCCATTGACCTGGACGAACCTGGCCCTGCCCATTCCGGCCCTCGGTCAGGACCTGGCCAACCGGATGACCTTGGAGGACGCCTATCCAGAACTGGCGAAACTGACACCGGCAGTGAATCTGGCCAGCAACTGGCCCAATGTCTATCTGCCCCACGATCCCTGGACCTACGCGATGCGTTTTAAGAACTACTACACCCAGATGAAAGCGGCGGACCCGACCATCAAGATCGGCGCCGTCGCCGATGTTACTGAGGACGGCACAGTGAATTACACGAACCACCCCGTGGTCAACCCGCGTACCGGCCTGATCCACTATGGCTGGACGCCGGTGATGCTGACCTATATGCGCAGCAACGATTGCATTCCCGACTTCCTGGTCGAACACATCTACGGGCCCGCCGACGGCGACACGCAGGACTTGCTTTGGTACAGCAAGATTAAAAGCGACGCCGCCAACCTGCGTCAAATGCTGACCGATTACCTGGGCAGCGCGGGAAGCAATGTCACGCTCGAATGCACGGAATGCGGTCTGGGGGGCGATCGACAGAGTTGCAGCCTTGTGGGCGGCCTGACCTATCTGGACAGCCTCGGTGAATTCCTGCAAACCGAGTTCCAGTCGCATATCTGGTGGGACTTCCGGAATGGGCAAAATGCTCTCGGCAGTTCGGACCCGTCTTACTACGGCTGGCGGACCAATTCCAGCGGCCAATACCTTGCCGACGGAGGTGTCGTGGACGGGTTGGGAGCTGGTCCCAGCACCCGATACCCCACGTATTATTGCGCCGAACTCGCGGCGAAGTTCATTCGTGGCGGCGATCAGGTGGTCGCGGCCACGAGCGATTACCCGTTGCTCGCCACCTACGCCGTGCTCCAGCCGGACGGCGCCTTGAACCTGCTGATCATCAACAAAAGCAGCTACACGAACTTGACAGTCGCTTTCAACCTGTCCGGCTACGTGCCCTCGCCCAACGCCACCACTTGGTCCTACGGCATCCCGCAAGACAACGCGGCCGAAACCGGAATTGGCTCTTGCGATATTGCCCAGGGCAGCCTCTCGGGCGCAGCAGCCAGCTTCAACTACACCTTCGCGCCTTACTCCGCGACCGTAATTGATCTCGT
>JAJXYT010000157.1 GCA_021780375.1 bacterium | reverse complement strand
GTCTCCCGCTTGGCAGCGGGCTTCCATTTGCCGCCCAAATTCGCGCCGCCCTTCCTTGCGGTCGCGTGGAACCCCATGCTCGCCCAGCAACCGCCCTGCCCGCAGCCACCCAGGCCGTTTGCCCGGCAAAGTCCCTGCCCTACTTGCTGATGCCCCGTTCGCTGGACCGGACGAATTGCACCAAATGCCGGATTTCCTCCAGCTTGGGCAGTTGCTTCTCCACCTGGGCCACCGCATTACGCACGGTCAGGCCTTCCCGGAACAGAATCTTGTACGCCTGGCGCAACGCGCCCTGGGCCTTTTCGGAAACGCCGTTCCGTTCCATGCCGATTTTGTTGATGGTGCGTGTCTCCGCCGGATTGCCGTCGGCCATCATGAACGGCGGCACGTCCTGCACGACCTTCGAGCAACCGCCAATCATCGCCATCCTGCCGATCCGGCAGAACTGGTGGATAGCCGCCAGCCCGCCGATCACCGCGTAATCCCCCACCGTCACGTGCCCCGCCAGCGTGGCCACGTTGGACATGATGATATGGTCGCCCAGCGTGCAATTGTGCGCGATGTGACAATAGGCCAGGATGTGATTGTGCGACCCGACACGCGTGACCTCGCCATTACCCGTCGCGCTGTGCACCGTGACGTATTCGCGGAATGTGTTTTCATCGCCAACTTCCACCCGCGTCACCCCGCCCTTCCATTTCAAGTCCTGCGTTTTCAGCCCGATACTGGCGAATGGAAAAATTTCGTTCCGCTTCCCTAGCTTCGTGTGCCCGTCAATGATGACATGCGAGTGAAGTCTGCACTGGTCGCCCAGCACAACGTGCTCGCCAATGACACAATAGGGTCCAATATCGCAACCGGCGCGAATCCGCGCCCGGGGATGGATGATAGCAGTCGGATGAACCATGGGGATTTAGGATTTACGATATACGATTTACGCGCTGGGCGAAGTACGCACGGTTATCACCGATGAAACGACACAGGCTTTTTGCCCGAGCCTTCATTTCTTCGTGATTCATAAGGATCCGAGTTCGTGATTGGTTTATCGTGCGTAAATCGTATATTGCAAATCGTAAATCACTACGCGTCGCGCAGCATGAAGGTGACTTCCGCTTCGCTCACAATTTCGTCGCCCACCTTGCAGACGCCACGGGCCTTGCCGATCTTGCCGCGGATTTTCATCATCTCCACCTCGATGACCAGCGTGTCACCCGGCAAAACCGGCTTGCGCCACTTCACGTCTTCGGCTGACATAAAATAAGCCACCTGGTTGGCCAGTTCCACCTGCTTGAGCAGCAAAATGCCGGCGACCTGCGCCATGGCTTCGAGTTGCAGCACCCCGGGCATGATGGGATGGCCGGGGAAATGACCCTGAAAAAACGGCTCGTTCATCGTCACGCATTTCGCGCCAATGATTTTATTCCCGTCAATCTTCAGGATCCGGTCAATCATCAGGAACGGCGGACGGTGCGGCAGCAATTTCATGATTTGCTCCACGTCCATGGCGCCCCCTTCGGGAATCAGGGGCGCCGGCGCCGACACTTGCGACGGCGGCGGCGCGAACGTCTGCGCCGCTCGCAGCGGCCTGGTCATCTGCGCGAAAATCTGGCGGACCATCTCGCAATTCGCCGCGTGGCTCGGCCGGACGGCAATCAAATGCCCGCGCACCGGGCGTCCCAGCAGCGACAGGTCGCCCACGATATCGAGCATCTTGTGCCGCACGAATTCCTCGGGATACCGCAACGGCTCGGTCGTCAGCACCGCGTCGTCACGGATGACCACCGCGTTTTCCAGGCTGCCGCCCTTGATGAGGTTGTTTTTGATGAGATGCTCAATTTCTTCGTAAAAGCAAAACGTCCGCGCGTGCGACAATTCCCGTTCCCAGGTTTTGGGGGTGATCTCCGTGCTGTAAAACTGCGTGAACCGGCCGCTCTTGTCGGCGCTGGTGCAGGTGATTTTAAAGCTTTCGTCGGGGAACAGCGTCATCACCGTCTCGCCGGTTTCCAGTTCAATCGGCGCGGTCGGCGAATACGGTTCGCGCTTTTCCGCCTGCGGCACAATACCGGCGGCTTGGATGATTTTGCAGAACTCGCGCGAACTGCCGTCGGCAATCGGCGGCTCATTCGAATCCAGTTCAATAACCGCGTTATCAATGCCGTAACCCGCCAGGGCGGCCAGCACGTGCTCGACCGTATGAATTTTCACGTTGCCCTTCGCCAGCGTGGTCGAGCGGGTTGTTTCGGCCACGTTGTCCACGCGCGCCTCGATTTCCGGGCTGCCCTCCAGGTCCACGCGGCGGAACCGCACACCGCTGTTGGCAGGCGCGGGCAGAATGGTCATGTTCACCCGGTTGCCGCTATGGAGGCCGATGCCGGAAAAGCTGGCGGGATGGTTGAGCGTCTGCTGATTGAGCACGGACGGATTAGACAAAACACAAGGGAGATTGGCAAGTCGCGATGCGGCTTTAACCACGGATGAACGCGGATTCTTTCCACAAAGATGCCAGCCTTGACGGGCTTTGAAAAATTGAATTCGTGTCAATTCGTGAAATTCGTGTCAAAAAATCCGTGTTTATCCGTGTCCATCCGTGGTTAAAAATTCAAACGCCGTTGGCCCCAATCGTCCATCCCAAAATGAATACGGGAAAAGAGACCGTTGCCAATGCGGCATTCGGATTGCGGAGTGTGCTGATCCGCCGCCGTTTTACTTTGGTGGGACCAGCCCGTTCGTCCCGTTTGCGATACGCCCCGTCCGCCTTTCCAATCCAAGTTCATCCGCTTGGAATCAATCATGGACACGCGGCAAATGAACAATCAGCAAACGACGGAAACATC
Source organism: bacterium (assembly GCA_021780375.1). Lineage (GTDB taxonomy): Bacteria > Verrucomicrobiota > Verrucomicrobiia > Limisphaerales > UBA11358 > UBA11358. The sequence goes on along the minus strand of JAJXYT010000157.1, from coordinate 11,846 downwards.
CGTCGCCAACGCTGGAATCGAAAGCCGCCTGATTCAGCGCGGGCGCAGGCTGGAGTACCTTTCGATTGCGTGGACCTGCGTTGAAGCCGTCGTGGCTTTTATCTGCGGTTATCTGGCTGCCAGCGTTTCGCGCGATTTTATTCCACCTCCGAATTGCCTTGCACCGTCCGTTTCCGGGCTTAACCTGTCAACATGACCTTAAGGCCGCTTTACCCGGGGCAGACCAGGGTGCCACCAAGGCTTAATTTTGACCTCTGGACGGTTTCATTTGTGGATATGAAAACATCGCTCATTCTTCTGATGGCCGCTTCGGCGTTTCTTTGTGGCTGTACCACCACGAGTCCGACTGCTTCCCAAGGTCCGACTCCTTCTCAAGTGCACTCCGACATCGCCCCACCGGATTATCTTGCGGCGATCAGACAACTGTATGCGGACAAAGCAGCGGCACTGAATGCCGGCGACACATCCTCCCTGGCAAAGCTCTATGAGCAGGACGCGATTCAGTTCCCGCCCAATTCTCCGGCTTTAATCGGCTGGGAGGCAATCCAGTCGGAACTCAAGACCGAGCTGGAGGGTATCAAGGTGGCAGCCACCATCGAAATTGCCGAGGTGATTATCGCTGATCATTGGGCATTTGCCCGTGGCACTTACCGGATGGTGACGACCCCTCGAAGCGGGGGCGGGCAGACCGTGGCAACGGGCAACTGGCTGGACATTCTCAAGCGAGAGCCGGACAGCTCATGGAAGATCGCCCGTTCGACCTGGACCATTCAAGAATGACCCGGATGGCCCGGCGGTTCAATTTGACTTTGCCGGGCCGCCTTTGTGAATTAACCTGATTTCGTGGCCTGGTTCACTGACCGTCATTTCTTTCTGCTGGCCGTTCTGGTTTACGGTTTAAGCACGGTGTACTCGGTTTTCCTGTGGCGAAAAGGATTCCGCCAGGACGACCACGTCAACTACCTTTTGCTGCTCGCGGCATTTGTGCTGCATAGCGTGGCGATGATCCGGCGCGGCTTTTCGATCAATCATTGCCCGGTCAACAACCTGTTTGAAGCCACCGCCTTCATCGCCTGGAGCGCCGCCGCCGCCTACCTCGTCATCGGTCTGCTGCCCAAGCTGCGGTTTCTCGGCGCCTTCGTGTCACCGGTGTTGTTTGCCATCGGCGTGTTCGCGCTGATGCCCGAACTGGACCCGCCGCACGGTCCGAAGCCGCAATTCACCGGCGCGCTGACCAGCCTGCACGCGGCGACCATCTTGCTGGCGTACGGCGCGTTCGGTCTCGGCGCGGCGGCGGCGGGCATGTTTCTGACCGAACAGCACGATTTGAAATTCCACAAACTCCGCGCCGTGCTGTCATTGTTGCCGCCGATTCAACGGCTGGAAATCGTCACCGGCCGCCTCGTGCTGGCCGGTTTCATTCTGTTCACCATCGGTCTCGAAGCCGGTCGTTACCTGCCCCGCCCCACGGAGGCCGGCTATTGGTCGGACCCGAAAGTGATCTGGTCCATTTTCATGTGGGTGGTGTACCTGGCACTGCTGGCGTCGCGCCGGCTTCTGGCCCAATCCAGCCGCCGCTTTGCCTACGGCATCGTCGCCGCGTTTGTCTTCCTGCTCCTGACCTTCTGGGGCACCAACCTGCTTTCCCCGCTGCATCACCCATGAACGTCGTCGTCATCGGCTTGAGCCATCATTCGTCACCCGTGGAATTGCGGGAGCGGTTCGCCTTTGCCGAGGCGAAAATCCCCGGCGCGCTGAGGTCGTTGCGCGAGTCGGGCGTGGCCAGTGAGGCCGTGATTCTCTCGACGTGCAATCGCGTGGAAATCTATGCCGCGACGGCGCTGGAGCCGGCCAGGGCGTTTGCCGGACTGAAAATGTTTCTCACCGGGTGGGGCGAGACTGCCGGCGGGCCGGTTTCAACGCCAACCCAAGACGGCTCGCAAGGACGCTCGCCCCACCAATTTGAAGTCACTGATTCACTTTACTCCCTCGCCGAGCCACAAAGCCTGCATCATCTTTTCAAAGTCGCGTGTGGGTTGGACTCGATGGTGCTCGGGGAGACTGAAATTCTGGGCCAGCTCAAGCAGGCTTACACGCTCGCGCATCACCATGGCCATACCGGGACGCGGCTGAACAAGGCTTTTCAACGCGCCTTCCACGTCGCCAAACACGTCCGTACCCACACGGACATTCAACGCGGCAGCATTTCAGTGGCATCGGTGGCCGTGGAGCTGGCCCGGAAAATTTTCAGTTCGCTCAAGGGCTGCGATGTGTTGGTGCTCGGGGCCGGCGACACGAGCGAAAAAACCGCCCGCGCCCTGCTCTCGCGTGGGGCGCAGGGCATTGTGGTCGCCAGCCGCTCATTGGAACGCGCACGAATTCTGGCAAAGGAATTCGGCGGACGCGCCGTCCCGTTCGACCAATGGACGGCGGAGTTCGAAAAAATCGACATCATTATCACCAGCACGTCGGCCCCGCACCATATTCTGGATCGGGCGAGGCTCGAACCGCTGATGAAGGCGCGCCAACAACGCCCGCTCCTGCTCATTGATATCGCGGTGCCGCGGGATGTGGATCCCGAAGTGAATTTTCTGGAGAACGTCTATCTCTATAACATTGATGATCTGCAGGCCGTCGCCGACGATTACTTGAAGCAACGCCGGGACGAAATCGCGCGGTGCGAGCAAATCATCGCCGAAAAAGTGAAACCGCTGCTCGATTTTAACAAATATCAACCACGGATGGACACGGATAAACACGGATTTAAGACAGTGACAGGTTCGGCTTGAAAACAGGTTGATTATGTTTTTCTTTTATCCGTGTTTATCTGTGTCCATCCGTGGTTAATTATCACATGGCTGCTGAACGCCCCATCATCATCGCCACCCGCGGCAGCGCCCTCGCGCTGGCGCAGGCCAACTTGATGGCCGCGCAGTGCCGCGAGGCGTTTCCCAAATTGCGGTTCGAGTTGAAAATCATCAAAACCACCGGCGACAAGCTGCAAAAGGCTTCCATGGCCAAAAAAGGTGATGCCCTGCCGAAGGGTTTGTTTACGAAGGAGCTCGAAGTCGCGCTCATCAAAGGCCAGGCCGACCTCGCCGTGCACAGCCTGAAGGATTTGCCGACAGATTTGCCCGCCGGCCTAATGCTCGCCGCCACCCCCAAACGCGCCGATGTGCGCGACGTGTTGATTTATCGCGATGCCGAATTTATCAAAACCCGCGCGGCAGACACTGGTTCCGCCGACTGGGCGCCGGGCCAGGACGCCTTGCGTGGTTTCCGGCCGCATCTGAAGCTGCAAGATTTCCCCGCGAAAGCAACCATTGCCACCAGCAGCACGCGACGGAAGGAACAATTGCTAACGGCGCGGCCGGATTTGAACGTCGTGGAAATCCGCGGCAACGTTTCCACCCGGATGCAGAAAGTTGCCGAGCGCGGCGAGCTGGATGCGACCGTGCTCGCCCACGCGGGCATCACGCGTTTGAATTTCGAAATCAAACCGGACGGACAGCTCATTGGCGACGCGGTGCCAGACGGTTTGCTGGCGACGGTTCTGGATGTGGACGTGATGCTGCCGTGCGTCGGACAAGGCGCCATCGGCATTGAAATCCGCGCGGACGACGAGCGCATCGCCAAAATCTGCGAGCGGCTGAATCATTTCAACACGTTTCATTGCGTGACGGCGGAACGGGCGTTTCTTCACGCCATGGGCGGCGGCTGCCAGAGTCCGGTGGCCGCGTATGCCGAAGTGACCGGCGACAAAATCTTCATGCGCGCCGTTTCCTTCCATCATGGGCCGGCGCATCGCACGGAAGGGAAACACCCCATCGCCGAGGCGACGGCGCTGGGCGAAGAACTGGCGGAGAAATTGAAATAGAATTGGTTGCCCGCGCTCACCCCGGCCCTCTCCCCGAGGAGAGGGAGAATCATTTGCCACTTTCTTGAAAATGCGTGCAACGGGATTTGCCGGATGATCAGTCGCAAAATCAGAAACGGCCAATAGCTGTTCCTTCTCCCGGGGGAGAAGGCCAGGATGAGGGCGGGCAAATGACCGTCGGTGGTTGGCTTGTGGAGAGCGCCCTTCTGCCTGCAAAGTCCACGATTGATTTCAGTGACAATCTCCCAATCGAATGAGGCGAGCCAGGGTTTGACAAGGCGCGACATCAGCAACCGGCTGCTTCAATGAGCCGCGGATTTCCTTAAACCGGCTTTGATCCGTTGCAGCGTCGTGACGCCTTCGCTTCTGAGTCCAGGCCGCTGATGTTTTAGAAGTGCTGCGGCTTGGGACAAGCCGCGTTCCAAACAAAAACGGCGCGAACTTTCGTCCGCGCCGTTGCTCCCCAGTCCCTCCACCCGGGTTGACGGTTTACACGTCGTAATACATGAAGAATTCGTACGGATGCGGACGCAAGCGGATAGCGTCGTGTTCCTTGCGCTTGCTGCTGATCCACATGTCAATGAAGTCCTCGGTGAAGACGTCGCCTTTGAGCAGGAAGGCATGGTCCTTCTCCAGGCAATCGAGCGCTTCGCTGAGGCTGCCGGCCACATTCGGTACTTTCTTCAGTTCCTCGGGCGGCAGTTCGTAGATGTTCTTGTCGAGTGGCTCCCCCGGTTTGATTTTATTCTGGACACCGTCGAGCCCGGCCATGAGCAGCGCGGCAAAGGCGAGATACGGGTTCGCGGCCGGGTCCGGCGGGCGATATTCGAGGCGTTTGGCCTTTGGACTCTCGCTGTAAGTCGGAATGCGGACGGCGGCGCTGCGGTTGCGCGCGCTGTAGGCCAGGTTGACTGGCGCTTCGTAGCCCGGCACCAGGCGCTTGTAACTGTTCGTGGTCGGATTGCAGATGGCGCACAGGGCCTTGGCATGTTTGAGCAATCCGCCGGCGTAGTAGAGGGCCATTTCGCTCAAGCCGCCGTATTCCTTGCCGGCGAAGAGCGGTTTGCCCTTTTTCCACAAAGATTGATGGGTGTGCATGCCGGACCCGTTGTCGCCGAAGAGCGGTTTGGGCATGAAACAGGCGGTCTTGCCGTGCTTGCGAGCGATGTTTTTGACAACGTATTTATAGATCATCATCCAGTCGGCGGCCGTCACCAGCGTGCTGAACCGATAATCAATTTCGGCCTGGCCGGCCGTGGCCACTTCGTGATGCTGCTTCTCCACGTCCACGCCCAACTCTTTCATCGTCAGCACCATTTCGGTGCGGATGTCCTGTTGCGTGTCGGCGGGGGCGACGGGAAAGTAACCTTCCTTGTGGCGGATTTTGTAGCCGAGGTTGGGCATTTCGTCGCGACCGGTGTTCCAAATGGCTTCTTCGGAATCAATGGAGTAAAACGTGCCGTTGCTCTTGGAATCGAACTGGACGTTGTCGAAAATGAAAAATTCGGCTTCCGGGCCAATAAAGGCCTGGTCACCCAGACCGGTGGAGATGAGAAATTTCTCCGCCTTCTGCGCGATGCCGCGCGGGTCGCGGCTGTAAGGTTCCAGCGTGCCGGTTTCAGCGATGGTGCAGGTGAGACTCAAGGTCGTCACGGCACAAAAAGGATCAATAAACGCAGTTTCCGGGTCGGGCATCGCCAGCATGTCGGACGCTTCGATGCTTTTCCAGCCGCGGATGGAGGAACCGTCGAAACCGATGCCTTCCGCAAAGGTTTCCTCGGTCAGTTCGTTGATGGGTGAAGTGAAGTGTTGCCAGGTGCCGAAGGTGTCCACGAACTTGATGTCCACCATTTTCGCGCCGGCCTTTTTAGCCAGTTCTAATACGCTCTTGGGAGTTGCCATAGTTTGGATGTGAATTTTGTTTGTTTATCGTTTAGTGCAGACAGAATCGAAAGCTGCGCCGGCGGTGACTTTCGCCAACAACCGGCGCAGCGTCGAGACTTTTTTTAATCAACCAACATAGCCCTCTTCGCCGTGTTCGTTGATATCCAGGCCCTGGACTTCAACTTCCTCGGTCGGACGCAGGCCTACCAGCGCCTTGGTGATGTAGGCAATCACAATGGTGCCGACAATAAAGAGCGCCAGGGATACGATGACCGTTTTCACTTGCTCCCACAATTGCGGCTGGAAAATGTGATCCGTCACATAAGCCTTGAGGTTGATCGCCAGGTTCGGGTTGGCGGCCTGCCGGGCGAACATGCCGGTCATGATGGCGCCGCACAGGCCCCCGATACCGTGGACGCTCCAGGCATCCAAGGCGTCGTCCATGCCGAGCCAAGCTTTGACCTTGTAGCAGAAGAACCACGGAATGGTGCCCGCCGCAATGCCAATCCAGATGGCGCCCGAGGGCAACACGTAACCGCAAGCCGGGGTGATGAGCACCAGGCCCGCCACCGCGCCGGAACAAAAGCCCAGTACAGTCGGTTTGCCTTTGACAATCCAGTCCCACATCGGCCAGACGAAGGAGCCGATCGCCGTGGCAATCGTCGTTGTCGTGAAGGCGTTGGATGAGATTACGTCAGCCGCCACTGCGCTGCCGGCGTTGAAACCATACCAGCCGACCCACAACATGGAAGCCCCGATGTAAGTGAGCACCAGGCTGTGCGGCGAGAAGTTTTCCTTCCCGAAGCCCAGGCGCTTGCCGAGAATGATGCACAGCACCAGACCCGACCAACCGGATGACATGTGCACGACCGTGCCGCCGGCAAAGTCCAGACCTTTAATCGCCGCGTTCGGGTTCCAGCAGCCATTCATCATGCCGTTGACGCCCCAGACCATGTGGCCTTGCGTGAAGTACACCAGCAACATCCACAGCGTCATAAAGATGAAGATGGCCGAGAATTTCATGCGTTCCGCAATGGAACCGATAATGAGCGCCGGGGTAATGATGGCGAACATCATCTGGAACATCGCAAACACATTTTCCGAGACCCAATAGGAATAATTCGGGTTCGGCGCAGAAGTGACATTGGACATCATCCAACAAATTTTTGGACTGCCAACGATGCCCTTAATCAGGTCTTCCTTGTCTGCCGCGCCGGTGCCGCCAAAGATCATACCGTAACCGCAGATGACGTAGAGGATGGTCACCAAACCGGTAATCAGGAAGCATTGCGCCAACACCGAGAGCACGTTCTTTTTGCGGACGAGACCGCCGTAGAACAGCGCCAAACCGGGCAGCGTCATGAACAACACCAGTGCCGTGCTGGTCATGAGCCAGCCGTTATGCCCGGCGCCAGGATAAGCAGCATTGCCGCCGATGCTGTTCGTCAAACCGGTGTTGATGATGGGATCCGAAACCACAATGTTACCGTTGGTATCCTTTAGGGAAGCCGTCGGGTCGCCGTTTTGGAAGTAGGCTTCAATTGCGGAAACGCGTTGGTCCAGCGAAGCCGCCGGCAATGCCGCCGGCGCCGCCGCCGGGGCGTTGGTGGCCGCCATCGCCGCCGCATTGGTGTCGTCCGCGCGCGACGAAAAAGCGCCGAACGCGGCGGTGGCAATCAAAGCGAGTGTCAATAAATATTGTTTCATGGTTTAGTTCTTATAAGGTTTAAATTGTTGGTTGCTTAAACAGCCGCGTCGCCTTTCTCTTCGGTCCGAATGCGCACGGCCTGTTCGATGCCCGCCACGAAGACCTTGCCGTCGCCGATCTTCCCGGTCTTGGCCGCCTTGACAATGGCGCCCACGGCGGCGTCGGCCTGGTTGTCGGCCACCACCAGTTCGATTTTGATCTTCGGCAGAAAATCCACGGTGTACTCGCTGCCGCGATAGATTTCGGTGTGGCCCTTCTGACGGCCAAACCCCTTGACCTCGCTCACGGTCATGCCTTCGATGCCGATTTCGCCGAGGGCGTCTTTGACCTCTTCGAGTTTGAATGGTTTGATGATCGCTTCAATTTTCTTCATAGTTGGTTCATAGTATGTTTGAACTGCGCCTGTCCCGGCCAATCGGCGCGCCCGGCGCTCCGGCGCCGCTCAGCTTCCGGCCGCAATCCACGGGCCCGTATAGTATGCTTCTGTCCAAGGCTGCGATTGGCTCACGCGCGTTTAGCAACGGCGATGCCAGCCGGGGAAAATCCGGAATCGAAATCAAACAATCGCCGGATTTACAAGGGGTTGGGCAGAAAATAAAAAAATGGGCGGCATCCGACCTGGCGTGAATTCTGTTTCCTTTTGCGCAGAGAACAAAATTTTCGCCAGCTCCGAGCGGGGAACAACCTTGCGAAGCCTTCGCGCCAGGCGAGGAAAAGAAAATGGTCGGAGCGACAGGATTCGAACCTGCGACAGCCAGCTCCCAAAGCTGGTGCTCTACCAAGCTGAGCTACGCTCCGGTCATTTATGATTTGCGATTGACAATTTCAACCGCACGCCAATCTTAAATGATATAACGCCCACCGTAAATCTTAAATACCGCTGGGACGACCAGAAAACCAGCCGCAGGTTTTCACTGGAAAGGGAGTTGTTCATACCCACAACCATGGTTGCTCCACGGTCGCCTAAGGGTTGTCGTCCGGTTTCGGAATAGTGGAATTGGATTCCAGGACCTGGTAATAGCGATCAAACCATTGCTGGCCGGTTTGCGGCTTTTTCGGACCCGGGGCGGGAAATTGAAACCTCGGCACAACGGCGGCGACCAGAATTTTGCGCGCAAACAGGTTGGTCAACTTTTCGGGCGAATGGGTTTCAGCAATCAGTTTCGGGGCCGGATTCAACTCGGCCAATTCCGCGTCTGTCATTTGGGGCGCGCCAATAAAGGAAACAAAGGCGTCCACTCCCGGGTGTTTGCGGGCAATTTTGAGAAATCTCTTGGCGGAAAGGCCCGAACCGGGCCGATACTTCGGGTTGTCGCCCGGATCGAGAACAACCCAGTCCCTGATGGTAACGTGGCCGAGCCCTTTCAGTTCCTTTTCAAAGGTCTTCACTTGCACTTTGAGTTCCGGAGAATGGCCAGAAGCCATTGACACAATGACGATCTTGCCAGTCGGGCCGACCACCTGCGCCGTTTGCTCGGCCAAAACCCGCCCGACGGCCTGGTGAAGCGCCTCGTTATTCGCCGTGCCCGCAAATTGGGTCCGCCAAATCCAAAAGCCGCTGACCAGGATTACCAGCACCGCGATCAGCACGGTCAACGTTTGGTTCGTTCCTCCGGGCCGAATCGTTGGTTGGGATGATGGTTTGTTTGGCATGCGACTCGAAACGACACTATGAACCGTCCATTCGCCACTGGACATTCTCCATAACCGAATTGGGACTGGGACCGGGGAATGACCGTGGTTTGACGCCGGGCAACCGGTAGGTGTCGAAACTGCTGGCGCTGTCGTCAAAGAAAAGGATGTTGGTGCGAGTGCGATGATTATGTCGGGCGTTCACGCGTTCATCTTTACCGTTCAATATCCAGAACCCGTCGAACACCGCTGCCAGACGCGGCGTACGGGAGACAATGGAATAGCGATTGACGACGGTCTGGCGGTTGTCCAGCGGCACGCGGGTAAACGGCCACACCTTGGGCGTGCCGGTGGTGCCATTGATTCCATACCAGCAATCCACAAAGAATTTATGGCCGGTGCTGGTGGAAATGAATGGCCAGGCCTTTGCACCCTCGGGATCGCTGCGGGACGTCGGATTGGAGGAATACACTTTCGGCAACCCCGAAGGGCAGCAAAACACGGACCCCGCATTCGCGACGGTATTATAGCTCGTGGACTTCGGCGCCGGCAGATAAGCGCGATTCAGCAGCAGGGTCGGCCAGCCGTCGGCCACCGTGGCTCCTTTTTGTGTATTATATTCGGCCGGGATAAGCCGGTCCTGGCAATCGTCCGAATACATGCGCAGGGCCAAACCAATCTGTTTGAGATTGCCGAGGCAGCGGATGGATTGGGCCTGTTCCTTGGCCATGCTCAACGCCGGCAAGAGCAGCGCCGCCAGGACGGAAATAATCGCTATCACGACCAATAATTCGACCAGCGTGAAACCGTCACGGACGTTCCGGGCGGGGCTGAAGCACACCACACCCCTGCCGGCGGGAGGGGCCGGGTAACATCGTGTCTGACCTCCTTTCATGTCGAGTCGCTTACTTACCCTTTCTAAACCGTTTTCATGCGCCGGCGTTCAAATCAAGCCGCAATTATCGAACGCATAGATAGTGCATATTCTTTCGATGGTTTCACTTTGGCACATGTGTCCGCCGCGTGCAAAGAATATTCCGGTCTTGACCGCGGTTGTGCCAAAGGGTGTCCACCCCATTGTCGCAACCGGCGTGAATCATAAGACTCTCTGGTCGTGGACGTTAAATGCTTAATAGCCCGTGGCGACCCGGGATTCAACCCGCCACGCACGCAGGCCGGCAGTGATTCCGGGTCTTGAGAAGTACGTCCGTCAATGCTACATTTGGCACTGACGAGACGCCAAGGAATCGACCAACCAGGATGCTCGTCTCAATCAAATCTGCCAACTGAAGTATAAGCGTATGTTTGCACAAATTGTTTTTAGGCTCGAGACAGTCCTGCGCTCGGCATCCAATCAGCGTTTGTTCGCGGCAGGAATCAAGCCGCTCATCCTGGCTGGAACCCTTTTAACCCTGTCGGCGCATGCGGAAAAAGCCTGGGTCAGCCCCGTCAGTGGCTTCTGGAGCGACGGAACAAATTGGAGCGGCGGGACGCCGCCGGATGACACGGCCTTCATTCAAATCACTAACGCGGGTACCAAGACGATCACCATCGACGCAGCCACCCCGGCCACCAACCTGACCGTGCAAATGCTGACGATCAACGCCCTGCCCGGCGCGACCAACACGCTGCTGCTGAATAATGCGGGCACAAACAATCCGCTCATTATCCAGACCGGATTGATGATGAAAGATGGCGCGGCGCTGCTGTTGACCAATTCCGCCCTGGTCTTTCAACTGACCAACTCCCACGTGGACCTTGACGGGCAGCTCACGCTCGACGGCGGATCCGTTGATTTCGGCGACACCACCGTCACGGCCCGGGTTGGCCGCGTAACCAGCGGCACTTTCAACATCAATTCCGGCCAGGTTTCGGCCGGCACGGTCACGGTCGGTGGTCTGACCAATTCTTCGGGCAGCCTGAACCAGAACGGCGGCCTGCTGAATGTGAGCTCGCTGTTGAGCGTCGGGCGCAATCCCCAAACCACCGGTACGATGTCCGTGCTGGGAGGGCAATTGGTCGCGCCCTACGAAGGCGCTCGGGTCGGTGACTCCGGCATCGGCTGGTTGACGGTTTCCAATGCCACCGTGTTGCTCACAAATGTGGATGTAGGCCATGGCCCGCTGGCCGTCGGGACGCTCATTCTTCAGAACAACGGTTTGATCCAGGCGGCCGGCGACGTGTCCATCGCGCGCCTGAGCGGGTCCACTGGCACAGTGTTTGTTCTTGGCGGCGAACTGCAAGCCGTTGGGCAAACCATCCATGTCGGAGAAGACGGGAATGGGACCATGATTCAGTCAAATGGCGCCATCTCAGCCAAAAATCTGCTGGTCGCCGCTGACAACACCAACACCGCTACCGGCAGTCTAACGATGGCCGGTGGCACATTGGTGCTCTCATCGACACTGGCTGCAGGCAGTGCTCTGGGTTCCACCGGACAGGTGATCATGAGCGGTGGTTCCTTGACCGTCAGCAATCTCGCGCTCACCAATGCCACCGGGCAATTTGTATTTCTCGGGGGCACACTGGCATCCGCAGGCACCGTGGTCGCCAATGGCAGTCCTTTTGTGGTTGGTGACGGTGTCACCCCGGCGCTCTTCTACATGAACGGCGGCACTCATTCCTTTGCCAATGGATTGGTGATTTCCTCTAACGCCACGCTGGCCGGGTGCGGCGCCATTGTCGGTACCGTCGTCAATCACGGTACCATTCTGTCCTGCGGCCCGGCCGTGCCAACCCGAATCG